>CAMDEV010000032.1 GCA_945896925.1 Auritidibacter sp. Marseille-P8566
TGCTGTAGATACCCGTTGAGGGTATAGACGAAGGAGTCGTAGTTGTCTAAAACAAGGATCTTTACCATTAGGTTTTAAAGCCTAACTTGTTAGGCGATACGGCGTATTAGAATTACCCCATGTCCGAAAATGAGAAGAAATCAACCAACCTACGTAAGCGTCCAGCCAAGCCTGAGGTTCCAGACTCAGTTAAGGTTTCCAAGAAGTCAGACGGTGCTAACCCAGCTTGGTTCCTTCCAGTGACGCTAACCCTAATGATTATCGGCCTGGTCTGGATCATGGTTTACTACATCTCTCAGACACTATTCCCGCTAGGTGCAGGAACTCCTTTTGACATCGGTGCAGGTAACATCATCGTTGGCTTCGGTCTGATGATGGTTGGCTTTGGCTTCCTAACTCGCTGGAAGTAATTACATCAGCGAGAGGCTCTCGTTTCCGAGAACCCAGAGTGCACTGAGAAATACAACAACTGCGACTATCAGTGCTGTTTGCTGAGATTGTTTTTCACGCCTTCTAGTGCTTGCAAAGATAAGTGCGATTGCTCCACCAGCTATTAATCCACCCACGTGAGCTTGCCATGCAATGCCAGGTAAGAAACCAATGACAAGGTTTATACCGATCAAGACATACATCTGACTTGCATCTAGTTTTAGTGCACGAAGTAATACAAGGTATGCACCCATCAAACCGAAGATTGCTCCGCTTGCACCGACAACGCTTGTTCCCCATGGAGCTAAGTAAAGAACTCCGATTCCACCAGCAAATATAGAAAGCAAGTAGAGAAGAGTAAATCTCAGCTTTCCAATCATCGGTTCAATGATTGTTCCTAAGACATACAGCGAATACATGTTGAAGAGAATGTGAGTTATTTGTGATTCAGAGTGCGCAAAACCAGATGTAAATACTCGAAGAATACTTCCAGCGTCATAGTTAGGACCTACGTTTGCGTAGAAGAGTAAATCTGTAAAGCCAGGGACGAGAATTTGTCCGAGGTAAACAAGAACGTTGATAGCAATAAGAGTGATTGTTACCGGTGCAGCTTGAAAGGGTGACTTAGCAAAAGTTGGACGATGTATCTTTACTCGCTCTTTCGCATCATCTGGACAGAGGAAGCCAACAGCTCCGGGAGTAGCACATGAAACACAAATGTATTTCTCACAGCGTTGACAAGACACCCCGGTCTCTCGATCGGGGTGTCTGTAACAAGTTGTGATTTGACTCACTTAGTTATACAACAGCTTCTACGGTTACAGATTCAAGTACTACGTCATCAAATGGCTTATCGTTCTGACCAGTTGCTACTGCTGCAATTGCATCAACAACAGCGCGTGACTCTTCGTCAGCAACTTCACCAAAGACAGTGTGCTTGCCGTATAGCCAAGTGGTTGGAGCAACAGTAATAAAGAACTGTGAGCCGTTAGTGCCAGGTCCTGCGTTAGCCATTGCTAGCTTGTATGAATCGTTGAAGTTCTCTTCGCTGATTTCATCTCCGAAGTTGTAACCTGGGCCACCCATACCAGTTCCAGTTGGGTCACCGCCTTGGATCATGAAGCCAGGAATGATGCGGTGGAAGATTACACCTTTGTATAGCGGGGTGTCAGCGTGCTTGGCACCTGTTCTAGGGTGAGTCCACTCCTTTGAGCCATCAGAGAGGCCAATGAAGTTCTCCACTGTCTTAGGGGCGTGGTTACCGAAAAGGTTGACCTTGATAGCGCCATGGTTTGTATGAAGGGTTGCTACATGTGTGTGTTTAGTCATGTCTCTATTCTCGCATGCCCAAATATCCCCTTAAAGACGCCTACTTTAGGATAAATGTCGGATGGGGGTCATAAAATGTTTGAGATGTTCCCCTTCGGGGATATTTACCGCCGATCCCAATGGGGGCACCATGAAGATTGAAATACTGGCCATGAAAGGCCCAACCGTGACAGCCTTTGAGCTGCGGGAACCAGGTGTTCTAAGGGTAATCCTGCAAATGGGTAAGTCAAAAGAAGACATTGAGCAGAGCTGCCAGGGTGTGCTTCACGAGCAAGTGCTTACCCGCGTTTTGAGGCTCTGGGCAAAAAATGACTTAGATAGAGACTTCCTTGAACAAGGCAGACACTTGCTTATTTCCGAGAGCGAGTAGGTTTAGCTGGCCAACCTAGAGCGCCAACAGCCTTTAGAAGCTCCTCTGGAGACACCTTTAGCTCTTTACAAAGCTTTCCGATAGTTCCAGAAGGAATTTCTCTTTCAAGGTGAAAATAGCGACTTAGGCTAGATTTCTGCATTCCGGTGGAGATTGCGAATTGGTTTAGGGATCTGTATCCCTGCTTCTCATACTTAGAGACGAACCAGTTCCAAGCGGATTCGATGTGTTCGGGTTGTTGCTTAGTTACCATCTTGTAAAACTACCTGACTTTGATCAAGCCCCATGCATTTGCATCCATAAACGATATTATCCACTTAAACGGGAACACGCTTAAACTCTGTGGAAAATCGCTGGAATGGGGAGATTTATTTTATTACTTCTCCAAAACCTTCAAATTCGTAGATACGAATGTATTCAACTAAGAGCTTGTTTGATGACGGTAGATCTGCGGCTAGTGGTCCACCTAGATTGCCACCAACCGCAAGGTTTAGTAAGAGATAGTAAGGGTGTTCATAAACCCACTGGTTAGGAGTAACGCTTTCAGGTGTTGCTTGAAAATACTGCTGATCATCAACGAACCAAGTTATCTCGTTTGGCTTCCAAGTAATTGAGAACTCATGCCAGTCATCTGAGAATGGGGTTTCAGCGGTCAGCTTTCCACCGCAACCATTGTCACCAAAGTATCCAGGGCCGTGGAGAGTTCCAAGAGCCTCAAGTGGCGTCTTACCAACCCATTCCATGATGTCGATCTCTCCAGCTAGCGGCCAACCTTGGGTATCCATTGGTTCACCCAACATCCAGAAAGCTGGCCATAAACCTGCTCCTGCTGGAACCTTAGCTTTGATGGCAATGCGTCCGTATTTGAAATGAACCTTGTTCTTGGTAACCAAACGTGCGCTAGTCCACTGGACAGGACCGTAGTATGCCTCTCCTGCTGACCCGTCGGTAATCTGTTTGGCTTCTATTTCTAGATACTCACCGGTCATCAAGGCGTTTTGGGCTGTGTAAACCTGTAATTCGTTATTACCCCAACCAGGAATGCCATGGCTGGTGCCATCGCCTAGATCTCTACCCCAAATCTCAGAATCTGGTTCTGTCCCAGCTCTTTGGTTGAATTCTTGGGACCACAGCAGTTTAGATTCAGTCATTGTTGCTTTCTTATCGGGATATTCCCAGCCTACCGATATCCCTTCGTATCCATTTCAGGAGTATCCTAAAAGTAACTAATAAGGGAGTAACTTATGAAACTACAGAAATTCCTAATAGCTGGATTGCTTGTTACAGCATTCTCAGGTCTATCAGCTGGCGCATCACAAGCTCTTTCTTGTGCTGCCGGTTTCGAGCCTAAAGATGGTGACAGCATGACTGAATGTGTTGCCATTGAAACTTTAGAAGCAATCGCATACACAGCAGAAGATGGTGAAGTTGTTGATCCTGAAATCACACTTTACTCAGAAGAAACGCCTGCTATTGATGAGAACGGTTGTTGGACTCAGACCGACGCAGATGGAAACTCTGTTGACGTTTGCGCAAAGGGAATCGTCAGCGACGAAGTAGACCCAGAACCAACACTTTATTCAGAAGAAACACCTGCTATTGATGAGAATGATTGTTGGACTCAGACCGACGCAGATGGAAACTCTGTTGACGTTTGCGCAAAGGGCATGTTCAGCGAAGAAGTAGACCCTGGCTTTGACCCAAGTGTTGGCTGTGGTGTCATCACCGATGAGAACGGCATTGACATGCCTGTTTGTGCTGATGGTGTTCTTACCGGCGAAGAGATGTATCAGACTGGTGTTCCTGAGATGAGAAACGATGTTGAACTCACATCAGCTGGCGGCTCATCTGGATCAGACAGTTCTTCAAACACGCTTGCAGCTCTTGGCGTTCTAGTTGCTGCTGCCGGTGCGTTTGGTATCGGCATCAGCAGACAGCGTGCTGTCAAGAAATAATTACAACAAACTAATGACAACCGCACTTCTATTAGAGGTGCGGTTGTTAGTTTTAACAGGTGGATAAACCAAACTCGATACTTCGCCAACCAGGTTTTATAAAGCTTTGGGTTGGGCAATCTGTCTCAGTAGTCGGCTCTCAAATATCTGGCTTAGCCTTTCCAGTTCTTGCCGTAACCTACCTGCAAGCAAATGAATTTGAAATGGGATTGCTAAACGCTGCTGACACTTCTGCATTCCTAGTATTTGGTCTTTTGGCTGGAGCGTTGGTTGATCGGTGGATCAAGCGCAGAGTGATGTTAGTTGCTGACCTAGTTCGTATGGTTGCTGTCGCAGTAATACCAATTCTCTGGATGTTTGGAGTTCTAAACATTTATCACCTGATTGTCATTGGTGCAGTACTGAGTATTGCAACTGTCTTCTTTGATGTTTCATATCAGTCATACATCCCAATTCTCTTACCCAAGGAATACATTGGCGTTGGTAATGCACGGCTAGAGACTTCAAGTCAGATTTCGGGTATTGCAGGTCCTGGAATTGTTGGTGCATTACTCAACCTCTTCAAGGCACCGGTGCTTTTGATATTTGATGCGGCTAGCTTCTTTATTTCTGCTGTTTCACTCTGGTTTATCAAAGACAGGGAAGTACCTAAACCTAAGACAGATCGTAAACCTTTGAAGAGTGAGATCGCAGAAGGTTTGAAGTTTGTTTGGAATCAAAGACTAATTAGAGCGATCTCTTTTACAACATCAACCTCAAATCTCTTTGGCACAGTGGTTGGAACTATGTTTGCTCTATACCTACTAAGTCCAAAGAACCTAAACCTAAGTGCTACTAGTTTCGGAATCTTGATGTCTATCGGTTCTATCGGTGGGCTATTAGGTGCAGCTGTCACACCGAAGCTAATCAAGTTGATAGGCGAAGGTCCCCTAGTTGTTTGGTCTGCACTACTATCTGGTGCTGTTCAATTCTTAATTCCTCTGGCTTGGTACATACCCCGAGAGTGGGCCATTGTGCCATTGGCTGGGC
This sequence comes from Auritidibacter sp. Marseille-P8566, assembly GCA_945896925.1. GTDB lineage: Bacteria > Actinomycetota > Actinomycetes > Actinomycetales > Microbacteriaceae > Rhodoluna. The sequence continues at coordinate 5,113 of CAMDEV010000032.1, forward strand.
AAGCATTCCTAACTTCGTTTTTTGCCCTCACATACAACATCACTCAGGTGACTGCTAGACAGAGGCTTTGCCCAGAGCACCTGCTTGGCCGAATGAATGCTTCAATTCGGTTCATGGTCTGGGGATCGATGCCAATCGGTGCTTTGATTTCAGGAATTTTAGGAACTGTATTCGGAGTGTTGCCAACCATCTGGATTGGTTGTGTTTTTGGGTTCTTTAGCGCTGGCTTTGTGTTGTTCTCACCGCTTAGAACTATGAGGCAGATGCCTGATAAGCCTGATGAGTACTAGTTCTTCTCTCGAGACATTAGCCCTACCAAATTACCCTCTGAATCTTCGATAAAGGCAAGCCACTCGTTACCTGGGTCATCAAATAGTCCACCCTGATCAGGGAAGACGATGTGCGGATCTGTGTGAATTGAGAAACCACGCTCTTTTAGAGATGTGACAGTGTCTCTAACATCCGCTACCCCGATGTATAGGAGAGACTTTGGTCCTCCTATTTCAATCAGCAATCTGGTGCCATCTAGGTCGAAGAAGCAGAAACCAGCTTGTTCAAATACAGCAATAGGGTCCTTGCCTAAGAGTCTCGTGTAAAAATCTTGTGCTCTAGCTAGGTCTTCACAACCAAGAGCAATCTGTCTAAGGTTCATGTATTAAAACTAGTGCAAGGTAGATTTGATTAGTGTCCAACTCATTGCGCTCATTCAAACATCGCAATTTCCGAATACTCTACCCAGCTAACGCCCTATCAAACATAGGCACTTGGACACAGAGAGTTGCTCAAGACTGGCTAGTACTAGAGCTAACAGATAATGATCCAACCACCCTAGGTATTGTCACCGCCCTCCAATTTCTTCCAGCTATGCTGCTAAGCCTCTACGGAGGACTACTGGCTGATCGTTTCAACAAACGAAAGCTGTTACTCCTAACTAACCTTGGCGCTGGTTTCGCTTCTGTGATTTTAGGAATTCTTGTCATTACCGGTTCGGTGGTTTTGTGGCACGTATTTGCACTAGCACTTCTGCTTGGAATATTCACAGCAATTGATTCACCTATACGAGTTAGCTTCACCAGTGAATTAGTTGGTAAAGATGATTTAGCTAATGCGGTTAGCCTCAACTCTGCAAACTTCAATGCAGGACGACTAATTGGTCCTGCACTTAGTGGTTTCTTGATTTACCAATTTGGCACAGGTCCGTCCTTCTTACTGAACACTGCAACGTATGTTGTGATGGTTGTTACGCTTCTTGTAATTAGGGATAAAGAACTACATATCTCTTCTAAACCAAACAGAGAAAGCAAACTAAAAGAAGCTTTCGAGTATGTACTTAAGCGACCAGATCTACTGCTTGTGATGCTGACTGTTTTCTTCACCACAACCTTCGGTTTGAACTTCCAAATCTTCATTGCTCTAATGTCGACCAATGAATTTGGTATGGGTTCTAGAGAGTTTGGTGTCCTCGGTAGCGTGCTTGCGGTTGGATCGCTTACCGGCGCTCTTATTGCAGCTCGCTTAGAAAAACATCGCAACACTAGAAACGTGATGTTAGGAGCTTCACTATTTGGAGCACTGTTGATGGCATCTGCCTATTTGCCAACTTTTTGGACTTACGGTTTGTTCCTACCAATACTTGGTGCGAGCGTGCTTCTAACCCTTATCTCCGCTAACACTTATGTCCAGAGCAATACCGATAACGCCATCAGAGGCAGAGTCATGGGCATCTACCTTTTGATCTTTATGGGTGGAACCCCAATTGGTTCACCACTAATCGGTCTGGCTGCTTCGGCGTTTGGGATACGAGCCACAATCTTGATTTGTGGTCTGATTGTCTTATCGGCAGCGCTGATCTTAAGATCGGTGTTCAGAGATTCGGTGACTAGAAATATTCCAGCACCACGCTGAACCTATTCCTCTAGATACAAGAGCTCTGCGTCGACCGCATCCTTTAGAACCTGAAGATCTTCACCAGTAATTGGTCCATACTCAATGGTTCTGTCATATGCAGGGTCTTCATCTTTAGAGGCAACGATGTATCCGTCTTCAACAGTGAAGATGTTTGTAGATAAGACACCTTCGGCTTCGCCAGGGATGTGCTCGGACCACGTGTATGTCCCGTCGGTGTTGAGCTTGATGTGATGTTCGTAATCGCCTGAGTTGTCGTGGCCAGCTTCTTCTTGCATCGAGATCAGATAGCTAGGGCCACAAACAGTAAGTTCAAGTTCGTAGATGACTTGAGCGACTCCTTTGTTATCAACATAAACAGCGCTGTAATCCCTGTATGCGTGATCTCTAGATAGAACAATGATTCGCTCAGGAACATTGTTTGTCATTCGCTCAAGCACATCGTCTTTCTGCGCTCTAGCGCAGGAGTCTTCTGCTATCTTCAAAAAGTCTTTTTCGATCTGGGCTTGAGTCTTAGTAACTGTTGGGCTTGGAGTTGGGGTCGGCTTTGGGTTTGCACAGCCAGCTATCAGAAGTGTCATTGCTGCAATAGCTAATACTTTGTTCAGTTTCATGGATTCCCTTAGTGATTATTTTGTCATCGTTGTTAGTGCTTGGCTAATTACCGTAGGCTGCAACAAATTTGCTCTCTAAATCTCCAGAGAATTCCATGAACATGACTTCGGTCCCAATCGGCCATTCATTATCTTTTGAGTAGCGACTGATGATTCCATCGGTAACGGTGTAATACATTTTCTCCAAGTTAGCTCCACCTTGATGTTGAGACCAGGCGTATTCGTAAGTGCCAATCTGTTCGACAGTGTGCTCTAAAAGTTCAGCATTGAGGTCATCCGCCAGGGCGGCCTGTTGCTCAAGCAAACAAGGATCAAATATTGCTGGCAGGTAGTTGTTATACAGGTCTTGAATGTCTTCTCCAGCACTGCCCGTACTGATTTGGTTCTCTGGAAACAGGAGTTGCTCCGAGGACTCTACCGGTCTGAAATATGTGCTGTTAGTCAATTGGCCGTCTGATTCTTCGTAGGACCAAAGAACCAGTGACTGAGTCTTTGCTAGTTCACAGCTGTCGAGAGCCGCTCGCAGGAACTCTTCTTCAATCTCGTTGTTGGCGAGAAGAATTTCACTGTCAAAGGCATCTGTAGGCGTAGCTGTTGGAGTCACGGATGGCGAGGGGCTAGTCGAAGGTGTGGCGGAGGGAGATGCGCAACTCCCCAAACTCAGCGCTGCGAGTGCTAGAACTAGCACACTAATTGTTCTTCGATGTGCCATGACTCTCCCCTTCTTGCCCGTAGTGAAATTATGGCACGGTGCATCTGTTACAAATAACGATTAAAGAAAAAGAGGACCAACCATTTCTGGCTGATCCTCTTCCACTTGAGTGGAGACTAGGGGGGTCGAACCCCTGACCCCCTGCTTGCAAAGCAGGTGCTCTACCAACTGAGCTAAGTCCCCATTCGGAAGCCCACTCGGTTGAGAGTGCTTCCTGGTGGGCCTAGGAGGACTTGAACCTCCGACCTCTTCATTATCAGTGAAGCGCTCTAACCACCTGAGCTATAGGCCC
>CAMDEV010000033.1 GCA_945896925.1 Auritidibacter sp. Marseille-P8566
TTGCTGTTCAGCGAGGAGTTTGGTTGGCGACACCTAGGGCAAAGGAAGAAAATGGCAAGTAAGAAGTCGGCGACATCACTGCGGTCAATTCTTGTAATTTCATTTTTTAGCGCAGTCTTTGTTGGGCTGATTCTTTGGGGAGCTGTAGATGAGATCAACACAATCCTTGCCTTTTCAATAGGCACATTTGTGCTTGTGGCGCTTGGCTTCGTGGTGTTGAACTGGGCTGCAAAGCCAGATGAAGATGTTAAGCCTGGTTCTCCGAGACTGAAGTAGTTCTAATTTTTTGTAATTAGTTTTACTAGCTCCGAAGCTAGACCGGTGTATGTGTTCGGCTTTAGAACAATAAGTCTTTGCTTAGCTTCTTCACTAATCTCAAGTGCATTCACAAAGTCAATCAGATCTTCACTACCGATTCTCTTACCGCGAGTAAGGTCCTTTAGAAGTTGGTAAGGATCAGAAATCGAACTTCTCCCCGCCGCTACTTCCGCGCGAATGACAGTTTGAATAGCTTCTGCGAGAACTTCCCAGTTCTCTGCAAGGTCTGCCTCTAGAACTGGAGAGTTGAGTTCTAGTTCACCCAAACCTCTAGTGGCATTATCAAGAGCTAGCAATGAGTGACCTAAACCAAGGCCAATGTTTCTCTGTGAGCTTGAGTCTGTCAAATCTCTCTGCAGTCTAGAAGTGACAAGAGTGGAACTTAGGGAATCGAGAATTGCATTCGAAAGTTCAAGATTTGATTCAGCATTCTCAAAACGAATTGGATTGATCTTGTGAGGCATCGTTGATGAACCAGTTGCACCTGCGACAGGAATCTGCTTGAAGTAGTTCATCGAGATGTATGTCCAGATATCTGTGCAGAGATTGTGCAGGATTCTGTTGAACAGTGTAATTGCAGAATAAAGCTCCGCTTGCCAGTCGTGTGATTCAATCTGAGTTGTCAGTGGATTGAATGTTAGACCAAGGCTTTCAACAAATGATTTTGATTCAGAGAACCAATCAACATCAGGAGCAGCGGAGATGTGTGCTGACCAAGTGCCGGTAGCCCCAGAGAACTTTCCTAGATACTCACTTGCTTCGACTCTCTTGATTTGTCTTTCAAGTCGGTGAACGAATACAGCAAGTTCTTTACCCATTGTGGTTGGTGTTGCTGGTTGCCCGTGAGTTCGTGCAAGCATTGCTGCATCCTGGAATTCAACTGCTAGGGTTCTAACTTTTTCAACGAGGCCTTGCGCTTTTGGTAGCCAAACGTTCCTGACTGCATCACGAATCGTAATTGCGTAAGAGAGATTGTTGATGTCCTCGCTTGTGCAAGCAAAGTGAGTTAGCTCTAGAAGATCAGGTCTACCCAGTTGCGTAAGTCTTTCACGAATGAAATATTCAATTGCCTTAACGTCATGTCTGGTCTTAGCTTCAGTCGCTGCAAGTTCTGCAACATCTTCGAGGTTGAAATTCTGAACTATCTCGCGCAGCTGTTTTGCAAGCACGCTATCAATCTCGGTATTTGTAGTAAGGATGTTTTTCCTAGCGAGGAAGATGATCCACTCAATCTCAACGAACAATCTTGCTCGGTTTAGCCCCGCTTCACTTAGGTGCTCACCCAAACCAGCAACTGCAGGTTGGTAACGACCATCAAGAGGGCTAAGTGGTTGATTTCCAAGATTACTCACATATCTATATTGCCCTGATTTATGCACAGAAGTGAGCAGAACTGAAATCTTGGAGAGCCAGTTCAGCAAATCTTTGTTCATGAATATTTTTAATAACCACTTAGCTATTACCGTTGCACTCCTTGAACATGCACAACCGAGCCCAGCTCTTTGGAGAGGCCCGGCTGCAGATACCTGCCGACAAGAAATGCAGAAACTCTCTCACCAACTCAAGTCATTGATGTGGCAGATGCAGTTGTTGGGATTGATCCCATGAGCTCATCATTTGTTAAACCCGTTCCGATTACTCCGGTTCCAGTGAACTTTGTAGCCACGCACGAGGAACTAGTTAGAAGTGCAAGAGACATGTGGGCAGTGGCGGTAAGCCTGCTGACTGAACTAACGCCTACTAAATTTGCGACCGCGCCTTGGGCTGCAGCGCTTTTCACAATTGAACTGCCATTCATCATGGCCAAGCTCTGGCACCTTCAACAGGGCCTAATCACCTCGGCACACAGCTACATGGAGAGTGAATCCATGCTGATCACTGTTTTAGAGACAATTGATGTCCCAAAGTTGTTCCAAGAGCTCAGTTCTTGGGCTATTGAACTAGGACCGCTGCAGAATCTACCTTTTGGGATTAGCCAGCATGTTCCACCGGCGCAGATGCTTGCCCCGGAAAGTGTTGACATAATCAAGAATCGGTTTACCGAGACAACCTGGTCAGGTCAAGCGCTCATTCGCCACGAAGAGTATCCATTGGCCTCAGGAAACAGCTCACACTGGTTCTACTTGCCTAAGACAGAGGGCTGGGGCATCTTTGATTCTGGGCCTAAATCCGCTCAATTGGTCGGATTACAAGAATCTCTAAACATCAAGCCAGACACTGAAGTCCACTATGTCGGGCTAAAAGATGGTGTTTTAGCTATGCCTAGCCAAGAATCCCTCGATCAACTCAGAAATGTTGAGGGTACTGTCAGCGTCTATAAGGTCGGGCTGGTTTAGAGAATTTTCATTGCTTTGAACAAGCCACGGCCAATAAATGAGCAAAGACTCATTACCAAAGCTGCCAAAATAGCCCACCCGAGAGAGGTGATAGCTAGACCTTCAGAGGTAAAACCATCGATTGAGAAGGTGTCTGGACTTAGCTGTTGGCTAATCCAAGCCACTAGTAGAAGCAATGAGCCATTGATTACGAAGGAAATCAGTCCAAAAGTGATGATGTATAGCGGAATAGCGATGATTTTAATCACTGGGGCAATAACCGCATTGATCAGACCAAAAATGGCTCCAATTGCCAGGAGGGTCAGAACTACGTTGAGTAGATCTGTCCCACCATAAGGGCGAAGATGCACTCCAGGAATGATTGCGGAGACCAACCAAAGACCCAAAGCATTGAGAACGGTGCTAACTAGAAATCGCTTCATGGTTCGATTGTGCCACGGGTCAAGTAAATTGGTACTTGTGACTGCCCAAAATCCAGAAATTCCAATGGTGCAGCTGTTATCCGTAGATGGAGATTTCAGCGTGCCCAAAGAGCACGCTGTTTACGGCGAACTGATTAGAGACCTTAGAGAAGCTGACTTCCTGAAGTTCTATCGAGACATGGCTCGCATTCGTCGCTTCGATCACGAAGCAACCGCTCTACAGCGCCAAGGCCAAATGGGCCTATGGGTTCCAGCTATCGGTCAAGAGGCTGCACAAATCGGTTCTGGTTATGGGGTTGGACCTAACGATCACATCTTCCCTTCTTATCGTGAGCACGGTGTTGCAATCACTCACGGTGTTGACCTGATGTCAATTGTGAAGATGTATCGAGGTGTTAATCACGGTGGATGGAATCCACACGAAACAAGATTCCATTTGTACGCAATTGTTCTAGGAACTCAAGCACTACATGCAACGGGTTACGCAATGGGTTTGAACTTCGAAGGACGCGTTGGCACTGGAGATCCAGAAAACGATCTAGCAGTGATTGCATATTTCGGTGATGGTGCAACTGCCGAAGGTGACATCAGCGAAGCTCTCTTGTTTGCATCAACAAACAAAACGCCTCAGGTATTTTTCTGTCAAAACAACCAGTGGGCCATCTCATCTCCAGTTGGAACACAAACAACAGTTCCGCTCTATAAGCGTGGTGAAGGTTTTGGTGTTCCAGGAATTCGTGTTGATGGTAATGACGTGCTTGCATGTTTTGCAGTTACCAAGAAACACATGGATGATGCTAGAAGTGGTCTAGGCCCAACACTTATTGAAGCTCTGACTTATCGCATTGGTGCACACACCACTAGCGATGATCCTTCTAAATATCGTGATGCTGATGAAGTTGCATACTGGCAAGCAAGAGATCCAATTGTGCGTTTTGAAAAGTTCTTGCGTAAGCAAGGTATCGGACAAGACTTCTTTGATGAAGTGGCCGTTGCGGGAGATGCACTTGCGACTGAGATTCGTGAAGCGACTTTTGCTTTAGCAGAACCTCCACTTGAGGGCATGTTTGATCATGTTTACTCTGAGCCTCATCCACTGGTTGAAGAACAGCGTGCGTGGTTGCAAAACTATGAAGCTGCTCTCGATGGTCACACACCACCACCTGCCGGTGATGGAGATGTTAGTTATGGAGGAACTCGCTAATGAGTAACTCTGTTGAATTATCGATTGCAAAAGCAATCAATGCAGGTCTTGCTAAGTCAATGCGTGCAGATGAAAAGGTTTTAGTTTTTGGTGAAGACGTTGCTCGTCTTGGTGGAGTGTTCCGAGTTACCGAAGGTCTGCTGGATGAATTTGGTGAGAAGAGAATATTTAATTCACCAATCGCAGAGTCTGGAATTGTTGGCACTGCTATTGGTTTAGCGATGCGGGGCTTTAGACCAGTTTGTGAAATCCAGTTTGATGGTTTTATCTATCCGGCCTTCAATCAGATTGTTTCTCAACTTGCCAAGCTAACGAACCGAAGCGAAGGCTTCATGCAGATGCCAGTTGTGATCCGGGTTCCGTACGGTGGTGGCATTGGTGCTGTTGAACATCACAGTGAAAGCCCAGAGGCATACTTCGCTCACACTGCAGGTCTTCGAGTAGTTAGCCCTAGCAATCCGAACGATGCATACTGGATGATCCAGCAGGCCATTGAGTCTAGAGACCCGGTGCTGTTCTTCGAACCGAAGCGCCGCTATTGGCAAAAGGGCCAGGTAAACCTTGATGAGGCACCGCAGCCACTGCACTCAGCCACCACTTTGAGAAGCGGTAACGATGTGACTCTTGTGACCTATGGCCCGATGGTTGTCACAGCTTTACAGGCAGCAGAGGTTGCAGCAGCTGAAGGAATCAACCTAGAGGTAATTGATATTCGTTCTATTTCACCGATTGATTTCAACCACATTGTTGAATCAGTTAAGCGAACCGGAAGATTGATTGTTGCTCACGAGGCTGGAACATTTGTGAGCGTCTCTTCTGAGATTGCAGCAAAGATTGCAGAACTCTGCTTCTACTTCCTAGAAGCACCTGTGCTTCGTGTTGGTGGTTTTGATGTTCCTTACCCAGCAGCCAAACTTGAAGAACTTTACCTACCTGACGCAGACCGCATTATGGAAGCGGTCGATCGAGTGTTGGCTTACTAAGGCGGAATGAATATGTCTCAACTTGCATACTTTGATTTGCCTGACGTCGGTGAAGGTCTTACCGAAGCAGAAATTGTCACCTGGAAAGTTCAAGTCGGTGACACCGTTTCTGTTAACCAGATCATCGTTGAAATTGAAACCGCAAAGTCTTTAGTTGAACTACCTTGTCCATTTGCTGGAACTGTGACACAACTTCTTGCGAACGAAGGTGACACAGTCAATGTTGGCTCTCCAATTATTGCTGTGACAGTTTCTGGAACAACATCTGCAGTTAACGCAGGTCACGCACCTTCACTTCATCAGGCAGTAACAGAAGCAATCGCAACTGTCGCTGATGTTGCAGCAAGCGAAGAGAAGCCACAACCAACTCTTGTTGGATATGGAGTTTCATCTGCAGCACCTAGTCGTAGAAGAAGAGCAACTGGAACTCCAACAGCAAGCATTCCAGTTGTCACAGCCCCTGCAACAGATTTGATTGCAATAGTGCCAACGGCAGAAACTGTTTTAGCTAAGCCACCGATTCGCAAACTTGCTAAAGACATGAACGTCGACATCACCAAAGTTAAGGCAACTGGTTTAGCTGGTGAAGTTACCAGAGAAGATGTGATGGCAGCAGCTCAAGTTGCGAGCGTCTTTAAGAATCAAACAACACCAGAACCTAAGAGTGAACGTGAAGAACGTATTCCAGTTAAAGGTGTTAGAAAAGCAATTGCATCTGCAATGGTGCAATCAGCTTTCACTGCTCCGCACGTGAGTATCTTTGTTGACGTTGATGCGACCAGAACAATGGAATATGTAAAGCGACTAAAAGCAAGTGCTGACTTTGCTGGAGTTAAGGTAACACCATTGTTGATTATGGCTAAGGCGATGATCTGGGCAGTTAGAAGAAACCCAACAGTTAACTCAACTTGGACCGATACCGAAATCATCGTTCACAATTATGTGAACTTCGGAGTTGCAGCTGCAACACCGAGAGGACTTATCGTTCCAAACATTAAAGATGCAGACAAGCTTTCAATGCTGGAACTCGCTATGGCACTCGAGAAGTTAGCAGCAACGGCCCGTGAGGGTAAAACAACTCCGCAGGATATGGCGAATGGAACAATCACCATTACCAACATTGGAGTCTTCGGAGTTGACACCGGAACTCCGATCCTGAACCCAGGTGAAGTTGGCATCGTAGCGTTGGGTTCAATTAGACCTAAGCCTTGGGTTGTCGACAACGAGATCTTGGTTCGCCAGGTCACAACTATTGGTGCAACTTTCGATCACAGAGTGGTCGATGGTGACGTGGCTAGCCGCTTCGTCCAGGATGTTGCTTCTGTAATTGAGGAACCCGCTCTACTTCTAGATTAATTCTTATTGATATTCATTATCAGTAAGGCTAGACTCCAAGTAATAAGCCTTGGAGGCCAATATGCAACTAATTCAATTCGTAACTGAAGCCGGACACAGCGCCGAGGGGCTTTGGCCAGAAGCCTGGGCTATCTTCTCTGATCCGAGCCACATCATCGCTGAGCTGGGTTGGACCCTAATCCAAGACGTAATTCTAATCTGGCTTCTCTACGGAACAGTTTGGAAGAAGATGATCCTCCCTAGACTGCGTCGAGAAATCCACAAGGAAATTGACGAAGAGCACAACATCAAGCATGACTAATCAAGCCAAATCACCTTCTAGAAGGAAAACCTGGCAAAAAGAGGCTGTTTTACAGGCTCTAGCCACGTCCAAAGGCTTTGTTTCAGCCCAACAACTGCACAAGCAGATAACTGAGAGCGGGACAGTCATCGGCTTAGCCACTGTCTACCGGACCCTAAACGCCTTAGTAAAGGACGGTTTAGCCGATTCTCTGGTGAACACAAGCGGGGAAAGTCTCTTTCGAGATTGCTCAAAAGATCACCACCATCACCTGATTTGCAATAGTTGCGGGGTTGCCGTTGAGATTGAAGCTGATGAGGCCGAAAATTGGGCTAGCAAAGTTGCGTCAGAGCACGGTTTTACAGATGTCTCTCACACGATTGAGATATTCGGTCTCTGTGGGAAGTGCAGCAGTAATTAAAGTCAGATTAGGACTTGCACACACTACCCAAACACCCCTAAACTTGGGTAGTTGCCCGAAATCTTCGGGTCAGCCACAAATCAGGTAAAGAATATTCTTTTTGCCTGCCACCAATTTTTAGCACGGAGGAAGACGATGTCTGCTTACTGCCAGGTCACTCAGACCGGTCCGCAGTTTGGACACGCTGTTTCGCACGCTCAGAACAAAACTAAGCGTCGTTTCAACCCAAACATTCAGAAGCGCACATACTTCGTGCCTTCACTAAAGCGCAACGTGACCCTAAACCTATCTGCCCGTGGCATCAAGGTTATTGACGCACGTGGCATCGAGTCTGTTGTTGCTGAGCTAAAAGCTCGTGGCGAGAAGTTCTAAGGAATAGATCATGGCTAAAGACAAAGACATCCGTCCAATCATCAAGATGAAGTCCACTGCGGGTACCGGTTACACCTACGTAACCCGTAAGAACCGTCGTAACGATCCAGACCGTATCGTTCTAAAGAAGTATGACCCAGTAGTGCGTAAGCACGTTGAATTCCGCGAGGAGCGCTAGAAATGGCTAAGAAGAGCAAGATTGCACGTAACGAACAGCGCAAGCTAGTTGTTGCACGTTACGCAGACAAGCGCGCAGCGCTGAAGAAGGCTTTGGTTGACCCTAACTCAACCGACGAGCAGCGTGAAGAGGCCCGTTTAGGTCTGCAGAAGCTTCCTCGCAACGCATCTCCAACACGCGTTCGTAGCCGTGACGCTATCGATGGCCGCCCACGTGGTGTCCTAACCAAGTTCGGTGTTTCACGTGTTCGCTTCCGCGACATGGCTCACAAGGGTGAGCTACCAGGTATCACCAAGTCTTCTT
>CAMDEV010000034.1 GCA_945896925.1 Auritidibacter sp. Marseille-P8566
ATGATGACGATTCTGATGTTGCGTCTTGGCTGATCCATAGGGTTTAGGCGAAGGCTCTTTCAACTAGGTCTGCTTGTTCAGCAGCGTGACGCTTAGCTGAACCAGTTGCAGGAGATGCACTGGCAGGACGAGAAATGAGTTTAGCAACCTGTCCACCCATGTATTTAGGTAAGAAGAGACCGATGTATGTCCAAGGGCCCTGGTTAGCTGGTTCATCTTGAACCCAGAACAGCTCTGCACCTGGATACTGAGCGTAAACCTGCTTGATCTCATCAACTGGAGTTGGGTAGAGCTGTTCGACTCTAACAATTGCTGTTTGCTGATCGCCACGCTTCTCTGCTTCTGCCAGTAGATCCCAATAGACCTTTCCTGAACAGAATAGAACTCGCTTCACAGCCTGTTTGTTCAAGCCACGTTCGTCATCAATCACAAGCTTGAATGAACCTGAAGTGAAATCAGCCACGTTAGAAGATGCAGCCTTGAGACGAAGCATTGACTTAGGTGTGAAGACAATCAATGGTCTGCGAGGACGAGCATATGCCTGTCTGCGAAGAAGGTGGAAGTGGTTGGCCGGTGTTGAAGGTTGAGCCACAGTCATGTTGTTCTCAGCACAAAGTTGCAGGTATCTTTCGATACGTGCAGATGAGTGGTCTGGTCCTTGACCTTCGTAAACGTGAGGAAGAAGTAAAACAATGGATGAGTGCTGTCCCCACTTCTGTTCTGCAGAAGAGATGAACTCATCAAGAATGGTCTGTGCTCCGTTAGCGAAGTCACCGAACTGTGCTTCCCAAAGAACTAGAGCATCCTTACGCTCTACCGAGTATCCATACTCAAAGCCCATAGCCGCATACTCACTGAGTAGTGAATCGTAGATATAGAACTTGGCTTGTTCGGCAGTTAGGTTTCTAAGCGGCATCCACTCTTGACCGTTCTCACGATCGTGGAAAACAGCGTGACGCTGAACGAAAGTTCCACGTCTGGTGTCCTGACCTGACATACGGATGTTGACACCCTCGACTAGAAGTGAACCAAGAGCTAGAAGTTCTCCAAAGCCCCAGTCAATGCCACCTTCGCGTGACATCTCAACTCGCTTAGCAAGTAGCTGTTGTAGTTTCGGGTGAACATTGAAACTTGGTGGAAGGTTGCTGTGTGCACTTCCGATAAGTTCAACAACTTCTCGACTTATTGCGCTTTCGTGTTTGAACTCTGGGTTATCGCTAGCGGTTGTTCCAATGCCAATTGGTCTAGCTTGGAGCTCAACCGGTTGAGACATGGCTTCGTGAACATCAGTAAATGCTTGTTCAAGTCTTGCTTGGAAGTCTGCGTTGGACTGTTCGAATTCTTCCCTGGTGATATCTCCTCTACCGACAAGAGATTCTAGGTATAGCGTTCTGACTGAACGCTTAGCTTCGATCAAGTTATACATCAAAGGTTGAGTCATCGAAGGGTCATCACCTTCGTTGTGTCCACGTCTTCTGTAGCAGACGAGATCGATGATGGCGTCCTTCTGGAATGTCTGGCGATACTCAAAAGCAAGTTGTGAAACTCTAACCACTGCTTCAGGGTCATCACCGTTGACGTGGAAGATAGGGGCTTGAATGCCCTTAGCCACATCGGTTGCATAGACAGTTGAACGAGACATTGAAGGAGGGGTCGTGAAACCAACCTGGTTGTTAATCACAATGTGAACTGTTCCACCGGTGCGGTAACCACGAAGACTCATCATGTTTAGAGTCTCTGGAACTACACCTTGACCCGCGAATGCAGCATCACCGTGAATAAGAACAGGGACTACTGGATATTCAGCCGGAGATTTATCGAGTCGGTCAAGCTTTGCTCGAACGATACCTTCTAGCACTGGGTTCACTGCTTCTAGGTGGCTTGGGTTAGCTGCTAGATAAACATTGGTCTGATTACCGTTAGGGCCAGTAAATGTTCCTTCAGTTCCCAAGTGATATTTCACATCTCCAGAACCTTGAACAGTCTTGGTGTCAGTGTTACCTTCGAACTCTCTAAATACCTGACCGTAAGTTTTACCAGCAATGTTAGTTAGGACGTTTAGTCTTCCACGGTGAGCCATACCGATGGCAACCTCGGTTAGGTTGGCATCAGCTGCCGCCTGCAGGATTGCATCAAGAGCAGCGATGGTTGATTCTCCACCTTCAAGGCTGAAGCGTTTTTGACCAACAAACTTGGTCTGCAAGAAAGTCTCAAAAGCTTCTGCCTCGTTTAGCTTTTCTAGAATGCGAAGCTGTTGGTCGTGACTTGGCTTCTCATATGGACGTTCAAGCTTCTCTTGCATCCACATGCGCTCTTCAGGGCTGTGGATGTGCATGTATTCGATACCGACAGTTCTGCAGTATGTGTCACGAAGAATCTTTAGAACATCTCTAACGAGCATCTTTGGCTTACCGCCAAAGCCACCGGTGTTAAAGGTTCTATCCAGATCCCAGAGGCTAAGACCGTGAGTCAACACATCTAGATCTGGGTGAGTGCGCTGTTGATATTCAAGTGGGTCGATATCTGCCATCAGATGACCGCGAACGCGGTATGCGTTGATTAGTTCTTGAACTCTGGTTTCTTTACTTCTTGAATCAGATTCGCTCTTATCAAAGTCGGTTGCCCAGCGAATGGGTTGGTATGGAATGCGAAGGTCAGCGAAGATGTCATCGTAGAAACCACGTTCACCTAGAAGAAGTTCGTTAATAATTCTTAGGAACTCACCAGAACCTGCACCTTGGATGACGCGGTGGTCATAGGTTGAGGTCAGAGTAATAACTTTGCTAACACCTAACTTGGCTAGATGCTCTTCACTCATACCTTGGAATTCAGCTGGGTAATCAAGTGCACCTGCACCAATGATGCAACCTTGTCCCTTGGTAAGTCTTGGTACTGAGTGAACTGTTCCAATTCCACCTGGGTTAGTTAGTGATGCTGTAGTGCCTGAGAAGTCTTCTGCAGTTAGTTTGTTGTCTCTTGCACGCTTCACTAGATCTTCATATGCAGTTAGATACTCTGCGAAATTAAGTCTTTGTGCTTTCTTTATGTTTGGAACTAGCAGTGCTCTGGTGCCATCAGGCTTAGGGATATCAATAGCCAGACCAAAGTTGATGTTGGCAGGGGAAATAGCCGCTGGCTTGCCATCAATTTCTTCGTAGTAAACATTTTGGCTAGGGAATTCTTTTAGAGCGCGGATAATTGCAAAGCCGATGATGTGGGTGAAGGAGACCTTTCCACCACGTGTTCTACCAAGGTGGGAGTTAATGACAATTCGGTTGTCAATTAGAAGCTTTGCAGGGATTGCTCTCACACTCGTTGCAGTTGGAATGCTTAGAGAGGCATCCATGTTCGCAGCTAGAGTCTTAGACATTCCCTTGAGGATGTTGATTTGGTCTTCTGCTTCTTCAGAAACTTCAGCTGCAGTATTGGCTGGTGCCTGCGCAGGAATAGGTTGAGGCTTAGGTTCGACTCTGGTGGTTTTAGCAACAAGTGGAACAGATCCAGTTTGGGTCGCTTCAACAGTTGGTGGGGTTGAAACAACTGGAGCTGTATTAATTGGGGAAACCGGTTGGCCTAGTTTGACCTGGTGGTAGCGCTCAAGAATTGGCTGCCATTCTTTGTCCACGGAGTCGGGACTTACCAGCCACTGACCATACATTTCATCGACTAGCCACTCGTTAGCCCCGAATTCTTGACCAGATTGGGAATTGTCCACGGACACCAAACCACCTCTTACTTTTCGCCCGAACAGTGCCACACAAGCCTACCTTTTCTTTATGAACAGTAGGTTTCACAGCCTTATTACCCTCCACAATCACAGCCAAAGCAAAGGTATGCTGATAGGGATATGGACTCAGACCATCCCCACCCCGCCCTTCTTCTAGGTTGTAACCGATGAACGAGTGGCTATTACTCTGCCTAGGCATTCTATTGACGATAGGAACTGGTCTATTTGTTGCCAGTGAATTCTCAATAATAAACCTTGAGAGAACCGAGCTTGAGAGTAGACGCACTAGGGGAGAACGCGGTCTTAGCCCGAGCATCAATGCTCTCAAGCGAACCAGCACACATCTCTCTGGTGCTCAGCTGGGCATTACCCTGACTACTTTGCTAACAGGTTTCTTGGCTGAACCATCGCTAACCGTCCTTCTAGAAATGGGTGTTCTTGGTGAATGGTTTAGAGGTCCAACACTTCATGCGATCTCTCTTACCGTCTCTCTGGTGATAGCCACTCTGTTCTCAACTTTGATTGGTGAGTTAGTTCCAAAGAAGTTGGCTCTAACTCTTCCGCTACAGGTCAACAAAGCGGTTGTCAGATTCCAACTTTTGTTCACCTGGACATTTGGTTGGTTGATTTGGTTATTGAACAGCACCGGTAATGCAATTGTGAGATCCTTTGGCATTGAACCGAAAGAGGAACTCAGCTCATCTAGAACTGCAGAAGAACTTTCTGCTCTTGTGAAGAGGTCTGCGAGCTTGGGAGCACTAGAGCAGCGAACGGCAGATCTGATTACTAAAACGCTGGCATTGAGCCAGCTTGTTGCATCGGATGTGATGACCCCAAGAACTAAGTTGTCATCTCTTGATGCATCATCAACGGTTCAAGATGTGATTGCACTTTCTCACGGTACGGGGTTTTCAAGGTTCCCTGTCTTTACCGGATCAAATGATGATGTGGTTGGAATAGTCCACGTTAAGGCTGCGGCATCTGTTCCTAGAGAAAAGCGTGACTCAGTTCCTGTGACAGCTCTAATGGTGGAACCATTTAGAGTTCCAGAAACCATGTCGCTAGAAAAGTTGATGGGTGTGCTTAGGTCACATGGACTCCAGCTAGCTATTGTGGTTGATGAATACGGTGGCACTGCAGGAATTGTGACCCTGGAAGACCTAGTTGAAGAACTAGTCGGTGAACTAGGTGACGAGCACGACAGGGCAAAGCTAGATATCACGGGCGGTAAAGATAAGTCGTTCTCATTCCCTGGCATGTTTAGACCAGATGAACTTCTAGAGAAGCTAGCCATTGAAGTTCCAGAAGATGGCAGCTACGAAACTATTGCTGGTTACCTAATGGCGCAGTTGGGCAGAGTGGCTCAGGTTGGCGATGAAGTTCGAATTGAGAGCGGTCTGCTTCGAGTTGAACGTATGGAAGGTAGACGGGTAGATCGTATTCGCTTTATCCCTGATGAGATTCCAGAGGAGGAAACCAATGAATAGCATCGCCTCTGGCTTGTTAGCTCTGGTAGTGCTTCTCCTAGCCAACGGATTCTTTGTTGCTGCTGAGTTTGCGGTCATCTCCGCCAAACGTGCTCAGATTGAACCAAGAGCCAAGGCAGGGTCTACCCCCGCCAAGCTAACAATCAAAGCCATGGAGAACGTCAGCCTAATTCTGGCTACCTGTCAGCTAGGTGTCACCATCTCGGGGCTGCTTATTCTTCTAGTTGCTGAACCAAGCATCCACGAACTCCTCAAATCACCATTACATGCTTTAGGGTTGCCTGAATCGGCAGAGGCTGCTGTTTCCTTTGGTGTTGCTTTGTTTATTGTCTCTTTCCTCCACGTTTTGGTGGGTGAAATGATCCCTAAGAACATTTCATTCTCTATTCCTGAGCGAGCTGCCTTAGTTCTAGTGCCACCGCTTTACGGATTGGCTATCGCACTGAAGCCTGCGGTCTTTGCTCTAAACGCCACAGCTAACGGAATACTGAGGCTCTTTGGTGTTAGGTCGACAAACGAAGCCAACAGCGCCTTCACCCTCGAGCAGGTTGAAGACATCGTTTCTCATTCAACTAGAGCAGGAGTGCTCAGCGATGAGACTGGGGCGATCACTAATACCTTTGAATTCACAGATAAGCAGGTAAAGGACATCTTGGTTCCTGTTGCGAACCTAATCACAGTCAGTTCTGATGTCACACCGAGAATCATTGAACAAGCTGTCGCCAAACATGGCTTCAGTCGATACATAGTCCTTGACGAATCTGGCTCAATCGAGGGTTACCTGCACCTCAAGGATGTCATCGATGAGAAAGAAGAAGATGCTGACCTACCAGTTCAAAGAAAACTAATCAGAACTGTGAAGTCAATTGGAAGTGGCGTTGAACTTGAAGATGCTCTGGCTCTTATGCAAAAAGATCGCCAGCACCTGATGGCAAGTTATGACAGTGAAGGAAAGTTGCTCGGGCTACTTTTCCTAGAGGATATCTTGGAGGAGCTAGTTGGAGAAGTTCAAGACGCGACTCGTCGCGACTAACTACTTCTTAAACATTCCTCTGGTGTATTGGTTAGGCCAATAATCCAATTCAACATCTAGTTCGAATGCTGCCCTAAGTGGCCAATATGGGTCCCTAAGTGATGCTCTTCCGATCATGATTATTTCAATATCGGTGCTCTGCAGAATCTCTTCAGCTTGTTCACCGGTTGTGATTAATCCAACGGCAGCAACAGGCGCATCAACCTCTTGAGCGATTTCTTCTGCCAGCGGAACTTGATAGCCGGGGCCAAAGGGGATGTTTACACCCATAATCAGACCACCGCTTGAGATATCAAATAGGTCCGCTCCTGCTTCTTCACACCACTTAGCAACTTCAGCACAGTCAGCAACGGTAAATCCATCTTCACGATAGTCAGTTGCAGAGAAACGAACAATCAACGGAATTTCTTCACCGATTTCTTCTCTCATTGCTTTGACAATCTCAATCAGGAACCTAGCTCTGTTTTCCTTAGAGCCACCAAACTCGTCTGTTCTTTTATTGGTTATAGGCGAGAGGAACTGGTGGATGAGGTATCCGTGAGCAGCGTGAATCTCAATCACATCAAATCCAGCTGCAACTGAACGCTTAGCTGCTGCTGCCCATTCCTGGATTAGCTCTCTAACCTCTTTGGTGCTTAGCTCTCTTGGGGTGTTGTATTGAGGGAAACCTTCTGAAGTTGACGACACCGGTTGCCAGCCACCTTCAGCTTCGTTTATTGCTCCACTACCTGACCATTCACGGTAGATGCTGGCTTTTCTTCCAGCGTGAGCTAACTGGATAGCTGAAAGTGCACCTGCTTTCTTGATGAAAGCAGTGGTTTCTTTCCAAGCTTCAACTTGTTGATCGTTCCAGATACCCGTATCCCAGGGACTAATTCGCCCATCTGGTCTAATCGCAGTTGCCTCAGTCATCACCAGCCCTGCTCCACCTAGAGCCCTAGAACCTAGGTGCACCAAATGCCACTGATTTGGAAGGCCATCTTGTTCTTCACAGGAGTATTGACACATCGGAGCAATCCAGATGCGGTTCCTAGAGGTCTTGGATCTAATGGTGAGGGGTTCAAACAACTTAGCCATAGCAACAGCCTAATGAGAGATAACACTTCTAGACTTGAGCAGGGAATCAAACTAAAGGCCTTGAGCCAGTTTCGGAGAGTTCGTTGGCGATGAAAGTAGTAGCAGTCGCATCTGCCCTTACTCGTAAGTTTTGGTTTGTATTAGCAATTGCCCTACTTGCCCAGCTAGTTCTAATCGCACTAGGAACTGTGAGCGGCGATCCCTTCGGTGATGTTCGATACACCTACGCCGCCTGGGTTACCAGCATGATCGATCACCAGAACATTCTTGGAATCAATGAACCTTGGGTTTATCCATTTATTGCTCTGATCCCGCTTTGGCTGGCTCACTATGCAAATCCAGCTGATTACATGTCAGGCTGGTTCCTCATCACCGTGAATCTAAACATGCTCACACTGGCTTATTTACTTGGCTGGGGTAAGAAGATGGAAAGAGCAAAAGCTGCTTGGTTCCTGATTGCCTGTATTTTTCTATGTGGTCCAGTAGCGCTTGGCCGCTTCGAAGTGTTCAGTTTGATTCTCACTGTTCTAGGTGCGATAGCGCTTTGGAACAACAAAGAAGCTAAGTCCATGCAGTTCTTCAACTTGGCTGCTTGGATCAAGGT
>CAMDEV010000035.1 GCA_945896925.1 Auritidibacter sp. Marseille-P8566
CTGTATTCAGCTACGGGGTCAATCAGAAAGATTGCTTTCCCAGAAACTCCAACTTGAAGTAAATAGGCGCGTTGTCCATATCTGAAACCGCTAGCTCTCTCGGCATCTATAGCCAGGGCATCTTGGGACTCAGTTATCACCTTTAGAGCTGCAGCTAATCCCTCATCTGTTTCAACCAGGTAATAGGGGAGTCTTGATTTAGTAAGCGGTGTTGCCTGCGATTCTTCGACTACTTCAGTAGTTTCTTCGGTCAACTGGCGTTCACAATCTTGACTACGTCTTCACCACCCACGTGAAAACCTGCCATTTCTGCAATTAGATTCTGCCAAGCAGCAAAGTGTGGAGCGAGGTCGTCATCGGTTGGAGACCATGAGGCTCGGAGTTCTACTTCGCTGTGCACTGGCTCTCCTTCTAGAGAACCAACACCCGTTGAAATCATCTTCGTGATCGTTCCTGCTCCGTTGATGTATTTGGCTCCATGATTCTTTAAGGCAAGTTCAAGGGTGCCCCACCAATACTGAGCGTAATCATCTTGATCTGCAACATCTATCTCGAGTGGGGATTTTCCGTAAGCAATGACCCTCATGTTAGAGCCCCACGTCTCGAACTCCTCTGGGTCGTGCAGCAACACGATGCGACCTGTGGCTCGGTTGTTTGGAGTTTCTGCCGGATTTGGTTTATGTGTTGAGAAGGCTAAGGCGTTAGGGGCAATTTTTTCTGGAGCGGGAATCTGGTGGGTCTCTAATTCAACCCTTAGGAGGTCGTGGTTGATTCCCATGGTCGCTGCAGCAAATTGTGCTGGGACCTCGTTAGGGAATTCAAATAGAGCCATCTGTTCTAGGCTAAATGCGGTGAGGGCTTAGGAAGCCCTGCCACGCCGCTACAGGAGGTCTCTTGAAACGTTTTATCGCTAGGTACGTCGCGATGTTTCGCCTGCTGTGGTTATCTCCAGTGGTCAAAGGGGAGTTCTCGATACTTCGCACCGAAATGAGACTAGGCCAAACATACCTGCTACTTCCTGATAACGCTGACACCCAATCGCTTGGGACCCAGTCCCTATTCTGGGATTCCCGGAAAGGACATTGCGTAGTCGAGTTCTCAAATGCTTCCGCTGAGGGGCGGTGGTTCAAGGTTCTGGAAACTTTTGGAAGTGAACCTAGAGAAACGAAAGGTGCTTGGCTATCGGGTTGGTTGGGCGAGAGACCTGAGCATTTTGGTATCACCGAATATGAGTACGTAACTTTGAGCGATGCCACAAAAGCAGTCGTTACAAAGATAGACAGCAAGAAATGGGTTATTCATGTCCATGGACGTAAGACCCTAATCGGCGAAACGCTTAGAAACTTCCCCCTATTCGATGACCTTGGCTATCGTCAGATGGCCATCTCTCATTGGACTGATCCAAAACCCTATGGTCTGGGGCAACGCAGATCAACTTTGGGACTTACGGAGTGGAAACTAGTTGAGCAGGCAGTTGAATTCGCAAAAGACAATGGAGCGACACAAGTCATTCTCTTCGGTTGGTCCTTGGGTGGCATGATTTGTGGCCAATACCTAAGGAGAGCTACAGATACCTCGCCCGTTAAAGGAGTGCTCTTCGATTCGCCGATGTTTGATATCAGAAACACTCTCAGGTTCCAGGCTGGCCTTGCCGGTTATCCCGAGGTTTTCGCAGATGAAGTATGCGAATTAATAGAGAGGTCTTGGCTTCTGAGAATATTAGGTTACCCACAGATTGCTGTGGATGAACTCAGTCTCTCCAAGAAGGCAATTGAAACACTCGTTCCAATGCTCGTCCTATATTCGCGAAATGATGGATACATCCAGATTTCAGACGCTGTTGATTTTGCGAGGATAAACACGAACGTTCAGTTACAAGAGTTTAACGGAGCTAGGCACTGTCGCCTAAAGAACTCGAATCCCGAGCTCTACGACAAGACCTTAACTAGTTTTCTGGAGAAACTTTGAATCTGAAGAACCAGGTGTCTTCTGAATATAGAAGTTGAATTAGTTGACTCACAACACCAAGTGACTCAACAAACTCTTCTGCTTTCGTTGTTGCGAATTCTCTGGTGGTTGCGTGCGTGACTGTTAGGCAGATCTCATCCAAGAGCTTGCTAGGTGCCATTTGCTTTAGAGATTTAATTCCTGATTCTAGAAGCGTGTAATCAGAGTTGAGTTCTTTTCGAATCTCTTGCACAACTTGTGCAATTGGTGCGTTCGATATCTTGAGCCATTTCACCATGGTGTTTGAATACTTAGTCTCGGGTTCCTCTGGAGAGCAAACAAATACGACCTTTGCGCTCTCATCTGCCGTAGCGGGGATGTTTAGGTCGTTGGGCTTTGAAGTGATGATTGCCAGAGGTGCGAATCTTGATGCGCGCAGTTTTTCAGCTCGAGCGGTTCTGCCAGTCGTAATGATGAGGTCTGAGTTGGATCGGATTACTCGTAAGAAGTATCGGTCAATTTCGCTGCTTGACGAGTTGCTATTAGAACCTGAGTGTCCAGTCGGGTCTATTACGTAGTTGGACCTTATTCCAAAGGTCTTCGGATACCAATGAGCGGCCTCGCTAATATCCGCTGTCCTTGGGTCTAGCTCAACGCTTGAAGATCCAGGAATGATTTCTCTAACAATCAAAGCGACTTCTCTTGAACTTGACGTTTGATGCGAGACAGCATGCCGTGCATACCTCTGATTCGTAGTGGCGATACGAGTTCTGAGAGCTTTAGATCTTGGATGAATTGGTCAGAGAAAGAGGTGATTGTTCCTATGCTCTGCCCGTCAAGAGCTATCTGAAGTATTGAAGCGAAACCTCGAGTGGTTGGAGCTTCGGCAGGAGCAGTTAGAAATATGTTTGCTTTCCCATTCTTAACTTCAACAAATAGGTAAACAGGGGACTGGCACTCTTCGACTCGTTCTAGAAGTTCAGGGTGATCTGCATATCTTTCTGGCAAGGCAGGAAGAGCATTTGCGTATTCAAGCAACAGCTCAAGTTTTGAAGATGCTGGTACTTCGTTGAAAGCTTCAACGATTTCTGCAGCCGCCTCTGTGTATTCAACCAAAGTTAGAAACCAACTGGAACTACACCTGGTTCAGAACCCTTGACTATTGGAACGCGAACTGCGGAGCCCCACTCGGTCCAGCTACCGTCGTAGTTTCGAACCTTCTCGATACCAAGCAAATACTTTAGAACAAACCAAGTGTGAGAAGATCTCTCGCCAATACGACAGTATGCGATTACGTCGCTTGCTGCACCAATACCAGCTTTGTTTATGTAGACATCAGTTAGGTCTTCGATCGACTTGAAAGTTTGATCTTCCTCAACTGCTCTACTCCATGGAACTGAAGCCGCTGTTGGAATGTGGCCTCCGCGAAGTGCGCCTTCATCAGGGTAGTTTGGCATGTGGGTTCTTTCACCGGAGAACTCTTCCGGAGAGCGAACATCAATCAGTGGTTTTCCAAAATGAGCGAATACATCTTCCTTGAATGCACGAATGTTTTTGTCATCTCTAGCGATCACTGGGTAATCAGTTGTGGAACGATTTGTTGAGTCAGTTGTGAGTTCTCGACCCTCATCAATCCATTTGGCTCTTCCACCATCGAGGATGCGTACGTCGGTGTGCCCAAAGAGCTTGATTACCCAGAAAGCGTATGTCGCCCACCAGTTGCTCTTGTCTCCGTAGATTACGAGAGTGTCGTCCCTAGAGATTCCCTTGGCGCTAAGAAGGGCCGCCATGTCTTCACCGTTCAGGTAATCCCTTGTAATTGGGTGGTTCAATTCGGTATGCCAATCTAGCTTGACTGCGCCTGGGATGTGCCCTGTCTCGAACAGAAGGATGTCTTCATCGCATTCGATAACAACGAGCCCAGGCTTGCCAAGGTTCGCTGTTAGCCACTCTGTTGAAACCAACGCCTCTGGGTGCTTGTATTGAGCGAATTTAGGATTGGGATCTAGTTCATAAGTCAATGTCTTAGCCTCTGCTGGATTTAGAATGTTTTAGCGGTGGGACTATTCTCCCAAATAATTCCCGCAAAGAGAATGGCCTTTCGTAAATGCGGGTAACAATTCAGGATTTGAAGACGGACATCACTGTCTCAGAGCTCTTTGCTGAGTTGGTTCCACCTAAAGAGTTTGAGCCAGCCACTTTCAGCAACTATTACCCTGATAGTAATTTCACCTCCCAGCAGGAGGCGTTAGATAAGGCGCGGGTCTTTGCATCTTCCATAGGAAAGAAGAACTCTAGTGAGCTAGGCGTTTACTTGGATGGTGGATTTGGTGTCGGTAAGACCCATATTTTGGCATCTATGTATCACGAAGCTAAATCAACTAAGTTGTTTGGCCCATTCATTGCATACACATCGATGATTGGTTATCTGGGTTTCGCTGAAGCTGTGACCCAGTTCTCCAAATACAAACTGCTCTGTATCGATGAATTTGAACTAGATGACCCAGGGGACACCATGATTATGTCTAGGTTCCTAAAAGAACTCAGCGCTAAGGCAGTCCGGTTCGCTACAACATCAAATACGCCTCCAAGCGCTTTAGGGGAGGGCCGTTTCGCTGCTGAAGGGTTCCAACGAGAGATTCAGTCTGTGGCGAGTCAGTTCGTCATTTGCAGGATCGATGGTGAGGATTACCGGCACCGTAAGGCCGAATATGACTTTAGAGAGATCGCTGCGAGCAAATTAGAGGAACTAGTCAAATCCAATGAACTAGTTTTGGTATCAAAGTTTTCAGAGTTACTAGGTTTTCTATCTACTATCCATCAGTCAAAGTATGCAAAGGTAGCTGAGCAGTTCGAGAGCATTGTTATCGAGGATGTGTATCAGATTGATGACCAGTTTGAGGGGCTGCGTTTTGTATCCCTAATCGACAGATGCTATGAAGCTGGAATACGGGTCCACTTCACTGGTTTGGATATGAGATCAGTATTCAGAGAAGACCATGTTCAAGGGGCTTACCGAAAGAAGTATCTTCGTTCGCTATCTCGTCTTTCAGCAATGCAAGGCTAATTTTTTACATCCCCGAAACATTTAGAGGTGTTTCAGGAAACAATTCTCCTGCACTCTAGTGCTAACCCAGTTTGGGCTCTAACTTATTGGAGGAAATTATGGATCAAGGAAATACCGCATTCGTATTGATTAGCGCGGCTTTAGTACTTTTGATGACACCTGGCTTGGCATTCTTTTACGGAGGAATGGTTAAGGCCAAGTCTGTTGTAAGCATGATGATGCTCTCTTGGGGCTCACTAGGTCTCGTTGGTGTGCTTTGGGTGCTTTATGGTTATGCAGTTAGCTTCGGTAGCTCTGCCAGCAGCACATTTATTGGAATTCCTGGTTGGTTTGGTATTGACACAGCGTCTATAGGTTTAACTGCTGAAACAGCTGGCGCTCTTGGTGAGCAGACAGGCAACTACCCGAGCATGGCGTTTGTTGCATTCCAAGCAACTTTTGCGATCATCACCGTTGCTCTAATTTCAGGCGCAATTGCTGACCGTGCAAAATTCGGTGGCTGGATGGTCTTTGCTGGTATTTGGGCAACTCTCGTTTACTTCCCGGTTGCAAACTGGGTTTTCAACTATGGTCCTGATACAACAGCTAACGGTGATGGCTGGTTAGTTCAGCTTGGCGTCATTGACTTTGCTGGTGGAACTGCTGTTCACATTAACGCAGGTGCTGCCGGTCTTGCTCTTGCTCTAGTTCTTGGTAAGCGTTTCGGTTTTAGCAAGGGAATCACTCAGCCACACAACGTTCCTCTAACTCTCCTTGGTGTTGCGTTGCTATGGTTCGGATGGTTTGGTTTCAATGCTGGAAGCGAGCTTGCTGCAGATGGTAAAGCTTCAATCGCGTTCATCAACACCCTAGCTGCACCTGCTGCAGCAATGGTGGGCTGGATTATCGTGGAGAAGATGCGTCATGGAAAGGCAACCTCAATTGGAGCAGGCTCTGGTGCGGTCGCAGGTTTAGTTGCTATCACTCCAGCATGTGTTGATCTCGATCCTGTTTGGGGCATGGTTCTTGGTTTGGTTGCAGGCGCACTCTGTGCTCTAGCAATTGACTTGAAATTTGCTCTTGGTTTCGATGACTCACTAGATGTCGTTGGTATCCACTTGGTTGGTGGAATCGTAGGAACCTTGTTCATCGGTGTCTTTGGACGAACCGGTGGATTCGCTTTCGGTAATGGATTCGAGCAGCTTGGAAAGCAAGCAATCGGTGCTGGAGCAGTTCTTGTCTACAGCTTCGTTCTTGCTTACCTAATTGGTTTGGCAATAGAAAAGACTGTAGGTTTCCGTGTCAAGGCTGAAGATGAGATCGCTGGAATCGACACAGTAGTCCATGGTGAAGAGGCCTATGCCTTCGGAAACGACCGGGTCTAAACCCACTTAGTTACTGCCCCTGTGGTGCTTGATTTAGCGCCACAGGGGTTTAACTTTGACGAACTTTACCTAAATCGGTTAGAGTTCTATTTGTCTCGTAAGAGATAAGCGGATGTGGCTCAGTTGGTAGAGCACAACCTTGCCAAGGTTGGGGTCGCGAGTTCGAATCTCGTCATCCGCTCGAAGCGGGCTCAAAAAGCCTCGTGGAAACATGGTGGAGTGGCTGAGCGGCCCAAAGCAGCAGCCTGCAAAGCTGTAAAACCACGGGTTCAAATCCCGTCTCCACCTCCAAGATTTACTACCTGGACGATTGGCGCAGCGGTAGCGCACTTCCTTGACATGGAAGGGGTCACTGGTTCGATCCCAGTATCGTCCACCAGCAATTGAGAACTAGTGTCACTGATTGGGGATAATAATCAGATGGCAAAACCAAAGAAATACTTCAAGGTTTATGGAATCCCTGTGAACCCAAAACCTCTTCGTGAGGTCTTTCTAGAGACATTTGAAACCCGAAACGAAGCAGATGCATACATACTTGGGCTGCACCGGTCTCAGCTCAGTGGTGAACTTGTCTACAAGGAATACCGGATCAAAGTTGGAGCTTACAGAAGCGAATAGTTAGGCGATGTTGGTTCCAACTAGATAGCCAATCGCATACGTCACTCCCATGGTTAGCATGCTTACAAACAGGTTTCTTACGATTCCTCTTGCAGGTTTGGCCCCACCTATTTTTGCTCCAACGAAGCCTGTGAGAATAAGAGCCAGCACAACAGAACCAACGGTTGCCTGAATTCTGTATTCAGTCCAAGGTCCGATAACGGCTAGCAGTGGGAGCAAGCCTCCAATTGCAAATGCGACAAATGAAGAGAGTGCAGCCTGAGTAGGGCTGACGTGATGGTCTGAGTCAATGCCTAATTCTGCTTCTGCGTGAGCTTTCAAGGCGTCTTGGCTGGTGAGCTCTTGTGCTACTTGAATGGCTAGTTTTGGTGAGATTCCTTTTTGCTCATAAAACCAAGCCAGCTCTCGTAATTCACCGTCAGGGTTATCTGCGAGTTCTTTTCTTTCAACAGCCAAAGCAGCTTTCTCGCTGTCTCTCTGTGCGCTTACCGAAGTGTATTCGCCACCAGCCATAGAAATTGATCCAGCAACTACAGCCGCGACACCGGCTATGAGGATAGTGCCAGAGGTAACGCCTGGAGATGCTGCAACACCGAGGATTAGTCCAGATGTGGACATGATTCCATCGTTTGCGCCTAGAACTCCAGCCCTCAGCCAGTTGAGTTTTGCCGCCATCGTGCTTCTTTGAAACTCTAAAGAGGCAAGGGTTGAGTCCAGTGCTGAACTGTTTGGTTCGGTCATGCTTTTAGAAAACACCATAAACAGGCTATTTACTAGCAAGGCACACCT
>CAMDEV010000036.1 GCA_945896925.1 Auritidibacter sp. Marseille-P8566
TAGAGCAGCTAGATCTTTAGTCATGTTGCCTGACTCAACGGTCTTGATAACGACATCCTCTAGAGTCTCAGCGAATCTTAGAACATCAGGAGTATTGTCTAGTTTTGCTCTGTGCATAAGCGCACGAGTCCAAGCGTAGATAGAAGCGATTGGGTTAGTTGAAGTCTTCTTACCTGCTTGCCAGTCACGGTAGTGACGGGTAACAGTTCCGTGAGCGGCTTCAGCAAGACAGGTCTTACCATCAGGAGTAGTAAGCACTGATGTCATTAGACCAAGTGAACCAAAGCCTTGAGCAACAGTGTCAGACTGAACGTCACCGTCATAGTTCTTACATGCCCAGACGTAGCCACCTTCCCACTTCAATGCGGCAGCAACCATGTCATCGATTAGACGGTGTTCATAAGTCAAACCAGCAGCTTCGAACTTTGACTTGTATTCTGCATCGAACACTTCCTGGAAAGCATCTTTGAATGCACCATCGTAAGCCTTCAAGATTGTGTTCTTGGTTGACAGGTAAACCGGGTAATTACGAGCAAGACCGTAGTTGAATGATGCTCTAGCAAAGTCACGGATTGAGTCCATGTAGTTATACATACCCATCGCAACTCCACCGTGCTCTGGATAGTCAGCAACAGTCATGGTGGTTGGCTCAGAACCATCGGCTGGAGCCCAGGTCATTGTTACTCGCCCTGCACCTGGAACCTTGAAGTCGGTTGCCTTGTATTGATCTCCGTGAGCGTGACGACCGATGATAATCGGCTTGGTCCAACCAGGAACCAGTCTTGGCACGTTTGAGATGATGATCGGTTCACGGAAGACAACACCATCAAGGATGTTACGGATAGTTCCGTTAGGAGACTTCCACATCTTCTTCAGGCTGAACTCTGTAACGCGAGCCTCATCGGGGGTAATAGTCGCACACTTAACACCAACACCGTGGGTCTTGATTGCATTAGCTGCATCAATGGTTACCTGATCATCGGTAGCATCTCTGTGCTCGATTGATAGGTCGTAGTATTCAAGGTCAACATCTAGGAAAGGCAAGATCAAAGAGTCTTTGATATTCTGCCAAATAATGCGGGTCATTTCATCGCCGTCAAGCTCAACGACCTTGCCGACTACCTTGATTTTTTCCATAGTGGTGCCTTCTGATTTAGTGGTGATTGGTTACTACTAGCCTAGACGAGAGAATCCCGCCAAGCCTTATGCATCTTGGAGAACTTACCCGTCCCAGCAATCAACTTAGCTGGGGTGTCATCTTCAATCATCTGACCGTGCTCCATGACTATCACTCGGTTAGCAATGGAAACAGTTGATAGACGGTGAGCAATAATGATTGCAGTTCTGCCAGCCAATAGAGTCTGCAGTCCTCGTTGCACCATACGCTCACCTGGGATATCCAGTGAGCTGGTTGCCTCATCGAGGATTAGAACTGTTGGGTCGGCAATGAAGGCTCTGGCGAAAGAGATCAACTGTCTTTGACCAGCTGAGACTCTTCCACCTCGCTTATTCACATCGGTGTCATAGCCATCAGGCAAACTCAGGATGAACTCGTGAGCTCCAACCGCTTTAGCAGCATTCTGAATCTCTTCAAGAGAAGCACCCGGCTTTCCTAGCGAAATGTTTTCTGCGACAGATCCACTAAACAGGTAAGCCTCTTGAGTAACTAGGACTATGGCCTTTCGTAAGTCATCATCAGCAAGTTCTCTAAGGTTCACACCATCTAGCTCAACCGAACCAGTGCTTGGGTCATAGAAACGAGAAATCAACTTAGCCATTGTTGATTTACCTGCACCGGTAGTTCCAACCAGAGCAATAGTTTGACCAGCTGGAATATCTAGGTTGAAATTAGGTAGCACCACCTTGCCGTTGGAATAGGCAAACTGAACGTCCCTGAACTGGAGATGGCCCTTGGTTGGCGCTAGTGGAGTTGGGTTCTTAGCTTCAGCGACAGATGGCTCTTCTTCTAGAACACCAGAGATCTTCTCTAGGGCCGAGTTAGCTGACTGGTATGAGTTATAGAACATCGCAATGTTTTCCATTGGCTCATAGAAGCTACGTGCATACAAAATACAAGAAATCAAAACACCGATTCCAAGATCACCCTGCATTACTCGCCAACCACCCCAAAGCAGTACGAAGGCAACAGTGATGTTTCCAATCATGATCAAACCTGGGTCATAGATACCAAAGAGTTGAATTACCTTAGCGTTGACCGATCTGTAATCCTCAACCAAGCCTTTATAGGTTTCTTCGTTTCTCTTCTCCTTGCGGAAAGCCTTGACAGCACGGATACCAGTCATGGTCTCTACGAAGTGAACAATCAACTTAGCTGAAGCAACTCTGGTCTTTCGGTAGTTGATTCTGGTGTTGATCTGGAACCAACGGGTAAGGAAGAACAGTGGAATGAAAGACACCAACATAATTAAGAATGACTCTGGATCAACTGTTACCAGAGCAACAGCAGTGAAGGTCATAAACAGCAGACCGGCAATCATCTCGTTACCACCGGAATCTAGTAGTTCCTTCAGAGAGTCCATATCTGAAGTTTGTCTAGCGATAACACGACCAGATGTATATGTTTCGTGGAACTCGATGGAGAGTTTCTGAGTGTGAGCAAACAGTCGCTTACGTAGACCAAACATGATGTCTTGGTTTACCCTCGCTGCAAAGCGTAGGAAGAAAGCAATTGTGACACCGGCTAGAAGTGAGGCCAGTACATAGCCACCAACAATCCAATACATCGGATCCCAGTTGCCTTTTTGAGCCTCAGGAACACCCTGGTCAATTAATAGAGCAATCAAGAAAGGACCTGAAACTCTAAGGGCTTGGCTGGTGATAACCAGAGCCAAGCTAATGAACAATCTGTTTCGAACTGGGCGAATGATTTCACCCAGAAGCTTCATCGAGCGTGCTCTAATGCGCTTTTGTTCTTCTTTATTTAGGTGAATCTTCTCTTCGTCTTTTACGCCCTGCATGCTCATTAGTTGTTCACCTCGATCATCTTTCCAGCGGCATCAAGGCTGCTAATTACATATCTGTAGTGCTCATTGGATGCTAGTAATTCACTGTGTTTACCAACCGCAACGATCTTGCCGTCCTGCAGTAATGCCACACGATCAGCTAGCTGAACAGTTGAAGGACGGTGGGCAACAATAAGTGCTGTAGTGGCCTTTAGAACTGTTCTAAGGGCATCTTCAACCATTGCTTCGGTATCAACATCTAGGGCTGATAGCGGGTCATCCAAGACCAAGACTGAAGGTTGAGCAGCAACAGCTCTAGCCAAAGCTAGACGCTGTCTTTGGCCACCGGAAAGCGAGAGCCCCTCTTCACCAATCTTGGTATCAAGGCCGTCAGGGAGTTCGTAGGCGAATCTAGCTTGAGCGATGTCCATGGCCTGATCTAGTTCTACTTGAGTGCTATCTGGTCGACCTAGCAATACGTTTGAGCTCACAGAGTCAGAGAACAAGGTGGCATCTTCGAAAGCCATTGCGACTCGCGCTCTCAAGTCTTCTCTAGTTAGATCTCTGATGTCAACACCATCGAGTTTGATTGAACCTGAGGTAACTTCGTAGAGTCTTGTTGCAAGAGCAGTCAACGAAGTCTTACCTGAACCAGTAATGCCAATCAGTGCAACTGATTCACCAGGTTGTATTTCTAGATTGATGCCATTGAGCAGATCTGGTTGCTCCTCTGGTGCATCAGCGTATCTGAAGTGAACATTCTCAAATACCAGGTGACCCTTAGGCTCGGTAATCTGCTTAGGTTCTTCTGGATCTGCGATGTCAACCTTGGTATCGATAACTTCAAAGAAACGTTCGACAGCAGTTCTTGCATCGATAGTCATCGACAGCAAGAATCCGATTGAGTCGATTGGCCAGTGCAGAACTCGAGTGGTCAAAATAAATGCACCTAGGACACCAGGGGTGATATCTCCCTGAACAATTTGCCAAACACCAATCATCAAACAGAGCCCAAGAGCAAAGTCAGGAATTGTTGAGAAGAAGAACCAGAGCCTGGAAACCATCTTGGCTTTCTTCAGTTCTGTCTCACGAAGTTTTAGAGCATCCTGAGCAAACTTGTTGGTCATGAATGCGCCACGACCAAACGCCTTTAGCACGCGAACACCGTGCACGCTCTCTTCAACCGAAGTAGCTAGATCCCCAGCTTGATCTTGGCTCTTGCGAGCTGTGTCGTGATAGTCCTTTTCGAATCTAAATCCAAGTACCCAAAGTGGACTCATCATGACAAAGAACACTGTTGCCAGTATCCAGTTATATGAATAGAGCACTATGAAACCAGCAACGATGGTGAAGACGTTGGCAACCAGAAGAACTAGACCAAAAGATAGCCAACGGCGAATCATGCTCAGATCTCCGGTGACACGAGAGAGCAACTGCCCGCTTGGCCATTTATCGTGGAACGCTACCGGTAAATCTTGAAGCTTTGCATAAAGGGTCTTTCTAAGTCCTGCTTCAACGTGTGTGCCAGGTGTTAGCACCAACCATCTTCTAAGAAGCACCATGACTGCTTCCAAAAGCCCCATGCCAAGAACTGCTATTACGGCCCAGAGCAACATGGTGAAGCTCGGGTTGTCATTTAGATCATTGATCAGGTCCTTTAGGAACTGCGGAATAGCGAGGGCGAACATATGACCGAGGATGGCGGCGACGGTGCCGAGAATCACTCTGGGTAGGGCACTTTTCGCATAAGGAAATATCCTCAGGAGCGTGCCTACGGTGCCAAGTTTCTTCATCTAAATGACTGCCTAAATCTCAAATTTTAGCTTTGTTATCAAAGCCTTTCAGTTTATCCCGAACCATTAGGCTATATCCGTCAAACACCCATAATTTATCCCACAAGGAGCTAATGCAGCATGGCACGCCACGGTAAAGTCTCAGTAATCGGTTCAGGGTTCTACGGAACCACAACAGCACAGCGTTTAGCTGCGTATGACATCTTCGACACAGTCGTTCTAACCGACATCCTTGAAGGTAAGCCTGAGGGTGTCGCCCTGGATATCAACCAGTCTCGCTCAATCGAGGGCTATGAGACCAAGGTTATTGGCGCTACCACCACCCCTGAGGGTGCTGGCTATGAGGCTATTGCTGACAGCGACATTGTGATCATCACAGCAGGCCTACCACGTAAGCCTGGCATGAGCCGTATGGACCTCCTAGAGGTAAACGCAGGCATTGTTGGCGGAGTCGCTAAGAACATTGCTAAGCACGCCCCAAACGCCGTTATTTTGGTTGTTTCTAACCCCCTAGATGAGATGACAGCCCTAGCTCAGAAGGCCTCAGGATTCCCTAAGGAGCGGGTAATTGGTCAGGCTGGTGTTCTAGACACCGCTCGCTTTACTAACTTCGTAGCAGAGGCTACCGGTGCTGAGGTTGGGGCTGTCAAGACCCTGACTCTGGGTTCACACGGTGAGACCATGGTTCCAGTTCCGTCAGTTTCAACCGTAAACGGCAAGCCACTGAGTGAAGTTCTTTCTGCGGATGAGATCGCTGATCTAGTAGAGAAGACCCGCAACGGTGGAGCAGAGATCGTCGCGCTGCTAAAGACCGGTTCTGCCTATTACGCACCTTCAGCTGCAGTTGCTCGTATGGCTAAGGCTGTTCATGAAGATTCAGGTGCAGTATTCCCTGTTTGTGCATGGGTTGATGGTGAGTTTGGTATTTCAGGTGTTTACCTAGGTGTTGAAGCAAAGCTTGGTAAGGGTGGAATTAAGTCTGTAGTTGAGACTCCACTAGATGCTGCAGAACTAGAGAACCTAAAGGTAGCTGCTGAAGCTGTTAGAGCTAAGCAAGCAGATATCGCTAACCTCTAGTGATAGAAGTGGCGCTCACCGGTAAAGAACATGGTGAGATTCGCTGCCTTAGCAACTGCAATAACTTCCTCATCCTTAACTGATCCACCTGGCTGAACAACAGCTTTAACTTTGTTGTTAATCAGAATCTCAAGACCGTCAGGGAATGGGAAGAAAGCATCGCTGGCTGCAACTGATCCAACAACTCTGATAATGCCTCGATCAACTGCGAGCTTGCAAGCATCGACTCTGTTTACCTGACCCATACCAACACCAATTGATGCACCGTCTTTCGCTAAAAGAATTGCATTCGATTTCACTGATCTAACTGCACGCCAAGCAAACTCAAGATCCTTCATGGTGGCATCATCTGGTCGTGGCCCTGACACTAGCTTCCAGTTGGTTGAAGAGAAGTTCTGGTAGTTATCAGGTTCTTGAACTAGGAAGCCACCGGAGACCTGTCTCAGTTCGTGAGATTCTCTTGAGTAGTTCTTAGGTAGTTCAAGAATCCTCATGTTCTTCTTGCGCTCAATCAGAAGTCTTAGAGCTTCAAGCTCATAGCCAGGAGCAATAAGAACCTCAGTAAAAATGTCCAACAGGTTCTGCGCCATCGCCATAGTCACAGTGCGGTTAGCTGCCACAACTCCACCAAAGGCACTGAGCTGATCACAGAGGAAAGCAGCTGAGTGCGCGGCAGCAATCGGGTCGACCGCATCCTTAGGTGCGATAGCAATGCCGCATGGGTTAGCGTGCTTAATGATTGCAACAGCTGGTTCATCGAAGTCAAAGGCAGTTCTAACTGCAGCATCAGCATCAACGTAGTTATTGTATGACATCTCTTTACCAGCATGCTGTTTAGCTTGAGCAATACCTGAAACAGCACTAGGTGCAGTGTTGCGATAGATGGCAGCAGCCTGGTGTGCATTCTCGCCGTAACGAAGAACATTCATCAGCGCTGCTTCAATCTCAATGGTCTGGGGGAAACCTGGGTTCTTGTGTGACGTCTCTATGGTCTGGTTTGGCAATGCCCTTGATTCAACCTCAGAAACAAACCAACTTGCAACAGCCGCATCGTATTTAGCTGTGTGAGAGAAGGCTTCTGTTGCTAGCTCTCGTCTTTGGTTAAGTGTCGTTCCACCAGCAACTAGAGCTTCAACAATCTCTGAATACTTAGATGGATCGACTACTACTGCAACGTTGGCAAAGTTCTTAGCACTTCCCCTAACCATGGCTGGACCACCAACATCGATCTGTTCGACAACAGCATCACCCTTAGCTCCGCTGGAAACAGTCTTAGCGAATGGATAGAGGTTTACCACTACTAACTCGAAAGGTTCAACACCAAGATCTCTTAGCTGCTCTTGGTGAGTGGTTAGACGTAGATCAGCTAGCAAGCCAGCGTGGATGTTTGGATGCAGAGTCTTTACGCGACCATCTAGTGCTTCTTGGAAACCTGTAACAGCGGAGACGTCGGTAACTGGAATCCCAGCATCACGAATTGTTGAAGCAGTTGAACCGGTTGAAACAATCTCAACCTGGTGTACGTTCAAGGCTTTTGCTAGCTCAAGCAGTCCAGTCTTGTCACTGACCGAAAGGAGCGCACGTTTGATAGCGATGCGATCACGGTGCTGGTAGTCGGCTGCACTGTATTGGTTTGCCTGAGCCATTTAGTTTCCTTC
>CAMDEV010000037.1 GCA_945896925.1 Auritidibacter sp. Marseille-P8566
ATGTGCTCCCACCAGTGACCCACAACATACTTAGGCAGGTAAACAGCCATGCGCTGCTCTTCGTGCATCGCACGATACTCAGTGAGGTATTCGCTCAATGGTGCACCGAAGTCTCTGAACGGTGAAGGAATGATTCGAAGTGGAACCTGGATACCGAACTCAGTCCATTCTCTTTCGAATGTTTCAGCACGTTCAGGATCAACAGCAATATGAACTACTTCTAACTTGTCGTGCTTACTGGAGAGTGCATAGTCCAGAGCCTTGAGCTGAGGAGCGGTTAGCTTATCCATCAGAACGATCGCGTAGTCGCCCTTAGATCCGAATTGGATTTCAGGCTTTAGTTGAATTTCTTCATCAACTTCTGCGTAGTACTTCTTAGTTTCATACATCAAAACCCAGAGCACCGGCATAATGATGAACACCAACCACGCGCCGTGAGTGAACTTAGTGATGGTAACAATCACCAGAACTGATGAAGTTAGAAGCGCTCCGATACCGTTGATGGTGAGACCACCGAGAGCTTCCTTCTTAGCAATACTCTTCTCTCTGATTCCTCGTCGCCAGTGAACAATCATTCCAATTTGACCCACTGTGAATGATGTGAAAACACCGAGGATGTATAGCTGGATGAGGTTGGTAACCGATGCCTGGTAGACCACAATTAACGCACCGGCCGCTATGGCAAGAGAAAGCATTCCGTTTGAGTAAACCAGACGGTCACCTCTGGTCTGCAGCATCTTTGGAGCAAAGCCATCTCGACTCAGGACAGATGAGAGAAGTGGGAAACCATTGAAGGCAGTGTTAGCAGCGAGCAACAGCACCGCAGCCGTACCGGCCTGCAGAATATAAAACAGTAGTGAACCCTGACCGAATACAGCGATACCAATTTGAGCCATCAGTGATTGCTGCGGGTTGGTAGAGAAGAAGTCAGCATTACCAAGTTGGTGGGCTGGATTCTCGATGTATTTGACACCAGCGGTAAGAGCTAGCCAAGTAGTTCCTAGGAACATTAGAACCGCTGTTCCACCCATGAATGCCATTGTGATGTTTGCGTTCTTGATCTTTGGTTCACGGAAAGCAGGGACACCGTTAGCAATAGCTTCAATACCGGTTAGCGCTGAACATCCAGAAGCGAATGCTCGGAGCAGCAGCAAGACAACTGCAACCTGTGCTGGGTTATCTAAGAACTCGTGAGCTGCTTCAACTTCATATCCAGATGAAGTAGTAACCAAAGTTTGTCCTAGGAAAATGACTTTATAAAGTCCCGTTCCAATCATTAGGAAGACAGTGCTGATAAAAACATAAGTCGGGATAGCGAATGAGAAACCCGATTCCCTAATACCTCTTAGGTTGATTCCGAAGATAAGTAAAAGGAACCCAATAGCAATCTCAACTCGATGAGGAGCAAGCTCAGGGAAAGCAGAGATTAAGTTATCTGTTCCTGATGCAATAGACACCGCAACCGTCATCACGTAGTCAAGTAGAAGTGCTGCAGCGACAACTAGCGATGCTCCTCTACCGAGGTTCTTTTTAGCGACTTCGTAGTCACCACCACCAGATGGGTAGGCCTGAATAACCTTGCGATATGACAGCACGATAACTGTTAGAAGTGTTGCAACCATTAGCGCGATACCAGGAGCAAACGTAAGGAAAGAGATTCCACCTAGGGTCAGGATCATTAGAAGCTCTTGAGGACCATATGCAACAGAAGATAGCGGGTCGCTTGCAAAGATAGGCAGCGCGATGCGCTTAGGTAGAAGTTCGCCTTCTAGTCTTTCGTTTCTAAGCGCTCGGCCTAGAAGGAAAGTTCTAATCGGGTGAATCTTTTTGACAGAGGTCTTATCGTGCTCGTGTCTATCTGGCATTTACTTGCTAACTTCCTCACCGTGTTGGTGCTTAGATAATCTAAATGTTGCAATGAAACCAATTGCTAGGAACAGCGCTGCTGAAACTGCAGCCCACTGCGAACCTTCGGTAAAAGCATCTTTAGCGGCTTCAACATATTCAACTGGGACCTGCGGTGTGTTCTCAAATACCGGAATGACTCCTCCTGCGGACTCAACAACCTGATCGGTGAACGCTTCAGCACTTGGGCCCGAGAAACCTAGGGCAGAGAGCTTAGCTATCAGTGCGCTTTGAACCTGAGTGAAGAGCACTGTTCCTAGAACAGCAATACCTAGGGCAGAACCAATCTGACGGACAGTGCTCTGTGAGCCTGAAGCTTGACCAATCTGGTTCATTGGAACATCGACCATAATCACACCGGTAAGTTGAGCAGTTGCTAAACCAATACCTAGACCGTAGATGAATAGGCAAGGGGCAATCGGCCACCAACCAGCTTGATCATTAGATAGCGCGGCGACACCAATCACACCAAGGAGTTCAAGTCCAACACCAATACGAACCGCTAACGCAGGTGCAAGCTTTCCGCTCAGTGCACCACCTATACCTGATGCCATGAAAGCACCACCGGCTAACCAGAGAAGAACTAGACCTGAGTCAACCGGAGATAGACCTAGAACGTTTTGTAGCCAGAGTGGAATTGCAAAGAGAATTCCGAATTCACCCATAGAGATAATTAGTGCTGCTATCGATCCATTGCGGAATGAAGTAATGCTGAAGAGTTGAAGGTCAAGTAGAACAGGCTTCTGAGCTTTCTCTCTGGCCTTTTCCCAAATGACAAAGAGAACACCAAAGATTACCGAGAGACCTAGAACAATTGGGATTATCGAGATACCAGGGTCACCCCAAGTCCAATCACCAACGGTGAACTCCTTGTTGACATTCCACCAACCGTAGTTACGTCCTTCGATTAGCCCAAATACCAAAGTCAGGAAGAGTCCTGCTGAAAGGAATGCACCTAGGAAATCGGGCATACCCTGTCGCTGTTCTACCTTCGATTCGTTCACAAACAATAGGAGTCCGGCAACAATCAAAAGACCGATAGGGAGGTTGATAGAGAAAGCTAGACGCCAACCCTCGTCACCGAAGCTAGTGGCCAACCAGCCACCGAGAACAGGCCCTAGAGCTACCATTCCACCAATGGTTGAGCCCCAGACTGCGAAAGCAATGCCACGCTCTTTGCCTTGAAAGTTTGCATTCACTAGAGAAAGAGTTGTCGGTAGCACCATTGAACCACCAAGACCCTGAACTGCTCTAGCCAGAATCATCTGAGAAGCATCGTTGGTATAACCAGCCCAGACAGAGGCTGCTACGAAGAGCAGAATACCTATTACCAGTAGACGCTTTCTACCGATTGCATCTGCAATGGAACCCCAGACCAGAAGTAATGCAGCAAAAACAAGGATGTAACTTTCTTGCACCCATTGGACTTCGTTTGAAGAAAGGTTTAGAGCTTCAATAACCGCTGGCGTGATGGTGTTAACAATGGTTCCGTCGATAATGACGATAGAGATAGCCATTGAGATAAAGATGAGTCCGATCCAACGGAAGCGGGCAAGAGGTGCCATAGCAAGATGCTCTTTCTGGTTTATTTCTGCAACGTTGCAGGTGGGCTAAAACCCTAGATAAGCCTAGTCTTATCAGCCTGATACCCTGTGAAAATGAACAGAGGCAGACGGTGATCAAATATCTGGGCTCTAAACGCACGCTCCTAGGAGTTCTCGGGGCAATAGCCCAAGCCTCAGAGGCTAAGACGGCTGTTGACCTATTTACTGGGACTACCCGAGTGGCAGCAGAATTCAAGAGAAATGGGTTGTTTGTCACAGCTTCTGATAGTGCTACCTATAGCGATCTGTTAGCCAAGTGCTACCTAGAAATAGATGCCAACAAGGCAGACCTAGCCTCAATCCAAGAAAAGATTGACTACCTAGCTAGATTGCCAGGTCAAAGAGGTTATTTCACTGAGCACTTCTGTGAAGATGCCCGGTTCTTTCAAGTCAAGAATGGCATGCGAATAGATGCCATAAGAGATGAGCTGGAGGAGAACTTTAGGGACGATAAAGATTTCCCTATTCTGCTTACCGCTTTGATGTTGGCAGCTGACCGAGTTGATAGCACTACAGGCCAACAGATGGCGTATCTGAAGAATTGGTCTCATCGCTCAGGCAATGACTTGGAACTGAAAGTTCCAGAACTAATACCAGGAACAGGCAAGAGCACTCTTGGTTTAGCTGAGAATGTAGTAAAGGACTTACCTGAGGTAGACCTCTTCTATATGGACCCTCCCTATAACCAACACCGGTATTTCACCAACTATCACATCTGGGAGACCCTAGTTAGATGGGATAAGCCCCCGGCTTACGGTGTTGCCATGAAGAGGCTGGACTCTAGGGCAACAGTCAATCACTCTGTCTTCAACAAGAGAAGAAAGATGCCAGGGGCATTCAAAGATGTGATCCTCAATGCAAAGACCAAGACTTTGGTTGTCTCATATAACAATGAGTCCTGGGTTGAACCAATAGATATTGCAGAAACCATGCTGGCTGCTGGCCATGAGAGCGTTGCATTGCTTGAATTTGACTACAAACGATACATCGGATCTCAGATCGGTATCTATAACAAGTCGGGGGCTAAGGTAGGCGAAGTCGGGGAGCGACTTAATAAGGAATTGATTTTTATTGCGGGGGAAACTTCAAGAGTTGAAGCCATTGAAAATGTGGTGGCTGGACGCGGGATTGAACCGCGGACCTAACGATTTTCAGTCGTTCGCTCTACCAACTGAGCTACCCAGCCTCAACCTAATTCAGGCTGAGCGATTTACATCGCAGCGATCCTGACGGGACTTGAACCCGCGACCTCCGCCGTGACAGGGCGGCGCGCTAACCAACTGCGCTACAGGACCAGAAGTACTTCTCTAACACCCATCGCTTGGTGACCCCAACGGGATTCGAACCCGTGCTACTGCCGTGAAAGGGCAGCGTCCTAGGCCACTAAACGATGGGGCCGTCAAAGCGATGGAGCTTAAAGAGCACCAAGAGCCAAGGTTACTGGCTATTTGGGGGTAATGCAACCTCACAAATTAGCCCCACGGTGTTAGTTTAGATAAAGGTCAAGGAAATAAAGGAGGTGAAGGCTTTGAAGTCCCTGCGTAAGCGTGTTCTAGCGTCAGTAATGGTCGCTGGACTAACATTTGGCGGCGTTGCAGTTCAATCAGCCTTAGCCGTTAAGCCTTACCCTTCTGAGCAAGAGGTCCAGGACGCTAGAAATAGCGTCACCAAGAAGAAGGCCATGATTGAGCGCATTCAAGGCATCATCGCTGACCTGACTGTTGAACAGGTCAACCTAGAAAAGACAGCCATGATCAAGGCTGAGAAATACAACCAAGCTCGAGACGAAGAAGCTGCCATCGCAGCTAAGGTAACCGAACTTGAGAAGAAGGTTGCGGCAGCAGCCGCAGAAGCAGAACAAGCACAGACCCAGCTAGCTCAGATTGCTAGCCAGATGTGGCGTGATGGTTCAGCTGGTACTTCACTCAACCTATTCTTGAACTCCGAAAAAGCAGGAAACCTGCTTTACCAATTAGGCGCTCAGGAGAAGATTGCTCAGTCAAGTGATCAGATTTATCAAGACGCTATTCAGCGTCAGCAGTATGCGAGCTCACTAGAGAGTCAACTAAAAGACGCTAAAGCAGAATTGGTCATCAAGACTGAAGAAGCTAAGACTGCTTTACAGGAAGCTGAATCAGCGGCAGCAGAACTTAGAACCAAAGTCGAAGAACAAAAAGCCCTGAACAGAACTTTTACTGCACAGCTAGCAACTCTCGAGAACATTTCAGAATCGCTAGAACAGCAGCGCATCCAAGGCATTATCGATGAAGCAAGACAAAACAATCTGCCAGGTCCAATCGATGCGCCTAGTCTTTATGAAGTTGGAGCACCAAACACCGACAAGGTAAACATCGCTTTTGCTTTTGCAAAACAACAACTTGGTGAGAGATATGTTCTAGGCGGTATGGGGCCAAACATTTGGGACTGCAGTGGAATTACTAAAGCTAGCTACGCTGCAGCAGGAACATATATTGGTACTCACTCGGCAACTAATCAGTTCTACAACATGGC
The DNA here is from genome assembly GCA_945896925.1 of Auritidibacter sp. Marseille-P8566. Lineage (GTDB taxonomy): Bacteria > Actinomycetota > Actinomycetes > Actinomycetales > Microbacteriaceae > Rhodoluna. Next base: position 6,021 of record CAMDEV010000037.1, read on the forward strand.
TGGCAAACGAAGACTTGTTCCAATTAAGGAAGCAGTTCCAGGAGATCTCATGTGGTATTCATACACAGAAGATTTCAACGGAGATAAATATCACGTTGTGATGTATTTGGGTGATGGCATGATGCTGGAAGCCCCGAACCCAATGAGGACTGTGAGAATAGTTCCACTTCGTTACGGTGACCTATTTAGGTATGCCGGTAGACCAACACCATAGTCTTCAACAACATCTCTATTTCTTAGGAGCTTTACATGACCGACTCACGTCAGGTAAAGCCCTCTACCGAAGGCTGGCAACAGAAGAAGGATGCCTCCGGGAGACCGCTACTTGAATTTGAAGCCAAACCTAGAAGACAAACACCTCCGGTTCATCTGGTTGACATGGACAAAGATGAGAGAGCAGCTAAAGCTAAAGAGCTAGGTGTTCCAGCATTTAGAGTGAAACAAATCGAGAAACACTACTTCACTCACTACACCTCTAACCCTGAAGACATGACTGATCTTCCTCAAGAGGGTAGAGCAGAATTAGTCAAAGCTTTTCTACCACCACTCTTAACTGAAGTGAAGAGACTACAAACAGATAATGGCGACACCATCAAGTTCCTCTGGAGATTATTCGATGGGGCTTTAGTTGAATCTGTTCTAATGCGTTACCCAGGCCGCATTACTCTCTGTGTCAGCTCTCAAGCTGGCTGTGGAATGAACTGTCCTTTTTGTGCAACTGGTCAGGCAGGCCTAACTCGTAACATGACTGCTGGTGAGATTGTTGATCAGATTGTTCAAGCTAATGCGGTAATTGCTGCTGGTGGCTTAGGCGGTAAGAAGGCAACTGAGCACGAAGAGCGAGTTGGCAACATTGTTTTCATGGGCATGGGTGAACCACTAGCAAACTACAACCGATTGATGCTTGCAGTCAGAACCATGGTTGGTAACCAACCTGAGGGTCTGGGTATGTCTGCTAGAAACATCACAGTTTCAACGGTTGGTTTAGTTCCAGCAATTCAGAAACTAGCTGAAGAACATATTCCGGTTACCTTTGCACTTTCTCTGCATGCACCTGATGATGAACTTAGAGATGAACTCATTCCAGTGAACTCAAGATGGAAAGTTGATGAAGCATTAGATGCTGCTAAGGCATACTTCGATGCAACCGGCAGAAGAGTTTCAATCGAATACGCACTGATTAAAGACATGAACGATCATCAGTGGAGAGCTGAACTCTTGGGGCAGAAGCTAAATGCTCGAGGCAAGGGTTGGGTGCACGTAAATCCAATTCCACTTAACCCAACACCTGGCTCTATTTGGACTGCTTCAACACCAGAGGCAACAAGACT
>CAMDEV010000038.1 GCA_945896925.1 Auritidibacter sp. Marseille-P8566
TTGGTCTTAGTGGCAACCGGTATGCCCATAGCTTTTGGGCCCAACCAGTTGTGTGAACCGTCCAGAATGAGTTGGACTCCACCGTTGGCAAGCTCTGACCTCAGTTTGGAATCTTCGAGTAGTTGGTCTAGTGCTCTCGAGCCAGCTAGGGCTAAGGCATGAACTATTCCGTTAGCTTCGATTTCCTGAGCACTGGACATACCAACAGCCCAGCCCTTTACCCAATTGGAGACATCATTGAAGGTTGTCTCTCTGGTCTTTTCGCTGATTAGCTTGCTATCTCGAAGCTTCTCTGGCCAGCCTGATGTATTGATTTGAACATCTAGGAGAGCAACGCCAACTGCGACTGGCCCTGCAATTGAACCGCGACCGACTTCATCGACTCCGACGACAAATCTGATTCCGGAGTCAAAGAATGTTTGCTCGAAGCTAAGGCTTGGGAGCTGGGACGTTTTTGAAGACATCTGCGTAATTATCCAGCCAGGTGAAATGTGAGAAGGGCCAAGAAATTATGAATGCTCGACCGACAACATACTTTGAAGCAACGAATCCTTTACCTGGAGCATCAGGATGATATCTAGAGTCTTGACTATTTCCACGGTTATCTCCCATCACCCAGAATGAGCCCTTAGGGACAACAACATCAAAAGGAGTTCTAGATGCTTCAGAACCCTTTGCCACATATGGTTCAACGATTGGAGCACCGTTGATCGTTATTCTGTCTTTTGAATCACAGCAGACTACGTGATCCCCACCTTTGCCAATAACACGCTTGACCAGGTGCTGATCGTTATCTGGAGAGGACAGTCCGGTTACGGACAGCAACCATTCGCTAACTTGACCAAGAGTTGTGGTTGGTTTCTTCTCAGGTTGGAAAGATAACCATCCACCTGGATCCTTGAAGACCACAACATCGCCACGTTCTAGTGGGACAACGTTTGGAACTAATTCGTTAACCACAATACGGTCATTTATTTGTAGAGTGTCAAACATTGAGCCTGATGGGATATAGAAAGAGCGCAGTAGGAATGACTTGATAAGGAAAGAGATGAGGAGAGCTGAAGCGAGAATGATTACAGTGTCAAGTAAGAAAGCTAGAAAAGCGTTTTTACTCTTTAGTTTTCTCAGTCTCAACCTAAAGGCCTTGAATGGCCCTCTCGGTGCTCTCTCAGTTCTTGCCATAACAATAGGCTAAGCGGTTTGGCTGTGAGCCGGCTGAAGAACTAAGCCTGGACCTGGTTGTCGCGCTTCTCGCGAATCTTCGCCTTCTTACCGCGAAGATCGCGTAGGTAGTAAAGCTTTGCACGACGGACAGCACCACGGCTGACAAGTTCAATCTTTTCGATAACTGGGGAGTGAACTGGGAAAGTTCTCTCAACACCAACCTGGAAAGAAACCTTACGCACGGTGAAGCTCTCGCGGACACCGGCACCTGAACGACGGATAACTACGCCCTGGAAAACCTGAACACGGCTACGGTTACCTTCAATAATGTTTACGTGGACCTTCACGTTGTCACCAACGCGGAACTCAGGAATATCTGACTTTAGGTTTCCTGCATCAACTGAATCTAGGATCTGCATTTTGTTTCTGCCTTCTGTTCTTGCGCGCAGGTCAATAACGGGTAATTTAGTGTCTTATGTTGCTGTGCTCCCCTGCGGCAGAGCTTGTTTTTGGCAACTTCTCTATCTTGCCATAGATAGAGCCTGAGGGCAATGTCAGGGCAGAAGATCTGGTCTAACTGCCTTAGTTCTGGCAACTGACTGCTCGTGTCTCCACTTAGCAATCTCAGCGTGGTTTCCGCCTCTTAGGACTTCTGGAACCTCTAACTCTCGCCAAACAGCTGGCTTGGTATAGCTCGGATACTCAAGCAAACCATCACTGTGAGACTCCTCAACCAAGCTTTCGGCATTACCGATAACCCCTGGAATAAGCCTTGCAATGGCTTCAATCATGGCAAGGGCTGCAACTTCTCCACCATTTAGGACATAGTCTCCAAGGCTGATGAGCCTCACTTCTGCTTTATCGCTAGCCCAGTCGAAGACTCTCTGGTCAATTCCTTCGTAGCGACCGCAGGCGAATACTAGGTGCTCTTTTTGAGCAAGCTCTTGTGCTGTTGCCTGCTTGAATAGCTCTCCGGCAGGAGATGGAACAATCAGCACGGTTGAACCATCTGGTTTGAGAAGATCATCAAGTGCTTCACCCCAGGGTTCTGGCTTCATGAGCATGCCAGCTCCACCGCCGTAAGGACTATCGTCGACGGTCTTGTGCTTATCGTGGGTGTAATTACGAAGGTCTACTGCGTTGAATTCAATTACTTTATTCTCTTGGGCTTTACCAAGAAGAGAGATATCCAGTGCTGCAAAGTATTCGGGAAAAATGGTGATCGCATCGATACGCATGATTACTCTCCCGTTTCCTCTAGTTCTTCAAACAAACCAGCAGGAGGAGTAATGCTGATGAATTGTTCAGCGACATTGACTTCTGGAACGATTGCCTTCACGAAAGGAACCATAACCTCACGGTCATCAGTTGTTTTCACAATCAGCATGTCCTGCGATGGGTAATCTTCAACTCTGAGAACGGTTCCGACCTGAGAGCCATCTCGCATTACCTTCAAACCAACAAGTTGCTGTTGATACCATGCTTCAGGCTCAGCTGGGATTTCAGTGAGATCCTGCTCGACAAGCAAAATAGCTTTGATTAGAGTCTCAGCTTGGGTTCTATCGCTTATACCCTCGAGAAAGAGAACGGGTTGAGAGTTATACCAACGAAGTTCGGTAACCGTAACTGTCTTACCAAACCAAGGAGATGAATCTGGAACTTGCAACTCAAAGGTTGCTCCAGGAACGAAACGATCATTAGGAGCATCTGTGTATAGCTCGAGCTTGATAGCACCTTTTAGGCCGTGGGCCTTAAGTAACCGACCGACCCGAAGGCTAGTCTTACTAGAAATCGTTATCTACTACGTCTACGCGCACCTTCTTGCCATCGGCAAGAGCGTTAATGATGGTGCGCAGTGCTTTTGCGGTGCGTCCGTTGCGCCCGATCACACGGCCAAGGTCGTCAGGGTGAACGTGAATCTCTAGGAGATCTCCACGATTAGTAGAGCGTTCAGTGACGGTGGCATCCTCAGGATGATCCACAATTCCTTTAACCAAGTGTTCGAGCGCAGCGGCTAGCACGACTAAGCTTCTTCTGACTTTTCAGCTTCAGCAGGTGAACCCTCTGAAACTTCAGCTTCAACAGCTGCCTCTTCAACAGCAACTTCTGCTGCTGCCTCTTCAACTACTTCAGCAACTGCTTCTTCAGCAACAACTTCAGCTGCAGCCTCTTCAACTACTTCAGCAACTGCTTCTTCAGCAACAACTTCAGCTGCAGCCTCAACTACATCTTCAAGTGCGCCTTCAACAACAGCAGCTTCAACAACTGCTTCGACTACGTCTTCTGCAGCCTTGTCAGCTTCCTTCTTAAGAACGATCTCTTCACGAGGCTTAAGAACTGGCTTCTTCTTGGTGTCTGCTACGAAAACTTCCTTAGCAACCTGAGGCTTAACAGTGTTCTTAGCTGTTGCGTCACCCTTTGACTTCTGGAAGTCACCGGTTAGCTTCAACAAAGCTGCTACCTGCTCGGTTGGCTGTGCGCCAACTGAAAGCCAGTACTGAGCGCGCTCAGAGTTGATTTCAATGATTGATGGATCGTTGGTTGGTACGTAACGACCGATCTCTTCGATTGCGCGACCATCACGCTTGGTGCGTGAATCTGCAACGACGATACGGTAGTGAGGCGACTTCAGTTTCCCGAGACGCTTTAGGCGGATTTTTACAGCCACAATGCTCCTGTTTTTATGAATTGGGGCGAACGATCAACCGTGAGCGTGGGGGCACACTCGGTATTCAAGCTCTATGGGGTTGCCTCTTCAGTTTGGTTAGAGGGTCAAACTGCAGGCAACTTGTCTATTGTGCCAGAAATAATGCTCTCGAGCAACCAACTAAGGGTTATTTGAGGCCGAAAGCAGAGCCTGCACCAGGTTCTGTCGGGTTCTGCGTTGGTAGACCAGCTGCTTCGGCTGCACGCTTGGCAGGGTTACCTGATTTGCCACCCTTTTTAGCTTTAGCCTTCTTGTTCTTATTGGCTTGTGACCCTGCTCCACCAAAAGCAGGTAATCCCTGAGGCATCCCTGGAATGCCAGGGTTTCCACCTTTAGCCATCGTCTTCATCATCTTGGCTGCTTGCTCAAAGCGGTTGACCAGTGAGTTCACATCGGTAACAGTCATCCCTGAACCCTTAGCGATGCGAAGTCTTCTAGAACCGTTGAGGATCTTTGGGTCTTTACGTTCCTTAGGGGTCATGGAACGAATGATGGCCTCGGTGCGGTCAATCTCTTTTTCATCGATGTTGTCCAGTTGTGAACGAAGCTTTCCAGCTCCTGGCATCATTGCCAGCATGTTCTTAATTGAACCCATCTTCTTGAGCTGTTGCATTTGGTCCATGAAGTCTTCAAGGGTGAAGTTATCCTTGGCGAGCTTCTGAGCCATTTCCATAGCTTGCTCTTCATCAAAAGATTTCTGAGCCTGCTCAATAAGAGTGAGAATGTCACCCATGTCCAAAATACGTGAAGCCATGCGATCAGGGTAGAAAGGTTCAAATGCATCAAGTGATTCACCAGTTGAAGCAAAGACAATTGGTTTGCCAGTTACTTGAGCAACAGATAGAGCTGCACCACCTCTGGCATCGCCGTCTAACTTAGTTAGAACAACACCAGTGATTCCAACACCATCTTCGAAGGCCTTAGCTACGTTGACAGCATCTTGACCAATCATCGAGTCAATTACAAAAAGTACTTCGTCAGGCTCAGTTGCCTTACGAATGTCTCTTGCTTGAGCCATTAGCTCTTCATCGATACCAAGGCGACCGGCGGTATCTACGATGACAACAGAGAACTGTTTTTGCTTTGCATGCTTGATGGCATCTTTAGCCACAGTTACCGGATTACCTGAACCGTTACCAGCCTCTGGCGCAAAAACTGGAACACCAACTGAATCACCGAGTACCTGGAGTTGGTTAACTGCGTTTGGTCTTTGCAGGTCACAGGCAACCAGAATTGGAGTCTGTCCCTGGTCTTTGAGCCACTTTGCTAATTTTCCAGCAAGAGTAGTTTTACCCGAACCTTGAAGACCTGCGAGCATGATTACTGTCGGTGGGTTCTTAGCAAAACTGATTCTCTTCTGTTCTCCACCCAAGATCTGAACTAGTTCTTCGTTAACAATCTGGACGACTTGTTGAGCTGGGTTTAGAGCTTTAGAGACTTCGTCACCGAGTGCTCGTTCACGGACAGCGGCAATGAAATTCTTGACTACCTCAAGGGCTACGTCTGCTTCTAGGAGAGCTCTTCTAATCTCGCGAAGGGTGGCATCGATATCGGCAGCAGAGAGCTTTCCTTTGCTACGAAGATTCTTGAACGTTTCAACTAAACGATCAGATAGATTGCCAAACACTTATAACTCCTAGGTCGAATCTAAGCCTAGCCAACTAGGCCAGTAGCGAATTCCTGTGGGTCAAAGAAAGCAAAGTCGTCGATTCCCTCACCAACGCCAACCAGCTTAATTGGAAGGTTGAGTTGCTCCTGGATAGCGTAAACAATGCCGCCTTTAGCGGTGCCATCTAGCTTGGTTAGCACAATCCCGGTGACCTGAGCAACCTCAGCGAAGGCCTTGGCTTGAGTTAGAGCATTCTGCCCAGTGGTGGCATCAAGTACTAGTAACACTTCGCTAATTGGCCTCTGCTTCTCAATAACTCTGCGGATCTTGCCTAGCTCGTCCATCAAACCTTGCTTGTTCTGAAGGCGTCCTGCAGTATCAACAATTGCGATATCTGCACCTGAAGCAATTGCCTTCTCGACAGTTTCGTATGCAACAGATGCAGGTTCTTGACCTTCGGTAGTTGGTTTTACGATTTCAGAATTACTTCTCTGAGCCCAGGTAGCGAGCTGTTCAACAGCAGCAGCACGAAAAGTATCAGCGGCCCCCAATGTTACTTTCGCTCCACCTTGGACAAGCCAATTAGCAAGTTTGCCGATGGTTGTGGTTTTACCTGCACCATTGACTCCAACGACCAAAATTACGTAAGGCTGCACTCCGCTATCAAGCTTTAGTGCAATATCATCTCTAGTGAAAGCCTCTGTTAGAAGTTCAGTCAAGATCTGTTTTAGTTCTGCTTCAGTCTTAGCCCCTGTTGATTTAGCTCTTGCCTTGACCTTTGCAACAATCTGTTCTGCTGCATCAACACCGAAGTCAGCCTGAATCAAAATATCTTCAAGTTCGTTTAGGTTCTCCAGATCAAACTTGATTCGGCTGAAAAGTGATTTGATTCCGCCCGAGAATCTTCGCTTAGGAAGTTCGATCGCTTCAAGAATTGGTTCCTCAATTACTAGAGGTTCAACAACCTCAGGAAGTTCAATTGTTTCAACTACTTCTTGGATGGGCTCGATGGTTTCAGTTTCAACAACTGTTTCAGTTTCAACTACTTCTTCTTCGATAACAGGCTCGACTACTGAAGGTTCAGAGACTTGAGCCTTGTCTTCTTTTTTCTTACGCCAAAAGATGAGCCCAGCCAAAGCTATTCGCTTTCTTCGATGCGCTGACCAACTACGGCGCTAATACCGTCTTGACGCATTGAGACTCCGTAGAGTGCATCGGCAATCTCCATGGTCCTCTTTTGGTGAGTCACAATAACCAACTGTGAAGATTTCTTTAGATCAGCAAAGATGTTGATCAATCGACCTAGGTTGGCATCATCAAGCGCTGCCTCGACCTCATCGAGAACATAGAAAGGTGAAGGGCGAGCCT
>CAMDEV010000039.1 GCA_945896925.1 Auritidibacter sp. Marseille-P8566
CCGACTAGGCGCAAAACATCTGGCACAGCCTCAGCAATAAAGCCTCTTGATTTACCGATAACTTCCAAACTGAAGGCTACGTTCTGAGCTGCTGTCTTGTTAGGAAGCAATCTAAAGTCTTGGAAGACAACTCCTAGTTTTCTTCTGAAGTGTGGAACTCTTCGGTTTGGAATACCAATTAGGTTCTCCCCCAAGACGTGAATACTTCCGCTGGTTGGGAGATCCTCGCGAAGAATCATTCTCATCAAACTTGATTTACCTGAACCAGAGGCTCCAACTAGAAAAACGAACTCACCTTTGTCTATTTCGAGTGAGACGTTTTCCAGGGCAGCACGCGGTGCTCCCTTATATTGCTTTGATACAGAAGAAATGGAAATCATTAAGTTTTAGCCTAAGTTGCCAAAGGAAATACCAAGGCTTTGGCTCGCTCGTGTCTAAGCAATAGCCCTAATTAGAGCCTGTTTTACGCCATCTAATGCCGGCAGCAATAAAGCCAGCAAGATCACCATCAAAGACAGCGTCTGGGTTATTGACTTCAAAGTTAGTTCTCAGATCTTTCACCATTTGGTAAGGAGCTAAAACGTATGAACGCATCTGATCGCCCCAAGAAGCAGTTGCATCTCCAGCTAATTGCTTCTTAGTAGCTTCTTCTTCTGATCTTCTAATTTCAAGCAGTCGACTCTGAAGTACTCGCATAGCGGCGGCTTTGTTCTGAAGTTGAGACTTCTCGTTCTGACAGGAGACAACAGTTCCAGTTGGCAAGTGAGTGATTCGAACTGCAGAGTCTGTGGTGTTAACCGATTGCCCACCAGGGCCAGATGACCTGAAGACATCGATTCGGATATCAGATTCAGGAATATCGACAACATCGGTCTGTTCAATAAGCGGAACAACTTCAACAGCAGCAAAGCTGGTCTGTCTCTTGCCTGCTGAGTTGAATGGACTCATGCGAACCAATCGATGTGTTCCAGCTTCAACAGAGAGCTGGCCATAGGCGTACGGTGCATCAATTTCGAAAGTTGCAGACTTGATTCCAGCACCTTCAGCAAACGATGTGTCCAGGACCTGAGCGGGCCAACCTTGCTTTTCAGCAAAGCGCAAATACATTCTCATCAGCATCTCAGCAAAGTCAGTAGCATCGTCACCACCAGCTCCAGAACGGATGGTAATAATTGCTGCTCTAGAGTCATACTCACCATTGAGAAGAGTCTGGATTTCTTGCTCTGCGACAAGTTTTCTAAGGGCATCCAATTCTGCGGTTGCTTCGTTAGCCGCTGACTTGTCTGCTTCACTGTTAGCTAGTTCAACCAAAACCTCAAGATCATCCAAACGGCTTGATATTTCAAGAATGCGATTTCTGGCTGCCTGCTTACGGGAAAGTGCGCTTGTTACTTTCTGGGCTTCCTCAGGGTTGTCCCAGATATTCGGAACCTGAGCTGCTTTTTCTAGTTCAGCAATCTCTGTTTCAAGTTTTGGTAGATCGGTAACTTCGGCAATGGTGGCGAAAATGCTACGGATTTGCCTTATCTCTAAAGACAAATCAAGTTCGGACATGTTCTCTAGTCTAAGCGTCTGCACTATGAGCAGCCTTGCTAATGGACACTGGGGGATAATTGAGCAGTGAGCCAATCCAAGGAAACCTTTGCTAAGCGCAAACTAGTGCTGCCAGTTTTCCTACCTTCCTTCCTTTTCTCAACAGCTGAATACGGAATCCTGCCGAGCATTCCGGCTAGCGCCATTGGTTTAGGTGCAGACCTCGCAACAGCAGGTGCAGTAACGGGCACGCTAATGATTGGAAGACTCTGCGCAGAGATTCCGGCAGCCAAGATCGTTGATGCTATCGGTGAACGCAAGGCCATGATCTGGGCATCAATAGCTTCTGCTCTTGGAATCCTTTTCTCTCTGTTTGCACTCAATCTCTTCATGCTGGGCACCGGTGTCTTCATTGTTGGTGCAGCAGCAGCCATCTTTGGATTAGCCAGATTGGGTTGGATGACAGAGCATGTCCCAATTGAATACCGAGCTAGATCGCTTTCAATCCTCGGTGGCATGTTCCGTGCAGGCTCATTCGCAGGTCCAGTTATCGGAGCCTGGATTATTTTCAATTACTCGGTTACCGAAGTCTTCTATCTTCCGCTAATTCTCTGCGCTATAACAGCAGTAATACTGCTGGTTGTAAAGAACGAAGAAGATGTTCCTACCGCTGCTTCGTCGCTTTCGGAAACTTACCGTGTTGCAAAACGCGAGTGGAAAAAACTAGCAACCCTGGGAGCAGCATCCTCAATACTCACAGCTCTACGCGGAACGAGGATGGTTGGTCTTCCCCTAATTGCTATTGCACTTGAACTTCCGGCAGACCAGGCTTCGCTGTTTATTGGAATTGCTGGAGCATTAGATTTTGCGCTGTTCTATCTAAGCGGTCAGATCATGGACAGATTCGGTAGAAGTTTTGCCGCGGTGCCGACCCTTATTGGATTAGGCATAACTCATCTAATTGTTGGAATAGCGATCGATAGCACTACCTTCTTGTTGCTAGCTCTGCTGATGTCCTTGGCAAACGGAATCGGTAGTGGTGTGATTATGGTCTTAGGTGCGGACCTAGCTCCTAAAGATAAGCGAAACGAATTCCTAGCCTCGTACAGAGTCTTAATAGATGTCGGTGATGCTGCAGCCCCGCCAATACTTGCGGTCCTGGTTTACTCAGTTGGGCTAACAGCGGGAATGGCAGCCTTTGGTGTACTTGGCTTTATCGGTGCAGGGTTGATGTTCAAATACATTCCTGTTTACGCAGTGAAGAAATCCACCGACCGGTAACGTCTATCTAGCAAAAGCCTCTTCACAAATCTCTTTAGTGCCCATAACAAAAGGCACAGGTGGTGACCAAGTCGCGCAAATCAAAGCATGTACTGTACGCCCAGCTCTAATGTCTATGGACCGCACTCTTAGATTCGCAAAATTGAACTGGCTAGCAGTCTCTAGGAACACGCTTCTTCCCACTTCCGAGATCAGTTCCCTAGAGTCAAGGTTGATTCTTGTCTTCACAGCTAAGACATACTGTTCTGTGTAATCGGTAACCCTTCTGGCAAAAAGGTATTGATGGCTAGCGCTAACTAATGTCCCTGAGAGCATGGTAACTAGAGCCAGAAGGCTGATGAACCAAATAAGGCCAGACCCTGACTCATCGAATGGGTTATGGGATGACACCAAACACCTTTGCTTTTGCCCCATCGATAGAGATCTCTAACCAAACCAACTGACCACTTCGAGAGCATGAACTGAGTGAGCATGTGGATGACGCAGAAACTACCTCATCGCGAAGAAATGGATCTACATTCTGAAACTCAGCAACATTTGCTTCGAAATCAAGGTCCGAATTTAGCAGTGAATGTCTCATTACATTTTTGGCTAGAGCCTCTAACCCAATCACTCTTTTCTCCACTTCAAATACTTGAATAGTAAGAGTCATAATTAAGCCGAAGGCTAGAACCGCAAACCCTGTTGCCTCCAGAACGATGCTCCCCTGTTCAGAGTTAGGTGATTTATCCAACTTCACACCTAACCCTCGCTTCTGAATCAATGGCTATCGCGTTTGGCCAAAAAGGTACACGATATGATGCTTGCTTAGAGACTGAGACAACGCAACCCAACTGATTCTTGATGTATTGAATTGATGATGTTGAATCCGTCGAGTTCCTAAATTGTTCTGCAGATGAGGAACTCGTGTCAGCAAGTGAAGCAAATCTTGCTATCTCGTACACCTGCTGTTGATTCACAATGCTTTGGTGAAATACAGACATTAGACCTATCAACGGTAGACAAAGCAAACTCGTCGGAACGAGCACAATCACAAAGTCAACAGCTGCAGAACCTCGTGTGTTCTTAACGCTAGATAACGACAACTTTTGCCACAGCATTGTTGAAAATAGTCTTGAGTGCTGGCCCTGCAACAGCCCAAAGAACTACTACTAGTCCAGCGGTCATCAACGTCACAAGTACCCAACCTGGGACATCTCCCTGTTCGCTTGCAATAGATATTTTGTGTTTCATTCTCTTCTCCTTTTTGTTTATAAGAAACTGTTTTGAATCAATGTCAGGCTTGGATAGACGGCAAACATAACCGTAATTGGCAGAATTACGAAGACAAGTGGAATCATCATCTTGGTTTCGTTCTTACCAGCTCGCTCCAAGAGAAGAGCTCTGAGCTCTTGAATGCTGCTTTCTACAAAATCCGAAATCAGGTCAGAGACGGCACTGCCATTTGTGCTCGCTAACGCCAGTTTTGAAGCCAGTTCACGAACATGCTCGCTCTGCGATTCAACAGCCAGCTTCTCAAGCTCCACTCCTAGGACAGAACCGTGATCGACTTTGTTTATCAAGACCGCGAATTCTTGAGAAAAGAAACCACTAGATCTAGTAACAGCTATTCTCAGTGCATTCTCTAGAGACTCTCCTGCAAATACAGCAAAGCCAATAATGGAAGCAAAGTCAGGAATCTCTAACAGCAAATCTGTCTGGGTACCTGAACGGCGTCGGTATTCGATAGTTTTGAGGGCCGGCCTAGCACCCAGTCGCTTAGCCAAACTTCCTTTTGGATGAGTAAGAGCTAAGAACGCTAAACCGATTGCGGCAGCGACAAGAAAGATAGACGTGATATTCAATTAGTTAGAATCCTCTGTCTCGTGGGTAACTTTCCCATTGCTTTGATCAACTTAAACGCCACAAGCGATGCGAATAAACCGGTGGCTAGCACTGCTAAACCCGTTTCGGTATCAAATGCCTCTGCCGTCTCCTTCCTAAAGCCGAGCAGCAGCAGGACGAGCCAAGGTGCGAGAATTGCTAACCTCGCGGTGGATAGAACCCAGTTCTGTTTTGCTTGAATTTCAGCCCAAACCGCATTCTCAACTCGCAGCTGAGCGCTTTGTTTCCGAAGCGCGATCAGGTATCCCCTACCTCCTGATGTTTGAGCCATTCTTGTTAGTTCAACGAACCGGTCTGCTGCAGGGTTCGCGAGCCTAATTTTCAAGTTGGTCAAAGATTGATCGAAAGGTAGACCTCCTGCATCGTCTACCTCAAATTCGTGTATTGCAGCTTTCAGGGCCAGAGGTGCGTACTTAGCAGATTCAATGATTGCCTCCTGAAGTGTTTCCCCTGACCAAACTAAAGAGTGAATGGAATCTAAAAACTTTGGCCACTCTAGATTTGAGCGAAGCGCGTGAGCCGCGGCTCTGGAATTTATGCTTTCTAGCCCCTGTGCAAAAACACACAGACAAATACTTGCTGCAATTGGATTGCTGCCTGTTATTCCAAGTACCAACATCCATGTCAGCATTAGCGAAACTAGCATCGTTACACAGAACTGAAATGGGCTCAAGAAGGAAAGATTACTTCTTGTTAGGAATCCGATTAACCGATATTTCACAAGCTGACATCCTCCCATTTGACACCATGGCTTGTTCGATGAGCTTTGATTACTTCAGCCACATACCTGTGGCCTAGGCCATTTACTCGAGCGTGGACAACCAAGTCAATAGTCGAATGAACAGTGTTGGTTACGAAAGTTGAAGGAATGTTTTCAGCAGCTAGAAGAGGAAGAATCTGTAGTTTTGCAAGTGCGTCGTGAGCGGAGTTTGCATGAATAGTGCAAAGACCTGCGATTCCAGAATTTAACGCTATCAATAGATCGAGCGCTTCTGCCTGTCGGACTTCACCTATAACAATCCGGGTTGGTCTCATCCTTAGAGCTTCTCTAACTAATCGACGGAGGGTTATCTCCCCTACCCCCTCAAGGTTCGCCTGTCTAGCCTGCATGCCAACCCAGTCCCTGTGACTTGTCCTTATCTCAAAGGTTTCTTCGGCACTGATTATGCGTTCGTTTGGAAGAGTCTCCTCAAGCAGAGCACAGAGCAAAGTTGTTTTACCCGCTTGGGTTGCCCCCGAAACCAAGACGTTTGCACCCGCTCGATATTCTTGTCTCAGAAATTGGGCCATCTGCTTTGTTAGAGATCCGAGCTCAACAAGATCTGACAGAGAGAAAATCTTGGTTGGAAATTTCCTAATATTTACTGCCCAATGTTCTCTCGTGACGTCTGGGATTACCACATGCAATCTTGATCCGTTATGAAGTGTCGCATCTACAAAAGGTTGAGAACGATCAAGCCTTCTTCCCGAGTCCCTAAGCATCTTTTCGACTACCTGGCGAACTCCTAACGCATCTATTTCAAGCTCCACCAAGTGGGTTTTTGATTCCTTAGAAATGAAAATCTGATTAGGGGCGTTAATCCATATCTCTTCAATTTGCGGGTCAGCTATTAAGCTGTCCAATGCTCCATAGCCAACTAAAGCTGTTTGCGCCTTCTGACGAAGCTCAGCCTCTTGGCCCTCGAATGCCTCAGTGGCGGCTTCAAATACCAAGTCTGTAGCCCTGGCGATTGCAGAATCCAAATCTAAATCTGAACTGGGTACGGCCAAGAGAGACCTGGCAATCTCCGTAATCTCGCTCTGTGCGTTCAACCCAACACCTCTTTCAGGTGTTATGTTGGCACTCCTTGGCTATCCCCGCTTGAACTTTCCACAGGCAAGAAATCCAATTTTGGTCTAGACTATAAACGCTCGCGGGAGTGGCGAAATTGGCAGACGCACTAGATTTAGGTTCTAGCGCCCATGGCGTGTGGGTTCAAGT
>CAMDEV010000040.1 GCA_945896925.1 Auritidibacter sp. Marseille-P8566
AAGCAGGTTGCTACAACCCAGCACACCAGGTCTTTGGATGATAATTAGCCAATATCTTCGGGTTGCATATGTGGCGATGTTCGGGCTAAACTTGACCCTTGGTGCCGTAAGCCATTTGGCTTAGCCCCTGTTGATGACTCTTAGATTCATCGCCAATCCGATATAAGAAATAGAAGGCAATCTAGCGTGCGTACTTATTCACCGAAGGCTCATGAGCTTCAGAACGACTGGCTCGTAATCGACGCCACTGACGTAGTTCTTGGCCGTCTAGCCGCAACTGCTGCCGCACTACTGCGTGGCAAGCACAAGCCAACCTTTGCTCCTCACATGGACAACGGTGACTTCGTAGTCATCATCAATGCTGAGAAGGTTGCACTAACCGGATCAAAACTTCAGAAGAAGAATGCTTACCGTCACTCTGGTTACCCAGGTGGTCTAACTGCAACTACCTACGCTGAGCTTCTAGAGAAGTCACCAGAGAAGGCTGTTGAGAAGGCAATCCGCGGAATGCTTCCAAAGAACACCCTTGGTCGCGATCAGCTTGCAAAACTTAAGGTTTACCGTGGTGCAGAGCACCCACACGTAGCACAGGCTCCAAAGCCATACACAATCGGTCAGGTAGCGCAGTAAGCGCTTAGAGGAAAAGAAGACTAATGCCAACTAAGAAAGTCGCTGAAGCTGTTGAAGCTGTTGAAGCTGCGCCATCATCTTTCACCACTGAGACTCCTGCTGCTAAGGAAACAAAGCCAGCGAAGTCACGTGGTCCACTAACCGTTCCAGGTGCAGGTCTAGGCCGTCGTAAGGAAGCGATCGCTCGTGTTCGAATCAAGCCAGGTACCGGTGTAATCAAGGTAAACGGTCGTGACCTTGCAGAATACTTCCCAAACAAGTTGCACCAGCAGCTAATCACTGACCCATTCAAGGTTCTAGGTCTTCAGGACTCATACGACGTTGTTGCACGTATCCAGGGTGGTGGAGTTGCTGGCCAGGCTGGTGCTCTTCGTCTAGGTATCGCACGTTCTCTAAACGAGATCGACCGCGAGAACAACCGTCCAGCTTTGAAGAAGGCAGGCTTCCTATCTCGTGACGCACGTGTCATCGAGCGCAAGAAGGCTGGTCTTAAGAAGGCTCGTAAGGCGTCTCAGTTCTCTAAGCGTTAAGTCGCTTCGAGCAACTGCTCGGCTAATCTAAAACCATGGCCCGCCTATTTGGTACCGATGGTGTTCGCGGTGTTGCTAATCGCGATCTCACTGTTTCCCTAACTCTTAACTTGGCGCAAGCTGCTGCCAAAGTTTTAGGTGAAACTGCGCGCAATCAAGGTCGTAGACCAATTGCAATTATCGGTAGAGACCCTCGCATCTCTGGAGAATATCTAGCATCGGCAGTTGCAGCAGGTTTAGCTTCTTCCGGTGTTGATGTCTTTGATGCTGGTGTTGTCCCAACTCCAGCAACTGCCTTTCTGACTGCAGATTTCTCTGCAGATTTCGGTGTGATGATTTCTGCATCTCATAACCCTGCTCCTGATAACGGAATCAAATTCTTTGCAGCCGGTGGTCACAAACTTGCTGATGAAATTGAAGATCAAATCGAAGCAGCAATGCAAACAGAAAGCCTCTCTCCAATTGGTGGTGCTGTTGGCCGAGTTCAAAGATTTGCTGATGCTGAAGATAGATATCTTGTGCACCTTCTCGGCGCTATTCCTAATTCACTTGAGGGGTTGAAGGTAGTTATCGACTGCGCTCACGGTGCCGCGTCTGCTATCTCACCACAAGCATTTGCCGATGCTGGTGCAAAGGTGATTGTCATTGGCAATGATCCTGACGGACTTAACATTAACTCCGGTTATGGTTCAACTCACATGAGTGCACTTCAGTCAGCAGTTCTAGAAAACGATGCAGACATGGGCTTTGCTCACGATGGTGATGCAGATCGTTGTCTAGCAGTTGATCACACTGGAGCAATTGTTGACGGTGATCAGCTAATGGCTATTCTTGCCCTTTCAGCAAAAGCTAATGGCACCTTAGCTCGCAATACTTTGGTAGCAACAGTGATGAGTAATCTAGGTCTTCGCATTGCCATGGAAGATGCCGGTATCACAATGCTTGAGACCAAGGTCGGAGACCGCTACGTTCTTGAACAAATCCGTGAAGGTGGATACACCTTAGGCGGTGAGCAGTCCGGTCACATTATCTTTAGCCGTTATGCCACTACCGGAGATGGAATCTTGACAGCTCTGATGATTGCTGCAGAGTCGAAGGCAACTGGTAAATCACTTGCTGAGCTGGCTAGCCAGATGAAGATTTACCCTCAGGTATTAATCAATGTTAGAGGTGTTGACCTAAGCAGAGTTGATAGCGATGCTGGATTACAAGAAGTCGTTAAAGAAGCTGAAGCGGAACTTGGAAGCACTGGAAGAGTATTGCTTAGAGCGTCCGGGACTGAGCCGCTAATCCGTGTAATGGTTGAGGCTGCTGATGAGGGAACAGCACATTCCTGGGCTGACCGTATAGCTCGTGTAGTTGAGAAGAATCTAGGACTTTAGATCTTTCTAAGTAATACTCTTTCAACTCTGTGCTTCACACCTTTTTGTAAGACTAATGTGGCCCTGGACTTAGTTGAGATGATGTTCTCGAGAAGGTTTGGAAGGTTGATGGTCCTCCATATCTCTTTAGCCCCGTCTAAAGCATCTTCCATTGGCATCTCAGCATATTTGTGGAAATAAGAATCTGGGTTTCTAAAAGCTGATTCACGAAGTTGCTTGAAGCGATCTAGGTACCAGGACTCAATCTCATCGGTAGGTGCATCAACATAGATTTGGAAATCAAAATAATCACTTAGGGCAACTTCTTGACCTAGTCCTGGTGCCTGGAGAACATTAAGTCCTTCAACGATTAATACATCAGGGGAATTCACCACCAGCTCGGCTCCAGGCACAATGTCGTAAGTGAGGTGGGAGTAAAGCGGAGCTTTCACCTCTTCTTTTCCTGATTTGATGTCAGCAACGAATTTTAGAAGAGCTAGTCGATCGTAGGACTCTGGGAATCCCTTCTTGGTCATTAGACCTTTTTCCTCTAGAACACTGTTTGGATATAGAAAACCATCGGTTGTGACTAGTGAAACTCTCGGGGTAGTTGGCCATCTACTGAGAAGTTCTTTCAACAACCTAGACACGGTTGATTTACCAACGGCAACAGAACCTGCTACTCCAATGATGAAAGGTGTTCTCTTTGCTGTCCTATCGAGGAATCCCCCTGAGGCTTGATGTAGTTGCTGTGTGTTAGTGACATAAAGATTTAGTAACTGTGAAAGTGGCAGATAGATCTCAGCAACCTCGGTTAGGTCAAGGAAGTCTCCTAAACCGCGGATGTTCTCGACTTCTGCTTCAGTTAGCGGAGTTTCATTGCTTTTGGCTAATTCAGCCCATTCGCTTCTAGATATCTCAACAAAGGGGGAAAGAGCCTGATTCTCTGGAGGGTTTAGCCCTGTCGGCTCAGCGTTCACAATGTCATTCTGCCTTAAACTAGGGGTATGTGTGGAATCGTGGGCTATGTTGGGCCAAAATCAACTGTTGAGGTTCTACTCGGTGGCCTGAAGAGGCTCGAATACCGCGGCTACGACAGCGCTGGTGTTTCCGTAATTACTACAGCAGGCGAGCTTGAGACTAGAAAGCGTTCCGGCAAGCTCTCCGTCCTCACCGAAGACATCTCAAAGAATCCTCTGGGGGAAGCCAACATCGGTATCGGCCACACCAGATGGGCTACTCACGGAGCTCCAACTGATGGCAACGCTCACCCACACCTAGGTGGAGCTAGCCAGAAGCTGAGCCTCATCCACAACGGCATTATTGAAAACTTTGCTGAACTGAAATCTGAACTTCTAGAAGCGGGTGTTACCTTCGCCAGTGAAACAGATACCGAAGTTGCTGCCCATCTAATTGCTGCCGAGTATGACGTTTCTGGCGATCTAGTTGATGCCTTTAGAAAAGTAGTTCGTCGACTGCACGGCGCTTTTACAATTTTGGCTGTGCATCAAGACCAGCCTGGCTTAGTTGTTGCCGCTAGAAGAAACTCACCTCTGGTTATTGGTTTGGGCGTGGGCGAGAACTTCTTAGGTTCCGATGTCGCCGCTTTTGTTGAGCACACCAAGAGAGCTATCTCAGTTGGTCAAGATGAGATTGTCATTCTAAGAAGTGACCGAGTTGAATTAGAAGACTTCGCAGGCAACTCTGTTTCACATCCAGAATTCCAGATTGACTGGGATGCTAGTGCTGCTTCTAAGGGTGGCTGGTCATCTTTCATGGCTAAGGAAATTGCAGATCAGCCGCAGGCGGTTGGTGACACCTTGATGGGTAGAGTCTCATCAAATGGTTCAGTGCACCTAGATGAACTATCTCCGCTTGGTGATGCGCTTAGTTCGATCGACAGAATCATTATGGTTGCCTGTGGTACTGCTGCCTATGCCTCTGAAGTTGGCAAGTATGCAATTGAGGCTTGGGCAAGAATTCCAGTGAGTGTTGAACTATCTCATGAATTCAGATATCGTGACCCGATTTTGACTAGCAACACTTTGGTTGTTGCAGTTAGCCAATCCGGTGAGACCATGGACACCTTGATGGCTACCCGTTATGCCAAAGAAACTGGAGCTATGGTCTTGAGTATTTGTAATACTCAAGGAGCTACCCTGGCTCGAGAAGCCGATGCTGTTCTATACACGCATGCTGGTCCTGAGGTTGCAGTTGCTTCTACTAAAGCATTCACAGCACAGATCACCAGCATCTACCTACTAGCTCTGCATCTAGCAACAGTTCGTTCGACTCATTCAAAAGGTGAATTACAAGAAATCGGCAGAGAACTACTAAAGCTTCCTGGTCAGATTGCAGAATTGCTGACTGGGTTAGAGTCAATCCGAGAACTAGCTAGAAGCTACAAAGACGCAAAGACTGTTTTGTTCTTGGGTAGGAATGTCGGTTTCCCAATTGCTCTTGAAGGTGCATTGAAACTCAAAGAGCTTGCATACATTCACTCAGAAGGCTTTGCAGCTGGTGAACTAAAGCATGGCCCTATCGCTCTTATCGAGCAAGGGCAGCCAGTAATTGTTATTGTCCCTAGCGTAAATGACTCTGACTCGCTCCATGCCAAAGTTGTTAGCAATATTCAGGAAGTGTTAGCTCGAGGTGCAAAGGTAATTGCGATCGCAGAGCAAGGTGACACAGCAGTTAGCCAGGTTACTGACCAGGTTTGCTTCGTGCCTGCGGTTCACAAGATGCTTGCCCCAATTCTGACGGTGATTCCGCTGCAAATATTTGCCATGGAACTATCTGCTGCCAAAGGTCTAGATGTTGATCAACCGCGTAACCTTGCGAAGTCTGTGACGGTTGAATAGTCATGATCATCGGCATCGGAGTTGACCTAGTTGATCTTGAAAGATTCAAGAGCAAACTAACAAACACTCCTGCTCTGATTGAAAGAATCTTCACAGAAACAGAACGTGAGGCAGCTAACCAGTCACTGGCTGGTTACTGGGCAGCTAAAGAAGCAGTCATCAAAGCTCTAGGTAATCCAACTGGTTTGAGTTGGCACGACGTTGCTGTTCAAAAAGACGAACTTGGTAAACCACACCTTGCTATATCAGGTGAGACCGCTGCTAGAGCCAGTTCAATGGGCATAAGTAAGTGGCATCTTTCGATTAGCCACGATGGTGGCATGGCATGTGCGATGGTAGTTGCTGAGGCAGGTGCTTGATGAGAAAACTGACCATAGACCTAAACGCTGTCGCAGCAAACCTCGGCACAATCAGAGACTTAGTCGGGCCTTCAGTTAAAGTCCTAGGTGTGGTCAAAGCTGATGCCTACGGTCACGGCATGGTTCAGGTAGCGAAGAAGTTAGAAGCAGAGGGAATCGATTTCCTTGGCACTGCTGATCTAACAGAAGCTCTCACCCTTCGCGCCGCTGGAATCAGATCACGAATACTTTCTTGGTTGCACGATCCTGAAGATGACTTTGTGTCGGCTCTTAATCACGATATAGATTTAGCCGTTTCATCCAATGAGCAACTTTCTAGAATTCAGAAAGCGGCTAAGAGCACTGGTAAGGTCGCGAGAATCCACATCAAGATTGATACCGGTCTTGGTCGCAACGGTGTCACACTTTCAGAACTTGAAGACTTACTCAAGAACATCAAAGTATCGGTTAGTGAAGGAATAGTAATTACTTCAGGTATCTTTAGCCACCTCTCTTCAACCGGAGCACGAGAAGATTTGGAGCAGATTGCTCGATTTGATGAAGCTCTAGCTCTAGCTTCAGCACATGGTTTTGGGTTTGAAGTTAGACACCTAACCGCAAGTGATGGAACCTTGAGTTACCCGCAGGCTAGATATGACATGGTGCGCTGTGGTATTGCCTTGTATGGTTTATCTCCTTTTAGCGATAACAAGGGCAAAGAGTACGGTCTGAAACCTGTGATGTGTGCTGAGGCTAAGGTAGTTCAAACCAAGCGAGTGCCGGCAGGCAGTGGAGTCTCATACGGTTATCTGTATCACACTGAAAGAGAGACCACTTTGGCTCTAGTGCCAGTTGGTTATGCAGAGGGTCTACCACGTAATGCAACTGGCAAGGCTGAGGTTTGCATCAATGGCAAGCGCTACCCAATCCTTTCTCGAATTGCTATGG
>CAMDEV010000041.1 GCA_945896925.1 Auritidibacter sp. Marseille-P8566
ACGTTCAAGCACCTTTGCGGTATCACTGACTGATTCTTTACCACCTAGTTGACTGGACTGAGAATCAATAATCAAAGGTGCTCCGCCTAAATCAGATATTCCAACGGCGAATGAAACTCGGGTTCTAGTCGAAGTCTTATCAAAGATGACAGCTACGGTCTTCGGCCCAGCAAAAGGCTTCTGTGAGTATGGGGACTTCTTTAGCTCAACAGCTAAATCAAGAATCTGTTGTTGCTCACTTGTTGTGATGTCATCATCTCTAAGGAAATGCTTAGTCATAGTTAGTTCCCATCTCCTTGAGTTACCAAAGTTCCTATACCTGCTGATGTGAAGATCTCCAACAGCAGGCTGTGTTGAATACGACCATCGATGATATGTGCCTTAGGAACTCCACCACGGACAGCTTCAAGACAAGCTTGCATTTTAGGAATCATCCCTGATTCAAGACTTGGTACCAGCTCTTCCAACTCTGAAGCACTGATTTCGCTAATCAGAGAATCAACACTTGGCCAATTTGAATAAAGACCAGGAACATCAGTAAGCACAATCAGCTTCTCAGCCTTTAGGGCAACCGCTAACGAGGATGCTGCTAGGTCTGCATTCACGTTCAGCAACTGACCTGAACTATCTGGAGCAACTGTTGCAATAACCGGGATAACTCCACGTTCTAAAGCGCGATGGATAGGTGAAGTGTTGACTGAAGTAACATCACCAACCAACCCTAAATCCGTTCTGGTCTGCGTTGCGGTAAAGAGACCTTCAGTTTCACCACTGAAGACTTCGGCTTTACCATCAGCATCAATAATCATCTGAGACAGCGGTTCACCGATTTGAGTTCTCAAGACATCTCGAATAACTGTGATTGCCTCGGCCGAGGTAACCCGCAGACCATCAACGAAAGTGCTCTCAATGCCAGCATCGGCAAGGCCTGCAGAGATCTGTGGACCACCGCCGTGAACTACAACGGAATGAATACCAACTAAACGTAGGAACGCAACATCTTCTGCAAATGTTCTCTGCAGCGCCTCATCGACCATGGCGTTTCCACCAAACTTGATGACAACAATTTTGCCCTGAAATTTTCTAATCCAAGGAGCTGCTTCAACTAGAGTTTTTGCTTTGATCTGGATTTGATCTAAGTTTTCTTTATCTGCCGGAATCACTTAGTACCCGCCTTTGGAACGCCGAGACTTTCGTCAAGACCAAGAGCTAAGTTCATGCTTTGCAGAGCCGCTCCAGCGGTCCCCTTCACCAAATTATCGATTGCACTGATCACAACAACTCGATTGGTAGCTTCATCGATAGCAAAGCTAATGAGTGCACGGTTGTTGTTCTCAACGTCTTTGGTGTCTGGGAAACTTCCTTCAGGTAGCAACTCGACATACTTTTCAGAACCGTATGCCGCTTCAAATGCAGATCTTAAATCCTCTTTGCTCACACCAGAAACTAGCTTCGCAGTATTGACCGCCAGGATTCCTCTGAACATGGGAACTAATACAGGGGTGAAAGTGAGTGTCACATTTTCTCTAGAAACTCGGTTTAGGTTCTGAGCCACCTCAGGGATGTGTCTGTGGACACCACCAACTTGATATGGGTAAGCGCTGTGTAAACCTTCTCCTTGATTCACCTCAGCATTGGCTCCTGCCCCGCTAGTACCAACTGAAAGGGTAGAAACTAGGTCTTTAGGTTCGATGAGCTTTGCAGCAAGCAGCGGAGCTAACGCAAGAGTAATGGCTGTTGCATTGCAGCCAGGAACCGCAATCCGCTTCTTCCCGACTAGAACCTCTCTTTGTTTCTTGTCAGGACCGATAAGCAATTCAGGCATCCCATAAACCCAAGTTCCTGCATGTGGTGAATGGTAGAACTTTTCATATTCCTCTGCAGATTCCAATCTGAAATCTGCTCCGCAATCCAAAACCAAAGTTTCCTCGTTCAACCAAACTGCAACTTCTGCAGACTTAGTGTGAGGCAATGCTAAGAAGACAACATCGTGACCTGCGAGAGTGGATGCGGATGTTTCAACAAAAACCAAATTCTTGAACGCTATGATTTCTGGATGAACAGAACTAACAGTTTGTCCAACATTGCTATTCGCCGTTACGGTAACAAGTTCTAGATTTGGATGCTCTGCAATCAGCGTCAAAAGCTCTCCACCAACGTAGCCACTGGCGCCAGCGACGGCAACCTTTAGTTTCATGGCTTTCTCCTTGGGGATCTAAGTTAGGTTCTGATTACTGCGCCAAATTTGGCGTTAGCTGCAGCAACGGCTGCGTCTCTGGCTTCGGTTGCTTCAACTTGAGTCAGAGTGCGATCGCTTGCTCTAAATCGCAAAGCGAAAGTCAAAGACTTTTCATCCTCAGCCAAGTTCGTTCCTCGATAGTCATCGACAAGTGTGATCTCTTCAAGTAATTCGCCTGCTGCAACTCGCAGAACATCAAGTACTTCTCCTGCAGGAACGTTTTGCTTCAACACCAAAGATAGATCTTGAGTAGCCGCTGGGTATGTGTAAACAGCTTGAGCTTGGACAAGTTCAGGAGAATTAGCAAAGAGAACTTCAAGGTTTATTTCAAGTACTGCAACCTGTCTCGGTAGATCATTCTCGACTGCGAGTTCTGGATGCAGTTCACCGGCATATCCAATGAAATCATCTGAACCGACAACTTTGATTGCGGCTGTTCTACCTGGGTGATAACCCTGAACAACCACTTGCTCTAAATAAATCTCAACACCGACAGCGTGAGCTGCGGTTCTTGCTGCCTGAATTGCATCTAGATGGCTTGCCTTGACTGACTTCTTTCCAACTTGTGCAGAAACTCGGTCACCAACAAACACTGCACCGAGTGAGAGTGGTTGATGCGGAACGCTTTCGTGCAAAGCTGCAAGTTCAGATTCGGTCGGCAGCTTCACGCCACTTGGCAGTGAAACCGCTACTTGCTTACCTGGTGCAAAAACTAATCCAACTTCAAAGATTGCCAGGTCAGTAAGAGTTCTAGAAAGATTGCGCTTAGCGGCATCTAGAAGTCCGGGCAGCATGCTTAAACGTAGTTCGTTCACATCTTCCTGCATTGCATTGGCAAGAACCACTCTTGCCACTTCTGCTCCAGCAAAGTATGAGTTCTGTGCGGCAGTTAGGAATGGGTAGTTCAAAACTTCAACATGACCAGTTCCAGCCAACTGTTGCATAACTGCTCTGCGAAGCTTCTGGCGTTTAGTCAGTCCTCTTCCAGGAGGTGCGACTGGCAACCTAGAAGGAATGCGGTCATAACCTGTGATTCTGGCTATCTCTTCAACAAGATCAGCCTTGTCATTTAGATCTGGTCGCCATGAAGGTGGAATTACTTCGAAGCCATCTTGAACCGTTGCAACAACACAGCCAATTGCAGTCAAAGTGTCAACAATTTCTGCCTGGGTGTATTCAACACCAGTGATGCTTGCCGCAAATGATGCAGGCAATGACACAGCTGGAATAGCTGGAGTCTCATCAAAGTATGAACCTAGAGGATCCGCTTTTGCTCCAGCAAATTCTTCAAGTAGTTGAACAACGCGGGCAGCTGCATACTCAGCAACCTTAGGGTCAACTCCTCTTTCAAATCTTTTCGATGCTTCGCTAGGAAGCTTGTGTCTACGAGCACTTCTAGCAATTGAAACGCCATCAAAGTTTGCAGATTCAATAAGTACTGAGTTTGTTGTGGCACTCACTTCAGTGCTCTGCCCACCCATAACACCTGCAATACCAATTGCACCGCTGTCATCAGCGATTACAAGATCTTCCGCGTGGAGAGTCCTGGTCTGACCGTCAAGTGTGACCAGAGTTTCACCAGAGTTAGCTCTACGAACTACTAATCCACCAGCAACTTTGGCTTGGTCATAGGCGTGAATTGGTTGACCGAGTTCCAACATCACATAGTTAGTGATATCAACCACGATAGAGATGGAACGCATACCAGCAAGTTTTAATCGCGAGACCATCCAAGCTGGTGTCTGCGCTTTAGCATCGACGTTAGATGCCGAACGGACAACAAACTTTGATGAGCCAACCTTGCCTCTTATTGGCGAAGCGTCAGAAATCTTGACGGCAAAACCTTCTGCCTTGACAGGTGTTACCAAATCAATTGGGTCAGTGAACTTAGCTCCTGTTGCATGAGAGAACTCACGAGCGATACCTCTGATTGAGAAACAGTAGCCACGATCTGGAGTCACATTAACTTCAGCAGCTTCATCGGCAAGGTGCAGAAGTTCAAGAGCATCTGCTCCAACTTCTGGATCTAAACCAATAGTCGATAAGCGCAAGATTCCATCGTGATCATCGCTGATGCCCAGCTCTCGAGCGGAAGCAATCATGCCATCACTGACGTGACCGTAAGTTGATCTAGCCGAAATCTTGAAATCTCCTGGCAATACTGCTCCAGGAAGTGTGACAACAACTTTGTCATTGACTTCAAAGTTTCTTGCACCACAAACAATGCCACGAACATCTTCACCACCGTCAGCAGCTTTCACTCCAACTGGAGCAACTCTGACCTGACACCAACGAATAGTTTTCCCATTCGACTGTTCTTCTTCGACAAACTCAAGTACTTGGCCAACAACAATTGGTCCAACTAGTGAGAAAGAGTGCGAGCCCTCTTCTTCCAAACCAACTTTGACAAGCTCTGCCATTACCGATTCAGCAGTTGACCCAGCAGTTAGTTCAACATATTCGTTTAGCCAAGACAGTGGAACGCGCATTACAGCACCATCCCGAACTGCTTAGAGAAACGAACATCCGCTTCAACCATGTCGTGCATATCTTTGACATCGTTACGGAACATCAGAGTTCTCTCAATGCCCATACCAAATGCAAAACCTGAATAGACCTCTGGATCAATACCAGCTGCGCGCAAAACATTGGCATTCACCATTCCACAGCCTCCCCATTCAACCCAGCGAGGACCACCTTTGGCACCTGGATGCCAAACATCTAACTCAGCTGAAGGCTCAGTAAAAGGGAAGAATGATGGACGCAAACGAATCTTGGCGTCTGGACCAAACATGATTCGAGCAAAATGCTCAAGGGTTCCCTTGAGATCTGCCATGGTCAAACCCTTATCAACGGCAAGACCTTCAACCTGGTGGAAAACCGGTGTGTGAGTGGCGTCAAGTTCATCTGTTCTAAATACTCGTCCTGGGCAGAGCACATACACCGGCAGTTCACGTTCAAGCATTGAACGAACCTGAACTGGTGAAGTGTGAGTTCTAAGCACAAGGTGAGCCTCGACTGGCTCGACGAAGAAGGTATCCTGCATCGCCCTTGCAGGGTGATCTGCGTCAAAGTTCAAAGCATCGAAGTTAAACCATTCGCTTTCAACTTCTGGTCCTTCCGCAATCTCCCAACCCATACCAACGAATACATCTGCGATTTCATCCTGCAGCAGGGAAAGCGGGTGTCTCGCACCAAGCACCTGAGTGCTTGCAGCTGCGGTGACATCAACAGTTTCAGAAGCTAATTTCTGAGCCTGTTCTTGTTTATAGAACTTCTCTTCAGCAGTACTGAAGGCCTGATTGAGTTCGGTCCGTGCCGCTGTAATTAGTTTGCCGGCTTCGGCCTTCTGGTCCCCTGGCAACTTACCTAGTGATGAGCTAAGCGCTGCTATTCCTGACCCATCGCCAACTGCAGCGGCTCTAATTGATTTCAGTGAGGCAAGATCTTTAGCTTCAGAGATTAACTTGAGCGCGTCAGAAACTACTGCATCCACTGATGCTTTAGTAATTGGGCTGTTCTCTGACATTAGGTTCAAGTATATCCGCTAGGCAATAGGGCTCTGGGTTAGCTGGCAGTGGCGTTCTGCGCAAAAGCCGATGAGTATAGACAGACGCTGGCAGCGGTGGCTAGGTTAAGAGACTCTGCTGCCCCATAAATAGGAACGGCAACCGTCTTGTCAGCAAGGGCAAGGACTTCAGGTTCAAATCCCCAGGCTTCATTACCAAACAACCACGCTGTTGGTTTAGCCAACTCACTGTTGAGCTCAGGTAATGCAACTCCACTGGCATCTGCAGCGAGAATCTGGATGCCTGCAGCCTTTAGCGAGGCAACAACACCAGCAATTTCAACATCAACAACGAAAGGAAGATGGAACATTGACCCGGTAGTTGACCTAACCACCTTCGGGTTATAGATATCAACACTTCCTGAACTGAAGATAACTGCATCTGCGCCAGCGGCATCTGCTGCTCTAAGCACAGTTCCAGCGTTACCTGGGTCACGGATTTGCGACAGCAGAGCAACAAGCTTTGGCTTGGCAGCCAAGACATCATCCAGGCTCACATCAAACTGGTGACAGACAGCGACTACCCCCTGAGGTGTATTGGTGTCGCTTAGAGCTGCCAAGACAGATTCACTGACTAATTGGACTTCAACTCTTGAGTTCTTTGCTTTCGTGAAGAGTTCAGGATGGCGCGCCAATGCTTCCTCTGTAGCAAAAGCTTCGAGAATAAGTTTTGGTCTGTCTAACGCTTCGCGAAATCCTTGTGGTCCCTCAAGCAGAAAGAGCCCGGTTTCTAACCGGGCATCTTTCTTTACAAGCTTGGCAACCCCACGGACCTTAGCGGCCTTGGGATCTTC
>CAMDEV010000042.1 GCA_945896925.1 Auritidibacter sp. Marseille-P8566
CTTCAATCATCAAGGACGAGCCAGGTCAAGGCCCTGGCGAGAAGTACACTGGCCCAGTTAACTAGCCGGCAGGAATTTCAACCCAACCGAGTCAACAAGTTCGACGAAACGTTTGCTCAAAGAAATCTCCTTGAGAAACTCGTTCTGGACCCCCAACAGACGGGTTTTATCCAAGTCTGCAGCCAAGTAGATCACTACTTCGAGTTCATGTCCAAGTAATTTTGCGGTTGGATCTCCATTTAGCAGAGTGAAATTTCTCACCTCTGCAATATTTGCTAATGCTGAGTCAACAATTTGAATTACTTCTGGATTCAAGTTTGGAACAATCCAAGTGAATCCCTGTGCAACGGCTTCTAAGGCTGGTCGGCGAATGACAAATTCGGTTTCACTGCCTGGATCTAAAACAACGCGAGTGTTTCCTTCGCTTACTGCAGCAAGAGCAACGGTCCTACCGTTATTTGGAACAGGTCTGGCTTGCGGATTCCATCTGGCCATTGACTCAACTGAAGTAAAGATTGGCAAACCGTTTTGGTTATCCGGCGTTCTAACGCTCACAATGGAAAGTTCAGCACTCTTGTCGACCTGATGACCGTGAGCGCCCTCCCCTGATTCTCCAAGAGTTGCAATTAGTGGAATGAGTACGCGCGCATTAGCAAATGCATTTACTACTTCAACTTGATTCGAAGAGGAAGACTTGAATTCAAGCAAAGCTTTTAGAAGTTCTGGATCTGCTTCACCTTTGTCAGAACTAAATTGGTTCTCGTGAAAGCTTCGACCCTCCCAGGGAACTCCAGCTGAGTCTGCGAACTTGTCGTGTTCAGACATTAGTATCCTGCAACCACCAGTGCTTGCTCGAGTGTGAACTTACCTGCATACAAAGACTTACCGAGAATCGCTCCCTCAAGTCCTAGTGGAACAAGTTCTCTTAGGTTCTTTAGATCATCAAGCGATGAAATTCCACCGGAGGCAATAACAGGTTTATTTGTTTTTGCTAATACCTGCTTCAACATGTCAATGTTTGGGCCAAGCAGCATTCCATCTTTTGTAACATCGGTGACAACGTATCGAGCGCAGCCTGCAGCTTCTAATCGCTCTAGAACTTCAAAGAGATCTCCGCCATCTTCAGTCCAACCGCGTGCAGCGAGTGTAGTTCCTCGAACATCCAAACCAACTGCAATTTTGTCACCGTGAAGGGCGATTACCTCAGCTGTCCACTCCGGGTTCTCTAGCGCTGCTGTTCCGAGATTTACTCTGGCTGCTCCTGCTGCAAGGGCAGCATCCAGTGAAGCGCTGTCTCTAATGCCACCGCTGAGCTCAATTTTGATACCACGCGAGTTATCAATAACCGACTTGATGATTTCTCTGTTCTCGCCTCTTGAAAAGGCTGCATCAAGATCAACGAGATGTATCCACTCTGCTCCGGCATCAATGAATAACTGAGCTGCCTCAATGGGTGAACCGTAGTCAGTCTCTGTTCCAGCTGCTCCTTGGCTAAGCCTTACTGCTTTACCATCGGCAACATCAACTGCAGGAAGTAAAACTAATTTGTCTGACATGTGTTGCCCTAACTAAAGTGTCTGTAGCCAATTGGAAATGAGCCTAAGCCCTGCCTGACCTGATTTCTCAGGATGGAATTGCGTTGCTGTTAGTGGGCCATTTTCCACTGCAGCAACAAACCTTGAACCATACTCGGCCCAGGTGACCTTAGGTTTTTCAAATGCAGTTTCACGCTCCAACGCGAAATCTGAAGCACCATAAGAGTGAACGAAGTAAAAACGTTCCTTCTCAACTCCTTCAAAAAGTTTTGACCCTTCAGGAACTTCCACTGTGTTCCAACCAATATGCGGAAGCGTAGGTGAATCCAATTTAGAGACTGTGCCTGGCCACTGAGCTAAACCTTCGGTGTCAATTCCGTGCTCGGTGCCGGATTCAAAAAGAACCTGAAGTCCAACGCAAATTCCAAAAACAGGTTTACCTGCAGAGAGTCTTTGATCAATAAGCGATGACGCGCCTATTGCATTGAGTTGCTCCATGACGGTGGCAAATGCGCCGACACCAGGAACAACTAAACCATCAGCTTCGAGAGTCTTAGCCCGATCTCCAGTCAGCTCAACATCTGCGCCTTGGTTCACAAAAGCGTTGACTACCGAGTGAATATTTCCACTGCCGTAATCAAGCACAACTACTTTGGGTTTTGTCACAGAGAACCTTTAGTTGAAGGCACACCAATTACTCGAGGATCAAGCTCAACTGCTTTACGAAGTGCTCGAGCAAAAGCTTTGAATTCTGTTTCTGCAATGTGGTGCGGGTCGCGACCATCAAGCACATTTACGTGCACAGTGATATCCGCATTCAGCACTATTGCCTCAAAGACGTGTCGCACTAATGAACCGGTGAAGTGTCCTCCGATAGCGTGAAACTCAAATCCTGCTGGCTCACCTGTGTGAGATAGAAAAGGTCTTCCAGAAAGATCAACAACAGCGCGCACTAGTGCATCGTCCAGAGGAACGGTTGCATCGCCATAACGAGCAATTCCAGATTTGTCTCCTAGCGCTTGCTTTAGAGCCTGACCTAAAACAATCGCGGTGTCTTCGACTGTGTGGTGGATATCTATCTCAGTATCACCTGAAGATTCAATTTCGAGATCAATCATTGAGTGCTTTGAGAAAGCAGTGAGTAGGTGGTCATAAAAAGGCACAGTGGTGTTGATGGAAGACTTGCCAGTTCCATCTAGGTTGAGGCTCAGTTTTACCGAGGACTCAGAAGTCTTTCGTTCGATAAATGCGCTACGACTCATTTACTTGCCTTTCCAGCAATGTTTATGGGGAGATTGGCCGACCTTGGCCCTTCCCTAATTCTACTTTGTGCCCAGAAGTTCAGCCATTGCTTCAATGACCGCAGTTGTCTCTTGCTCTGTTCCGGCAGTAATTCTGAGAGTGTTTGGAATGCCAACATTTCGAACAAGGATGCCACGGGCTAGAAGCGCATTCCAGATTTCATCTGGATTCTCGATACCGCCGACAAGGATGAAGTTGGCATCACTGCGATAAGGGTCCAGCCCTAAGTCTTGAAGTGCGACGTAGAGCCTGTCTCTTTGCTCTCTAATTTCACTGACAGTTCTCAACATCTCTGAACTGTGATCTAGTGCAGCTTCTGCGGCAGCTTGAGTTAGCGCGCTTAGGTGATAAGGAAGTCTTACCAATCTCATGGCATCGCAAACCGCTGAATCTGCAGCAAGGTAACCAACTCTGGCACCGGCAAAAGCAAAGGCCTTAGACATGGTTCGACTGATAATCAGTCGCTCCCTACCTTGAAGCAAAGACAAAGCTGAATCATTATTTAGAGAGAATTCGGCATAAGCCTCATCAACGACCAGGATTCCCTCGGTGGCTTCGTATGCTGCTTTGATTACCTCAATTGAAACGGGTGTTCCAGTGGGGTTATTCGGTGAACAAATAATCGTGATGTTTGGCTTGTGTTCAGCAATAGCTTCCAGCACTAGTTCTTCACTTAGTTCGTACCTCGCAGACCTTTTTACTTCAACATACTCAGTGTCTGTCGAACTAGCGATGATCGGATACATGCTGTATGTCGGGCTAAAGCTAAGAGCCTTTCGGCCGGGCCCTCCGAATGCCATAAACATCTGCTGAAGGATTTCATTTGAACCGTTAGCTGCCCAGATTTGGTTTTCAGTAAGACCATTGCCTAGATACGTAGCCAAAGACTGTCGCAGATTTGTAAATTCTCTGTCTGGGTAGCGGTTGATGTCTTTTAGTGCAAGCGCTAGGCGGCTAATAATGTCAACCAGTACTGGCTCGCTGATCTCGTGAGTATTCTCATTCACGTTTAGAGCAACTGGGACATGAAGCTGAGGCGCACCGTACGGCTTTTTACCCTTTAGGGAATCGCGAATTGGTAAATCGTTCAGCTCAGTCATTAGTTAAGGTTACTAAGCAGGAACTGAAAAGACTAACTTCTAGGAATAGCCAATTGCATTCCTGCAGAAACTACGCTGTCAGTCAAATTGTTCAGGGCGATAATTTCTTGAATGCAGTCTCTGACATCCCCACCGTTGCTGTTGCGCGCTGCGATTGACCAGAGTGAATCGCCACTCTGGACCGTGACATAAGTGAAGTTCTTGGTGGTTTCACCTAAAACGGCTGAGTCGGAAGCTCCTGCAGGTGCGATTGAAGCTCCTTGACCGAAGAAGAAGAGGTAAGCAGTGAGTAGAACAACAGTCCAAGCAATCACCTTGCGTGCGATACGAACTGATGGCCTGACTGAAGGCGAATGGTGCTGGACTCTGCGGGCTGAGGCTGCAGGTGTTGCCTGGCGAATACGGTCCATTGGGAACTCTATGATCTGAGCTGACATTTCTGCCCTTTCTTCGAACATTTGTTCTAATACGAACAAGATTACGGGAAATATATTATATTTGTCAAGATTTTTTGGCTTTTTATCGAAAATGTGTTTGATTTTTATCAATAAATCGAATACATTTTTGATAGTTGCCTTATTAGTTATCTAATCTGCAACCACCGACATCGACCAGAAAGTGCTTCAGAGAGGCTCAAAATGACCCGCAAGAGCAGTGATTCATTGACAGAGATCCAAGCCGCAATCCTTCAGATGATCCTTCAGAGCAAGGCGACACGAGGAATTGTTCCATCGATGCGTGAAATTGCTGAGGCCGTAGGGCTCAGCGCTGTAGCGAGCGTCTCTTATCAGCTAGACAACTTGGAGCAAAAGGGTTACATCCGTCGCCAGGACAACCTTTCTAGAAACATCGAGGTACTAATTACCCCTGATGGTTGGGAAGATTCCAGCAATGGGCAGGCAGATAACGTGGTTCCAATGGCTGCGACCGCAATGGTTCCGCTCGTAGGTCAGATTGCAGCGGGTATTCCAATTACCGCAGACCAGAATGTTGAAGAAATGTTTCCTCTACCTCGGACTCTTGTAGGCTCAGGTGAACTATTCATGCTTCGAGTCAAGGGTGACTCAATGATTGATGCAGCCATCTGCGATGGTGACTGGGTGGTTATTCGAAGTCAGAAGACTGCTGACAACGGTGACATCGTTGCAGCGGAGCTAGACGGCGAAGCAACTGTGAAGACTTTCAAACAGCGCGATGGAAAGACTTGGTTACTTCCTCGCAACAGCGCTTTTGAGCCTATTGATGGAACTCACGCTTCAATCATGGGAATTGTAGTTAGCGTTCTACGCAAGCTCTAAATCTTAAATAGCTCAAGTTCTGATGCAATGTCTGATCTGACTAGAGCTTCTAGATAAGTTCCATCCTCGCGATACTCAATTTTCTTTATTTCTGAATTCAAGTGCATCCTAGAAACTAAGTCTCCCCTGTTGTAAGGGATAAGAACTCGCACGAAGACATTCGGATGCGGCAAAAGTGATGCAATCTTTGCCTGTAACTCTGAGATACCTTCACCAGTTCGAGATGAAACAAAAACAGAGTTAGGCACTAACCCTCTTAGCGCTAACACGGTTCCCTCGTCTACAAGGTCAACTTTGTTGAAGACAAAAAGTTCAGCAACTCCCCCAGCGTCCACCTCTGCAATAACTTTCCTCACGGTTTCTATTTGTGACCCAGGGTCAGGGTGAGATGCATCTACTACGTGAACTATCAGATCGCTGTCAGCAATCTCTTCAAGAGTTGACCTAAAGGCTTCAACCAGTTGGTGAGGAAGATTTCTAACAAAACCGACAGTGTCAGCAATTGTATATTCTCTGCCGTCAGGAGACTTTGTGTGCCTAACAGTTGGGTCAAGGGTTGCAAACAAAGCATTCTCAACTAACACACCCGCTGAAGTTAGCCTGTTTAGCAGTGATGACTTTCCGGCATTGGTGTAACCAGCGATGGCAACAGAAGGAATTTGAGTTCTCTTTCGATTTGCTCTTTTGGTAACTCGAGCAGGCTTCATGGCCGCGATCTGTTTTTTGAGCTTTGCCATACGAATGTTGATTCTTCGTCTGTCAAGTTCTATCTTGGTTTCACCTGGGCCACGAGAACCAATACCTTCACCACCAGCAGCACGTCCACCAGCTTGTCTAGACATCGATTCTCCCCAACCGCGAAGTCTAGGTAAGAGGTATTCCAGTTGTGCAAGTTCTACTTGAGCTTTACCTTCTCTGCTCTTTGCATGTTGCGCAAAGATTTCAAGAATTATGGCGGTGCGATCAATGACCTTCACCTTCACAACATCCTCGAGAGCTCTTCGTTGTGAAGGTGCTAACTCAGTGTCCGCGATGACTGTGTCGGCTCCGATGGCTTTCACCATGTCGTGAAGTTCAATAGCCTTACCTTTACCGAGAAAGGTAGCTGGGTCTGGGTGGTACCTTCGCTGCAGCAGCCCGTCAAGGACCTCTGCTCCTGCTGTCTCAGCAAGGGCTGCCAATTCCCTCAACGAGTTCTCGGCGTCTTGCAGAGTGTTCTCCCCCCAAATACCTATAAGCACAACTCGCTCTAGCTGAAGTTCTCGGTACTCAACTTCACTGATGTCCTGCATCTGCGTGGAGAGCCCCGGCACTCTCTTTAGTGCAGCACGGTCAGCTAA
>CAMDEV010000043.1 GCA_945896925.1 Auritidibacter sp. Marseille-P8566
TGTTTCGCACGGAATTGTTTTAGGTTCTGATGGTCAGAAGATGTCTAAGTCATTACGTAACTATCCAGATGTGAATGAAGTATTTGATCGTGATGGATCAGATGCAATGCGCTGGTTCCTTTTGTCTTCCCCAATTCTTCGTGGTGGAACCATGTCGGTGACCGAGCAGGGCATTCGTGAAGGCGTTAGACAAGTGCTCTTGCCTATGTGGAATACCTATTACTTCTTTACCCTCTACGCCAATGCTTCTAACTACGAGGCTCGCTTCAGCCTGGATAGCACAGATGTGCTTGATAGATACCTAGTGGCTAAGACCAGAGAAGTAATCGCTGGAGTATCCGCAGACCTAAATGCTTTTGACACCTTTGGCGCAGCAGCAAGACTTAGAGATTTCACAGACATCCTTACCAACTGGTATGTCAGGAGATCTAGAGCTAGATTCTGGGATGGTGACCCACAGGCCTTCAACACCCTGTATTCAGTTCTAGAACTGCTAACCCGTATTGCAGCACCACTACTTCCACTAATTACCGAAGAGGTCTACCAAGGTCTTACCGGTGGAAGATCAGTTCACCTTACCGAGTGGCCAGATCACGAAGCACTAACCCGTGACGACAAGTTAGTTGAAGCTATGGACCAGGTGAGAATCGTTTCATCTGTTGCCAATGGTCTAAGAAAAGTAAATGGACTTCGAGTAAGACTTCCACTCTCGAAGCTAACCGTGGTTACCAAAAACGCTGATGCACTCAGTGACTTTGTTGACATCATTGCTGAAGAGTTAAACGTCAAGTCAATTGATCTAGTTGAGCTTTCTCTAGATTCAACAACTGAGTTCGGTGTTATCAAGCGACTAACCGTGAACTCTAGAGTTCTAGGTCCTCGAGTTGGTAAGCAAGTGCAACAAGTCATTGCTGCCTCTAAGTCAGGGGATTGGTCGCAGTCAGAGAACACCGTTACCTGTGGTGGCGTTGAACTAATGGATGGCGAATACGAAATCGATTTGGTTGCAGATCTGACCGATAGCTCAGAGTCAGTAAACCTGATTGGAATTCTTCCTTCAGGTGGCTTTGTTCTACTAGATCAAACCGTTACTCCAGAACTAGAAGCTGAAGGTATTGCTAGAGATGTTATTCGTGCTGTTCAACAAGCACGTAAGGATGCAGATCTAGATGTCAGTGACCGCATCAAGTGTGTAATCACCAGCGTCCAAGAAGTTCTAGCTGCAATTGAAACTCACGAGGAACTAGTCAAGGCAGAAACACTCACTCTAGAACTAGTGACGTCCCTTGGGGACGTTGAAGGTGAAGGAACTACCGTCGGGGAAGACTTGCCAATCGGTATTGTGGTGAACAAACTTTGAGCGAACAAGATGCGCTAAATAAGATTCGGGAAATAGAAGCGTCTTTGATGGCTCGTATCCCTGAGCATAAGCTTCGTCCAAGATTAGAGCCAACCAAACGTGCGGTTGAACTATTAGGTGACCCACAAAAGGCGTACCGGGTTATCCACGTCACTGGAACAAACGGTAAGACGAGCACCTCGAGAATGATTGAAAGAATTCTTAGAGAACATGGTCTTAGAACTGGAAGATTTACCAGTCCGCACCTGATTGATCTAAATGAACGTATTGCTTTAGATGGTGAACCTATCTCTAACGAGATTCTCTATGAAGTTTTCAAAGACATTGAACCTGTTCTAGACATGGTTGATCAGGAACTACTTGCCCAAGGGGAATCAAGACTTACTTTCTTCGAAGCATTAGCAGCCCTTGCCTTTGCTGCCTTTGCAGATGCACCGATTGATGTCCTTGTTCTAGAAGTTGGTATGGGCGGCGAATGGGATTCAACGAATGTTGCAGATGGTGATGTTGCTGTCTTTACCCCGATCGATATTGATCACACTGAACGTCTAGGGGAGACCATTACCGATATCGCAACTACCAAAGCGGGGATTATCAAAGCCAACGCTGCCGTTGTCTCTGCAGTGCAGACTAAAGAAGCACTAGATGTCATTCAAGACAGAGCAACAACTGTCGCAGATACCCTACGTGTTCTAGGAAGAGACTTTGCTGTTACTGAGTTTCAAGAAGATGCCAATGGCGTTACCTTCTCACTAAAAGGATTGACCAACATATACAAAGACCTCTTCATTCCTCTGCACGGTGCTTATCAAGCAGCTAACGCTGCTGTTGCTATTGCTGCCGTTGAAGAGTTCTTAGGCTCAGCTACCATTGCTATCCCAGATCACATTCTTAGACCAGCTCTTGCTGATGTGTCATCTCCTGGCAGATTGCAGGTTATTTCTAAGAGTCCAAGAATCATTCTTGATGCAGCGCATAACCCTCACGGGGCAAGATCGCTAGCTGACGCTTTAGAGAACTCCTTTGGCCTTCCACACACCGTTGCAGTGATTTCCATCCTGAACGATAAAGATGTTCTTGGTGTGTTAAACGCTTTAGAACCAGTAGTGGCAGAGGTAATCATTACCCAGTCAACTTCGGTTAGAGCACACACTGCAGAGACTCTCGCTCAGACTGCTCGTGAAGTATTCGGTGAAGAGCGAGTGAGTGTTGAAGATGATTTCAGAGATGCGCTAAGCCTTGCTGAAGCAAAGCTACCGCCAACACCTAATGCAACGATTGTTGTCACCGGATCAATTAGTTTGATTGGCGATGTTCTAAAGTTCCGTCAAATACAGGAGGATTCTGATGTCTAAGAGATCTGTGCAAAGAAGCTTAGGTTCAATGGTTCTAGCCTTTGAATCCTTCGTAGTGTTCTTTGGAACCCTAGTTGCCTTTGGTCTAAAGGTCGCAGATGCAGCAACAGTTTGGACCTTTGGTTTGATCTTCTCAACAGTGTTGATTCTGACCCCAGGTTATCTAGGACGTAAGTATTCATATATCTTCGGCTCTGTTCTTCAGGTTCTACTTCTTGCAGTCTCGGTATTTGTGCCTTGGATGCTGTTGATATCAATAATCTTCGTTGGCTTCTGGTGTTGGGCAATGATTGCCGGAGCAACCATTGACCTTGCTAACAAAGCACGCGCAAAGGTTGATACCTTTGAAATAACAATTGATACAGAGGAGAGTAAGTAAATGACCGAGCAGACACTGGTTCTAATTAAGCCTGATGGCGTGAAGAGAAACCTGATTGGTGAAATCATCGCTCGCATTGAAGCTAAGGGTTATGTCATCGCTGATGTCAAGAAGCTAACTCCTTCTAGAGAACTTCTTGCAAAACACTATGCAGAGCACGAGGGTAAGCCGTTCTATGAACCACTCGTTGAATTCATGGCTTCAGGCGATGTTGTTGCACTAAAGGTAGAAGGCAACCGCGTAATCGAAGGTTTTAGAGCAATGGCAGGAGCAACAGATCCAACCGTTGCACTTCCTGGAACTATTAGAGGAGACCTGGGTCGTGACTGGGGTCTAAAGGTTCAACAGAATCTTGTCCATGGTTCAGACTCATTTGAATCTGCAACTCGCGAGCTAGGTCTTTGGTTTAACTAGAGCCAACCCAGTTGGTGGAACATTGGAACCCAGCGGCTCCAGAATCTCCACACAATAGCTAGCACGATTAGTAGCTCGAAAGTAAGAGTCCAAGCCCAAGCTTTTGCAAACGCAGAATCCCAAAATGGGGTAGTGCTCACTGGCATTGGCAGGATATCTTCTCTGAAACTAAACAAAGTCAAGGTAATAAAGATCGGAATCATTCCGGCCCACGCAACCATGCAGTATGGGCAAAGGACGTTGATTACTAGAAGTGACTGACTGAAGAGCCACAGTACAAAGATGAAACCTAGTAGGTTTCCAACCCAAAACAATCTCCAGAACCACATTGCAAACTTTGCTCCAGCAAGAATTGCAAAACCAACAACGATCGGTGCAATAAACGACGCAATACCGATTAGCGGATTAGGAAAACCAAAGAGACTTGCCTGCGGAGTTAGCATCACAGAC
Organism: Auritidibacter sp. Marseille-P8566; assembly: GCA_945896925.1. GTDB lineage: Bacteria > Actinomycetota > Actinomycetes > Actinomycetales > Microbacteriaceae > Rhodoluna. The sequence goes on from CAMDEV010000043.1 coordinate 3,959, forward strand.
TTGCAGGAAATAAAGACATTTAGGTCACAGCCGAGGACTGCGTTTGGGTCTGCTAGGACGTGGAATTTCTCCAAAGTCAGCGAAAACGCACCTATCCAGCCGGTAATACCTCCGAGAATGAGGGTCCAGGCTAGAGATCTAGGGGCTGAAATCCCCGTGTTTACGCTGTTTTCTGTGCTCACAGTCATAAACATATCACGCTTGCCTCCAAAATTGAGTTTTAGTTTGGGTGCAAGATTGGCGAATCGTGAAAACTATCCTGGCCAATGGTAGTATTTCCACAAAGGGGGAAACTTGAAATCATTCAAGACATTTTCAATGTCACTTGGTGCTTTAGTTTTTTTGGTTTCACTTACAAATCTAGATGCCACTGTCTCAGGCGCGGTCGATTCAGCTCGCACCGAACTAATATCGGCAGAAGTGGTGGCATCCCTAGCGGAGAACAAAATAAACGTAACCTGGGGGTCTCTTTCAAAAGGAAACCAGCTAGAGGTGTCAATCAATGGAGATCAAAGTTTCTACGTAAACGAAACTGGACTACTAGCTCAAGTGGCTGCAATCCCAGGGGAAAATCGAATTGAAGTAACCGAGGTTAAACCAATCGCGGACACTGAATCCATAAAGAATAGTGAAACATTTCAAACTCGCTTACTGATATTGGGCTCAAGCAATCAGTCATTTGGCGGCGGAGGAGTTGCCTATGGAGCGGAAAGCCTTCCCAGCGCAACGAGATTGCGCTACCAAACTTTTATTCGCGCTAAGTATGTCGAAGTCGACTCGAGTAGCAACTGCATTCCTTGGCTCACATGGGGAACGCGTCATGCATTTGGAGGAGACAATAGGGATTTCAACCCAGACAGCAGTCAATATCGAACACGGTTTGACGTGAGAATAGATTGGCTTGCTGGCGGCAGTCAAGTAGCACTTACTTCTGTGGGGCAAAGTAAAACCTATGAGTGGAACGATACTCTGGCAGGTTCAGACAAATGGCAACAAACTGGAGAGAAAACTCAAAGCACTGCAGGAATGGGGCTAACCTCTATTTCAGAAACCCCTTCGTTGGTTCACTTCAAAATGGACCACAACATAAGTGATCCATTCTGCCTTTGGGTAAACCCGGTTTCTTACAATTTAGATGTCTACATTTCAAGATCAGGAACGTACACGATTACAGGAAATCGAAACAGAGTACCTGACCATGAGGTTTACATAAGAACCGATGTGAAACCAACTTGGACTGTTATTTACCAACGTGAGACCTATTCTTACAACTGTTTGTGGCCAGGGTATTTTGATTTAGCATGCACTTCATCACCGAATTTGCAATCAATTAGCTTTTAGGAAAGGAGAAAGTAGATGAAATTGAAATCCGCATCGGCTATTTTCCTCTTCAGCTATTTCGGAATCGGAGTGCTCTATAGCATTGCATTTCTAATTGCTCCTATTACTAAAAATGGCATTTCAGCCCTTTTATTCCCTATTTTTGCCTGGCCATTCATCGAGTGCTGGGGAGTGATGTGGGTAAATCTACCTTGGCTCGCATTTTTGGTATTCGTTTCAATAATCACTTCACTTCTGTTGCAGGCGAAGTACATCTCTCAGTCGTCTGAAAGATTAGCTGAACAGTTGAATTCATCAACACAGCATAAACAGAGATCGAGACTCAGAGTAATTATTGGGCTAGAGGCATTTCTTTTACTATCTGTGGTAATTCTCCCATTGGAACATGCTTTCGTGCCTCTTTCCCTTCTAATGTGGGCCTCAAACTGTCTTCCGATTGGAATATTTGCATTGCGGACCGCTAAAAAGAAAGTCGAAGCGCAAGACGTTTAGTGGTGACTTTTAGGGGTAATCGTGCCATACTGAAAGTAGTTGATTTCGTCCACACAGAAATCGACGAAGGTTTAGCAGGTACTCAAAAGTAGTGTTTAAGGCCCATCGGGCAGCACTTAGACAACCTGCACAGAGGTTTTAGTTGTTCACAGACGTGAATAACCAAGAGTTTTTAGGCTTTTGCCTAGTGAGTGTGGCCCTAGAGCAGTTGCCGGGCATGGAGCACCGAAATGGTGAAAAAGAAAAATACCGATATTCCGGTAGTTGAAGAAGTAGCTGAAGAAGTCAAAGCTAAGCCTTCGCGCAAGCGCGGTAAGGCAGAACCAGTCGTTGAAGCAATTGCTGAGGTTCCTGAGGCTAAGTCTCGTTCTAAGAAGAAGGCTGAAGAAGTTCCTGTTGAGGAAGCTAAGCCAGCTGTTTCTGGAATCTCCCTTATCTTCAAGGCACCCGATCTACCAACCCCAAAGGTAGATACTAAGCGCGGCAAGATTATCGACGCACCTGATACCAACGCAGATGGTTCACACCGCAGAGTCAGGTCTCGTCGTCGTTCAGGTGAAGCTGTCGAAGGGGAATTACCGCCAAACGTTGTGGTAAAGGTTAGAACCCCTAGAGAACCTAAAGCTCCTAGCAATGAACCAACCAGAGTTAAAGGTTCAACTCGTCTAGAAGCTAAGAAGCAGCGTAGACGTGACGGCAGAGATTCAGGCAGAAGATCTTCTCGTATTACC
>CAMDEV010000044.1 GCA_945896925.1 Auritidibacter sp. Marseille-P8566
CCAAAGCTTCGGGAGTTCTCTAGGCCCAATCAAGCCCAACATGTCCCCATCCCTGATCAGCAATTGAGCGTATTTGCGAGCTTTCTCAATACCGTCCCCAAATACAGCAATAGCGGAAGCCGGTTCAACTTCAGGTGAAACTGGCTCACTTAGCTGTGACTCGTTAGCCATAATTGCTCCCATCCTTAGAGAAACAAAAAGCCAGGAACGAATTCCTGGCCTAATGTTTCACGTGAAACTATTCTGCAGGCTTAGCCACAATGTGGCGTTCTTTGCCTTCGCCTTCAGACTCTGAAACTAGTCCGGCTTCGCCAATAAGATCGTGGGCGATTTTGCGCTCGTAAGATGACATCGGCTTCATGGCGACAGGTGCATTGGTGTCTTTAACCTTGTCAATTACTCTGTTGACGATCTTGGTTAGTGCCTCGACTTTAGCTTGGCGTGAACCAGCAATGTCTAGAATTAGGCGGCTAAATGACTGGGTCTTTGTCTGAACTGCGATACGGGTTAGCTCCTGAAGTGCCTCAACTGTCTCTGGTTCTGAGATGAGCCTTAGGTTGCTTTCCTGATCTGCTGTGATTTCCAAATATGCTCTGCCTTGGCGAACATCGATGTTAATGTCGCCATCTAGGTCAAAGATGTCTAGCAGTTCTTCTAGGTAGTCTGCGGCAACTTCGCCCTCTTCTTCGAGGTCTTTAGCTGAACTCTTTGGCTCTGCTAGTTCGGTTTCTGCTACTTCTTGGGTTTCTAATTCTTCTGACATTTGGTCTTACTTTGTACCTTTCGGCTTCTTCTTGGCACGTGTCTTGGATACCGGTTGGACACGTTGGGTTGGCTGAGGTGCTTCGATTTCAGGGGTATCTTCGCTGGCCTTTGGACCTAGCTTGCCCTTCTTCTCTAGGCGAGCTTGGCGCTCATTGTGCGCTACAGAACCAGGGGTTGGTCTGCGGCGGATTACGTAATACTGCTGTCCCATTGTCCAGAAGTTAGAGACAAGCCAGTAGATGAGAACACCTAGTGGGAATGAAATACCTGAGATCAAAAAGATGATTGGGAAGACATAAAGCATGATCTTCTGTGTTTGGGCAAACTGTGAATTCTGGATGTCTGGGTTCTGGTTTTTAGCCATGATCTGGAGTTGAGTAATGAACTGAGATCCAGTCATAAGCACAATCATGATTGCGGCAATAATCTGAACGGAAAGAGTGCTGGCGGTGATGAATGTCTCGGAAAGGCTTGCTCCCAAGAACTTTGACTTCGCAAACGAGCTTGCCAGTTCTTGTGTCAGCAGCCCAACACCTGGCTTTGAAGCTTGTGCTTCCTGCAGAGTAGTGAAGAGCGAGAAGAACACTGGCATCTGGGCCAGTAGTGGAAGACAGGATGAAAATGGGCTTGAGCCGTGCTTTTTGTAAAGCTCCATCTGCTCTTTCGCCATACGTTCGCGTGAATCACGGTCCGTCTTGCCCTTGTACTTCTTCTGAAGTTTCTGAAGATCTGGCTGTAGTAAATACATTGAGCGCTGTGAGTTAATCTGCTTTACGAAGAGCGGAATTAGAGCTGCTCTAACCACGAGAACAAGTCCAACGATTGAAAGTACCCAGGTCACACCTGAGCCCTCAGGTAGACCTAAGGTGGTTAGGAGGGTGTGGAAGCTAACAAGTAGTAGCTCGATAACCCATTTGAATGGCCAGAGAATGGCTGAAATGATGTCCATTATTTATCCTTTTCCGCCAGCACTTCAGCATGCTTAGCGTATACAAAACCTATGTTTGTCAAACTCAGCCAACTCGGACCAGGTTTAACTTCGTCGATGCCACCCTTAGCAAATGGGTTGCAGCGCAGGATTCTCCACGTGGTCAATAACGACCCGTAGATCAAACCATGCTGCTGTATAGAGCCTAGACCGTAAGCCGAACAGGATGGGTGATAAATGCATACATTTCCATAAAGAGGAGAAATAATTTTTCTCCAAGTAACTATGAATGCCACCATCAAGTTTCTTGGCAGGAGCCAAAGATTTAGAGCTATGAGTTTCATCTGTTTACCTTATTAACGGCTTTCTGACCCTGAGGCAACTAGTTTATTGAGGCTCTCATCTAATTCTTGTGTAAATTCGTTCCACGACAAATCGGCAAGGCCTGGAAGGGCTCTAATAACTAGTGAATCCCCGAGTTGAAAGTTTGAAAGACGCTCACGAATGGCAGCTCTAGATCTGCGCTTTACTAGATTTCTTTGAACAGCTGAGCCAACAGTTTTCGCGACCACAAATCCAAACCTAGGAGGGTGCGCGTTATCAGCTCTATTCAGATAGATCACCAGGTGTTGATTAGTTGCTTTACGACCATGTTTCATGGTCGAGCGAAAATCCTCGGCTGTTCTTAGCCGGTTCTCGCGAGCCAGCAAGGTTCTTTAGGCCGAAAGCTCGCTACGACCCTTGCGGCGGCGAGCAGCAAGGATGGCACGACCGGCACGAGTCTTCATACGCAGGCGGAAACCGTGGGTCTTAGCGCGACGGCGGTTGTTTGGCTGGAAAGTACGCTTAGTCATTTGGTATTACTCCAAAACTTTGTTGTTGGGTTCAAGTCAAAGTTATCGATCTTGATGTCACCTGCGAACCCCGAGCAGAGCAACCTGTTAAACTTACGCCAAATTGCTGGGCTGGTCAAGTTTTTATCCAAATAATCTTTGAGTACAAAAAGTGCAAATTTGAGCTGTTTTGTAACATTCTTAAATATTTTCCTAAAAATGGCCTTTTCGATTTGCTTTTTCAGTTGGTTTGGCAGTTGAATACTCTAGCGGAGTTATCCACAGGTCAAATTTACTAAATTTGAGGTTATCCACAGCAAGTTGGCACTATGCTTTGTTGCTGATGGGATTGTGGAAAACTATCCGAACCCTTTGATTTTACTAGCATTTTGGAAGTTGTAATGGCAGAAGCAGCAGGCATTAGCCCGGAACAGTGGGCCGAGGTTGTATCGCAGCTTCACAGCGACGAACGCATGAGTAAACAGCACCTTGGGTTCGTAAAACTGATCTCAATTCAAGGTTTGCTGAGTGAAACCCTTTATCTCCAGGTTGCAAATGAAATGACTCGAGGAATTATCGAGCAAAAAATAAAGCAGCCACTTCTAGAGGCACTTCAAAGAATTGGTCTAGAAACTCCTCCAACTAACATCGGTATCGTTATAAACCCTGAATTGGCAGAGGTTTTCACTTCTACTCAGCAGGTAGACCTAGACGTAGTTGAGTCCGAGCCGGCACCCCGCCCTAACTACAACCCGACTGAGAGCGGCCAAATTCCGGACGGATCTTCCAGGCTAAACCCTAGATACACCTTCGATAGCTTCGTTCAGGGAAACTCAAACCGTTTTGCTTATGCGGCGGCATTCGCAGTTGCTGAAGTCCCAGCTAAGGCCTACAACCCACTGTTTATCTACGGAAACTCAGGGTTGGGTAAAACTCACTTACTTCACGCCATAGGTAATTATGTAAACCAGTATTGGCCAGCCAAGAGGGTTCGCTACGTATCTAGTGAAGTTTTCACCAATGACTTCATTAATGCCATTCAGACCAACACGAGCTTCAACTTCCAGTCGAAGTATCGCCAAGTTGATGTTCTATTAATTGATGACATCCAGTTCCTTCAGGGTAAGAAAGAAACCCAGGAATCTTTCTTTGCCACCTTTAACGCCCTACATGAGCAAGGTAAGCAGGTTGTCATCACAAGTGACGTCTCACCTAAGCTGTTGAACAGTTTCGATGAGCGTATGAGAAGTCGCTTCGAGTGGGGTCTAATGACAGACATTCAAGCCCCAGAACTTGAGACCCGTATAGCCATCCTTCGTAAAAAGGCTGAAAACGACAAGATCCGAGTTAGTGACGAGATTCTCGACTACATGGCAGCCCGTATATCCTCGAATATTCGCGAGCTTGAAGGTGCTTTGATTCGAGTAACTGCCTTTGCGGCACTAAACAGGACCCAGATTGACATGCCTCTAGTCCAGGCTGTGTTGAAGGATGTTGTTCCACTAGGAGAAAATGCGAACAGTATTGCCCCAATGGAGATTGTTCGAGCTGTCGCTGACTACTTCAAACTGACCCAAGAAGAGCTATTTGGTAAATCTAGATCTCAGGCGATTGTTATTGCTCGTCAGATAGCCATGTATTTGTGCCGGGAAAAGACATCAATGTCTTTACCTAAAATTGGTGCATTATTTGGGAACAGAGACCACACTACTGTCATGTATGCAATCAAGAAGGTTGGCGATCTAATGAAAGAACGTCGCTATATCTACAACCAGGTAACCGACATAATGACCGGTTTAAAGTAAATAAGTTATTCACATTCACTGTTGATAAGGATCAATATTCACCTCAAAATCTGTGAAATCAACCCACTTAAATGTAGAAACCCAAGACTGTGTTCACAAGAACGAGAGTTATCCACATTTTTATCCCCACCTGTGTATACAAGTTTCACGGTTGTCATTTAGGACTAAACATTGAGAAAGAGCCACTTATCCACATTTTCCACAAAGGCTATTACTGCTATTAATATTTAAGTAGATATTGAAAAGCCCATAACCTTAAGGGTCTGAGCCCTTGAACAGAGCAAGTCTCATTGTGTGGCAAGATTAACTAACTATTCCCTCGAAAGGTGAACTGTGAAGTTCCAGGTAAATCGCGACGTTCTGGCAGAAGCTGTGGCTTTTGCGGCACGTATGCTCCAGTCAAAACCAACCTCTCAAATTCTGTCAGGAATGCGTTTAGTTGCTGATGCTAATTCCATACAGATCTCAGTTTTTGACCACGACGTTTCAGCTCAGACAGACCTCGTTGCGAATGTTGATCAGTCCGGAACTGCACTAGTTTCAGGCAAACTCCTAAATGAAATTGTTGGCCGTCTCCCTAACCAGCCAGTGAATTTCGAAGTTGGAGAAAACAAGGCTGTAATCACCTGTGGCACAACAAAATTTGAGTTGGCCATATTGCCAATTGCTCAATATCCAACCCTTCCTCCAGTGCCACCTGTGACTGGAACTATCGATGGAGAAGCATTTATTTCTGCCATCAGAAGAGTTTCTGTTGCATCTGCAAAGGATTCAACTCGTCCATTCCAAAAAGGTATTCAAATTAAGGCAACACCAACATCAGTAATGCTTACCGCAGCTGATCCAAATCGTATTGCTCGTTGCCAAGTCCCTTGGTTGGGTAAAGATGTTGGTGATGAAACTTCAGCTGTTGTTTTAACTAAGACCATGCAAGACATTGAGAAGTCTTTTGCGAACTTGGGTGAAGTAAGTATCTCTATCGCTGCAGAAGGCGAAAGAGGGATGGTTGCATTCCAGGCTAAAAACAGAATTGTCACAACCATCGTTCTTAACATTGAGAACTACCCGGACATTGATCAATACTTCCCAAACAATCTAGAAGAATCTGCTGTTATTAACAAGCAAGATTTAATGGATGCAACCAAGAGAGTTGAATTGGTTGTCAGTGAATCTGAAGACACCATCCGCTACTCATTCGAGGTTGGTTCAGTTCAGCTTGAATCAACTAGCTCTGAGAACAATGCAACCGAATCAGTTGAATCAACTTTGACCGGTAATCCAACAAGCTTGAGATTTAAGCCGTGGTTATTCCACGACGGTTTATCTCAAATCACCAGTGAATTTGTAAAGATTGAATTTACTAAAAACCAAAGAGATCCGAGCAGACCTGGTCCTATCATCATGTCTAGCCAAATGTCTAAGGATGCCAAGAGCCCTGACACATATCGCTATCTCCTAAACCCAAACATGCTTAAGCGCTAAAGCTTTAGTTTCAAAGAAAGGCAACACAATGCACATCGGTCTAATCGGCTTAGGCAAAATGGGTGGCAACATGCGCACTCGTCTCCGCAACAAGGGAATCGAAGTAACAGGTTATGCACGTAACAGAGAAGTTTCAGATGTCGACAGCATTGCTGATCTAGTCGCTGCGCTTCCTAGCCCGAAGATTGTTTGGATCATGGTTCCACATGGTCAGCCAACCGATGATGTCATCAATGAACTTGAGAAGCACTTGGGTGAAGGTGATCTAATTATCGAAGGTGGTAACTCACGCTTCAGCGAAGATATTCGTCACGCTGCTCAGCTTGCACCTAAGGGAATTGGTTACCTGGACTGTGGTGTTTCAGGAGGTGTCTGGGGTCTACAAAACGGTTATGGCTTGATGGTCGGTGGAGATGCAAAACTAGTTGAGCACGCGATGCCTATTTTTGATGCTCTGCGCCCAGAAGGTGAAAGAGCTGAAGGTTTTGTTCACGTTGGTGATGTTGGTGCAGGTCACTACGCGAAGATGGTTCACAACGGTATCGAGTATGCGATGATGCAAGC
>CAMDEV010000045.1 GCA_945896925.1 Auritidibacter sp. Marseille-P8566
AGACCGGTTATCTCTCGATCTGGAGCTGACGATACTGGGTATCCCTCACTTGCGAGCACTACAGTAATTGCAACCTGTTCTAGAAACTCAGGCTCTATTTCTGTCGCTAGTTGTCCCGTTGCTGATTTGTGTAATAGGCCAGCAAGTGGGGTTACCAATCTTCTTAGCACTACTTGAGTTTCCGGATCTCCGAAGCGTGCATTGAATTCGATGACTCGAATTCCCTTCTTGGTAACAATGAGTCCGCAATACAACAACCCGACAAAAGGAGTTCCCAGTCTTGCTAGTTCTCTAACGGTTGGTAATGCGACTCTGCTTTGAACTTCTTCAACAAATCCTTCAGGTAACCAAGGCAGAGGTGAGTATGCACCCATACCGCCGGTGTTAGGCCCTTCATCGTTGTCGTATGCACGTTTGAAATCTTGAGCAGGTGAGAGAGGAAGAACAGTTCTACCATCACTTAGGAAGAACAGTGAAACTTCTTCACCGTCTAGGAACTCTTCAACAAGAATCTGCATTCCATGATCTAGGAAAGTCTTGGCATGGTCTAAGGCTGCTGTCTTATCTGATGTGACTATGACACCTTTACCTGCAGCTAGCCCATCTGCTTTGACGACGAAAGGAGCACCGAAAGCATCTAGGGCAGATTCAACCTCGTCTAGGTCAACACATTTCCGTGCCATACCGGTTGGCACATCGGCAGCGGCCATCACTTCTTTAGCAAAAGCCTTTGAGCCTTCAAGAGCAGCGGCTGCTTTAGAGGGGCCAAACACCGGGATCCCAGCAGCTCTAAGCGCATCGCTGACACCGGCAACAAGTGGGGCTTCTGGGCCAATGATTACCAGGTCTGTCTGGTTCTCTATAGCCCAAGAGGTAACGGCATCAGGGTCGTTTTGGTTTAGGGGAACTGTCTTTACCTCTTGAGCGATGCCACCGTTACCTGCAGCACAGGTAATGTTTACGGCAGCGGTACCAGTTCTAATTAGAGCTTTGATAATCGCGTGTTCGCGAGCGCCAGCACCTAAGACCAAGATTTTCATTAGGTTCAGTTTATTTGGTTTATGGGGTGGGCCTCGATGCCTGAGACACCGAGGCCCACCTGGTTCTACCTGATCTTGACTATGGCTTCGATAACTGCAAGCAATATCTTCACCAATGTCAGAACCAGAACAACGATATGAGCTTTACTCATTTGTTGTCCTCCCGTAGGGCATGGACAAAGGGAAGGGCCGAACCGGAAGGTGGAAAGCTATTCCAAAAACAAATAGTCTTCCCTATACTCTTAATCACAAGTGGATTCGGAGCTAGTCTTCCGATTCGACCCTCGTCAAGAGGTTCAAATAAAGCCCCTGGTTCGTGCCGGGGGCTTTATTTCATCTCTGGCCAAACTAACCATGCGTTTAGCGAGCAAATGCAGTTTGGCACTATTCAAAATGTGCGGCACAAGTTATCTACATATGGGGTAAACCTCGATGTGATTAACACCGAGGCTTACTTGGTTCTACCTGATCTTGATTACGGCTTCGATGATTGCTAGCAATATCTTCACCACTGTCAGAACCAGAACAACGATATGAGCTTTACTCATTTGTTGTCCTCCCGTAGGGCATGGACCAAGGGGAGGGCCGAACCGGAAGTGCATAACTATTCCAAAAAGCAAATAGTTATGGCATACTCAAAACGTAGAACGTTTCGGAGCTTTTCTTCCGATTCGACCCTCGTCAAGAGGTTCAAACAAAACCTCCAGTTTCCGCTGGGGGTTTTGTTCTATCTCTGGCCAAACTAACCATGCGTTTAGCGAGCGCAAGAAGTTTTGCAGTTATTGAAATGCTGTGCTGAAGCTATACACAGTTACAACAACTAACCTATTTACATGGCAAGAAGACGGATTCCTCATCTAGAGGGTGAGCAAGCAGTCAGTGCTGTCATCAAAGCCAACAATTCACTCTCTGAAACTGATCCTGTTTTCGTAACTGCGGTTCGCTACCTTCTTGAAGAACTAGCTGAAGTTGCACCCGGTAATTCTGTTGAAGTTAGGGTTCCACCCCTTGGTGCTACTCAATGTATTGAAGGTCCTAGGCACACCAGGGGAACCCCTCCTAATGTTGTTGAGATTAGGCCTAGAGACTGGTTTGACTTAGCGCTTGGCTATATCAGTTGGGAAGAAGCCCTAACCCAACATAAAGTGAGCGCAAGTGGAGTAAGGGCGACACTTGCTGAAGTATTACCGTTAGCCTTAGAGCATGTCGAACGCTAAAACTGAGACGGTCAAGATCCGTAGAGCACCTAAATTCATACCCTTCTCGCTTACCGGGCTGGTCCTTGGTGCTGCCGTTGCGATAGCACTTTCTCTAACTATAGATAACCCAGACGGTAAGACTCCTGGGTTTATCACCCAACTACTTATCTACTGCTTAGCCGGTGGAGCAGGGCTCGGGCTAGTGGTCGCTGTGGTCGTTGACTTCTTTTCAAACCGAAGACCTAAAGATGCTGAGGCTTCTAAAGTGAGTGCTAAGTAGCCGCTAAACTAATGCTGTTGCGCATGAATATTTGGGGTGTGTATTCCAAAATCAGGTAACTTCCCGCCCCACTATTAGAGACGGACCTTGCCCTTGCTTCGTGGAGATGGACTACTAAATCACGATTTGCTGCCTAATGAAAAAGGGCCGCAGGATCAATGTGGTGTATTCGGTGTCTGGGCTCCAGGTGAAGAAGTTGCCAAGCTCACATACTTCGGTCTTTACTCTCTCCAGCACAGAGGTCAAGAATCTGCAGGCATTGCCGCCTCTGACGGTAAAAAGATTTTGGTCTATAAGGACATGGGTTTGGTTTCACAGGTCTTTAGTGAATCATCTCTAGAAGCACTAGTTGGTCACATTGCTGTTGGTCACACTCGTTACTCAACCACTGGATCTTCTTCTTGGCGTAATGCTCAACCAACATTAGGTAGAACATCTTCTGGCACTGTGGCTCTAGGTCACAACGGTAACCTTACAAATACTTCAGATCTCATGGAGATGCTGAAAGCAAAGTATCCAGATCAAGCAGAGAATGAAATTACTGGTGGTAACACCACCGACACTGCGGTGCTAACAGCACTCCTTGCAGGGGATATGGATCACACTCTAGAAGCAACGGCTCTAGAACTTCTTCCTAAAGTCAAAGGTGCATACTGCCTTGTCTTTATGGATGAGACTACTTTGTATGCGGCAAGAGATCCACAGGGTGTTAGACCACTCGTTCTAGGAAGGCTAGAACGTGGTTGGGTGGTTGCCTCTGAAACAGCAGCACTAGATATTGTTGGCGCTAGCTATGTCAGAGAAGTTGAACCGGGTGAACTAATCGCAATTGATGAACATGGTCTTCGTTCAACTAGATTTGCTGAAACTAAAAGAGCTGGTTGTGTTTTTGAATATGTTTATCTAGCGAGACCTGACACAACTATCAACGGAAGAGTCGTCTATGACTCACGAGTTGAGATGGGTAGAACTCTTGCTAGAGAGTATGCAGTTGAAGCTGACATGGTTATCCCAACACCGGAATCAGGAACACCGGCAGCGATTGGCTATAGCCAAGAGTCAGGTATTCCTTTTGGTCACGGGTTAGTTAAGAACGCTTATGTTGGTAGAACCTTTATTCAGCCATCACAGACCATTCGTCAACGTGGTATTCGTCTAAAGCTAAATCCTTTGAAAGAACAAATCAAAGGCAAGAGAATCATCGTTGTTGATGACTCCATTGTTAGAGGTAATACTCAACGAGCATTAGTTGCGATGCTTCGTGAAGCAGGAGCTCTTGAGATCCACGTAAGAATCTCTTCCCCTCCAATTACTTGGCCTTGCTTTTATGGAATTGACTTTGCTACCCGCGCAGAACTTATCGCAACAGGTCTAGGTGTTGAAGAAGTTAGACAGTCTATTGGCGCTGACTCTCTTGGTTATCTCTCTAAAGATGGAATGGTTGCTGCGACCAACCAGCAAGAGAACCAGCTGTGCACTGCTTGCTTTACGGGCAAATACCCAATCGAATTACCTGCTGAAGACAGATTAGGTAAGAACTTGTTAGAACGTGAGCCAGCTGCCTGTAATCCAGGTCCTGACAGTGAGCTAAACCAAATAGTAGAGGCTAAGAATGACTGACGCTTATGCTCAATCAGGCGTTGACACTCATGCAGGAGATCTAGCTGTTGAGTTAATGAAGAAGTCCATTAAAGGAACTTTGAATGAGAATGTTGTTGGTGGCTTCGGTGGCTTTGCCGGAATGTTTGATGTTTCTTTTCTAAAGAACTTTGATAGACCGTTGCTAGCTACCTCAACAGATGGCGTTGGTACGAAGGTAGCTATTGCTCAAGCAATTGATAAGCATGACACCATCGGTCAGGACCTAGTTGGCATGGTTGTTGATGACATCGTTGTTGTCGGCGCTAAGAGCATGTTTATGACCGACTACATCGCTACCGGCAAAGTAGTGCCATCAAGAATTGCTGACATTGTTTCAGGTATTGCAAGAGCTTGCTCTGAAGTAGGAGTTGCTCTGATTGGTGGAGAAACAGCTGAACATCCAGGACTGCTAAAACCTGATGAGTATGACGTTGCAGGTGCAGCTGTTGGTGCCGTTGAATACAGCAAACTACTTGGACCTAACAAAGTTCAGGTTGGTGATGTTGTTCTAGGTCTTGAATCAAGTGGGCTGCATTCAAACGGTTACTCTCTGGTTAGAAAGATCATTGCTGATAGCAAACTTGATTACACCAAGACAGTTCAAGAGTTTGGTTCTCTATCCCTAGGTGAAGTTCTATTAGAACCAACAAAGCTATACACCGGAATCCTAAACACTCTTCTAGAAAGCGAAGTTGGTTCAGCTGTGAAGGCAATGAGTCACATCACCGGTGGAGGCATCGCTGCCAATCTTGCAAGAGTATTACCGAAGAACACAACACTTGATGTTGAGAGAAACTCTTGGAAGCCATTAGATGTCTTCCAAGTATTAACTCAGTGGGGAAACCTAACTCTCAACCAAGTGGAATCAACTTGGAACCTAGGTTTAGGTTTTGCAGTAATCGTCAAAGCGGATAGAGCAGCACAGATCCAGCAACACCTAATCAGCGCAGGAGTGCACACCTGGCAACTAGGCATTGTGGAATCCAACGACTGCAGCCTAGAAGGATATATTCAAGGTGCTAAAGGCGTTGACGGCGGAGCCGTGAGGCTTGTTGGCAATTATTCAACAGGGAACTGATCCGCTACCGCTGCAGCCTTTGCTTTACGACTTCTCACCACCGCAAATGCACCTAGACCTAGCAGTGCTGCGGCAATTGCAGAGAAGGCAATGACTCCTGGCACATTAGAAGGTGTGCTTTGATCGCTTGTCGCATCAATGACAATCTTTTCGCCCAGATCACCTTTGAATGTCACAGTGTTGCCTGAAACAGTTCCGCTCTTGCTGGTTACTTTGCCGGGCAAGGTAATGCTTACGGTGATGTCCATGTTTTCAAATAGGTAAGAAGTTAGTGGGTTGGATTTGTATTCCTCGAGTTGAGCTGTGTCAATCTCCCCGTTGTTTAGATCAATTGCTCCAGAAACAGTAACAATGTCGCCAGTTCTCTTGAAGCTAAGCTCTTCACCTGTCGCGCCAGTTGAGAACTCAGAGAAGTTCTTTGGCTCGAAGGTCACTTTCGTGCCGGTGTATTCACTGTCCTTATAAGGAGTAGTTGTTACCCCTTCTTGGTCCTGACCAAGATCAGCTGTATCAAGAGGGTTACCTCCACCCATCAAACCCAATGCTGAGTTGCTGAAAGCAACCACCATGCTTCCTTCAACAGTGTCGTCTTTATTGACCGTCAGTTCCATGTTGAACTTCATACAACCGGATGTGAAAACTACAAACGTCAGCGCAATTGCGGCCATCAGTGACTTACGAAACACAGAATCCCCCTCATTATTAATGTCGACTATCGACACCTCTAAACTACCCCCAGACAGAGCGAAATTAGTCACCGTGAGATAACAATCTCTTGACGTGTTAGCAGAAGGTCTAGGTCTTATGCTGGCAGACTTTACAGGTACCCAACCTAGAGGAGCTCAGCCGTGTCTGAAGTACAAACAGTAGTTTCAACCCCAGAGAAGGCTAGTTTCCTAAAGCCAGTAATCCAGATTGCAGTGATGGTAACTGTTATCGTCAGCACCATTCTGACTATCTTCGCTTGGCCAGTTGCCACAGCAACCCCTAAGAATCTCCCTGTTGGCGTAACCTCTTTAGTGCCTAACCTAACCCAGGGGATTCAAACACAGTTTGATCAGCAGCAGCCAGGTGCATTCAAGTTCATTGAATTCAAAGACGT
>CAMDEV010000046.1 GCA_945896925.1 Auritidibacter sp. Marseille-P8566
ACTGGTGGAGAGAATCTCTTGGAATCTCCTCCAGTCAATTAGTCCAGTATCAACGAGGGTAGTTTGAACAACTGCCGCAGCGGTCTCAAGACCAACCATGCCAAAGGCTGCCTGGCCGAATTCACAGTCTTTGCTGTCTGCAGTGTGCGGAGCATGATCGGTTGCAACAATGTCGACTGTGCCATCGGCAACAGCATGCCTGAGCGCTAAGACATCTTTCTCGGTTCGAAGCGGTGGATTGACCTTGAATAGAGGGTTGTAGTCCTTCACTAGGTCCTCAGTGAGTAGCAGGTGGTGAGGCGTAACTTCAGCAGTGACATTAATACCTCTGGATTTAGCCCATCGGATGATGTCAACAGATCCCGCGGTTGAAACGTGGCAGACATGCAAACGTGATCCAACATGTTCAGTCAGTAAAACATCCCTTGCGATAATTGCTTCTTCTGCAACCTGAGGCCAGCCAGAAAGTCCAAGTTCGAATGACATACTGCCCTCATTCATTTGTGCGTCAACAGTTAGGTTGGGATCTTGAGCATGTTGAGCAATAACTCCACCGAACGCCTTCACATACTCCAGAGCTCTGCGCATCAACAGCGAATCTGAGACACATTTCCCATCATCGCTGAATACTGATACTCCAGCTCGGGACTGGTTCATCTTCAGTAAGTCGGCAAGATGCTTGCCTTCGAGGTTAGAGGTGACAGCACCGATTGGTTGGACATAAGCGTATCCAGCTGCTTCTCCAAGCGCATAAACCTGCTCAACAACAGCAGCGCTATCAGCAACTGGAGCTGTATTGGCCATTGCATGGACAGCCGTAAATCCGCCCTTTGCTGCTGCTCTAGAACCAGTCAAGATCGTTTCACTCTGTTCAAAGCCAGGTTCGCGAAGATGAGTGTGTAGATCGACTAGACCAGTAAGAGCAATCAAACCATCACAGTTGATGTCTGTTCCTTGGAGTTCCAAATTCGGGCCAACCGCTTCAATCTCTTGGTTGATAACAGAGATATCCATGATCTGTCCATCGGCAAGCTTTGAGTTTCTAAAGATGATTCTTTGGTTAGACATTCTTCTTCTCCTGGGCTAAGAGTTTGTAAAGCACTGCCATGCGCACTGCAACACCATTTGTTACTTGATCTAAAATCGCTGACTGCTCTGAGTCTGCTGCTTTTGAAGAGATTTCAAGACCTCTGTTCATAGGGCCTGGATGCATTATCAAGGTGTCCTTGCTGAGTTTCGAGAACCTTGAGTCTCCTAATCCCCAACCGAATGAATATTCAGAGCTGTTCGGCATGAATGCTGAGTTCATTCGTTCAGATTGAATTCTCAGCATCATGACGACATTGAAGTTATTACTGAGTGCGTCATCTAGATTGAAGTAAACCTCATCGCAATAACTAGAGATGACGGCTGGAACTAGAGTTGAAGGGGCGCAGACAGCTACGGTAGCTCCTAGTTTCTTCAGGAGAAGTAGGTTTGACCGAGCTACCCTTGAATGCAAAATGTCACCTACTATTAGCACTCTTAACCCAGCAAGATCACTAGTGCTTTCAAATCCAGAAACTCTTTGTCTGATAGTCAGCGCATCTAGGAGTGCCTGTGTCGGGTGTTCGTGAGTTCCATCTCCGGCGTTTATTACAACCGCTTTAGACCAATCACTGTTAGCGATTGTGTTCACAGCTCCCGAGTGGTTATGTCTAACAATCAAAGCCTCGACACCCATAGCCTCAAGAGTTTGCACTGTGTCCTTTAGAGACTCTCCCTTGCTCACAGAAGAACCTTTAGCCGAGAAATTGATTACATCAGCTGAGAGCCTTCTCGCTGCTAACTCGAAAGAGATTCTTGTTCTTGTTGAATCCTCAAAGAATAGGTTTGCCACTGTCCGACCGGTTAGCGCAGGTAGCTTTTTTATGTCCCTGGTGTTCACCTGCTGCATCTCAACAGAGAGATTCAAGAGCTCTACGGCTGAGTCTCTAGTTAGATCATTGATGCTGAGAAGGTGCTTCATTGCTCAATCACCACACTTTGCTCTCCGTCGGACTCGGACAGACGCACGTTGATTCTCTCGTGCGCGCTGGTTGGAAGATTCTTGCCGACAAAATCAGCTCTGATTGGGAGCTCTCTATGTCCTCGGTCAACTAGGACAGCTAGACGCACAGCTTTGGGTCTACCGTATGAAACGAGAGCGTCTAGAGCTGCTCGGACAGTCCTGCCACTAAAGAGAACATCATCAACAAGGACCACCGTGATTGCCGAGAGTTCGCTAATTGGAATATGAGTGGCTGTAACGGCTTTGGTTGGATTATTCGAGAGGTCATCGCGGAACATAGTGACATCTAGTCGACCTAGGGATGTCTCTAGCTCAAACTCGGGGTAGTTCTTCTTTATTGCGCTTGCAATACGTTCTGCAAGGAAGACACCGCGAGTGGGAATTCCTAGCAGTAATAGTTTGGCGGTGCCATGATTTGATTCAACTATTTCATGGGAAATGCGAACAACTGCTCGGTCGATGTCCTGAGCATCTAAGACGGTGCGTGCAACCACGCCCACCTCCTTCTGCGCCTCACAGGACGCCTTTAAAGGATGAATTTCTAATACTCTACTGGATAACCAGCCGCTTTGGCTAGATTGGCTTGCGAGTTGCGACTAAAGCAGACAGAACACCGTTAACAAAGGCACCGGATTCGTCTGTGCTCAGTTCATTTGCAAGAGACACTGCCTCACTAATAGCAATGGCTGGTTCGAGGTCAGCAAAATTGATTTCGTAGACGGCTAAGCGAAGAATCGCCCTGTCCACTGCTGGCATGCGATCGAGGGTCCAGTTTTGAGCCATCGCGCTGATGGTTTCATCTATTTCCAGTTGATTACTTAGAACACCGATAACCAACTCGTTAGCAAACCCGAAGATCTCGTCTTGGTTTTGCCTGTCCTCTACCTGTTGTTTGGTTTCTTCGAGAAGCTCTGTTGCCATGCCATCTCTAAGTTCAGCGGCATAGAGCGCATCGACAGCACGCTTTCTAGCTTTAGATCTTGCGCTCAAGATTAGTCAGTAACTCGGCCAAGGTATTCACCAGTTCTGGTGTCAACCTTAACTTTGGTTCCCTGCTCAACAAACAGTGGAACTTGGATTTGAAGACCTGTCTCTACAGTTGCAGGCTTTGTGCCTCCGCTAGAGCGGTCTCCCTGAAGGCCGGGTTCGGTGAAGGTAATTTCCAGTACTACTGAGGCAGGAAGTTCAACGTAAATTGGGTTGCCTTCGTGAATCGCGACAATTGCCTGTTGGTTCTCCAATAGGTAGTTCGCTGCATCGCCAACCAGTGTGTTTGAAAGAGTGATTTGGTCGTAATCCTGGGTATCCATGAACACGAAGCCATCGCTATCGCTGTATAGATATTGCATCTCTCGCTTATCAACGGTTGCCGTCTCGATCTTCACACCTGCGTTTAGTGTGCGATCGATTACCTTGCCAGAGATTACGTTCTTGAGCTTGGTGCGCACGAATGCCGGCCCCTTGCCTGGCTTTACGTGTTGGAATTCGATGACAGTCCAAAGTTGGTTGTCCATTGAAAGAACCATGCCATTTTTTAGGTCGTTGCTAGTTGCCATTTGTGCCTCGCTGGTGATTGTCGGGGCCAAACGGCCTATTGCAGTTTATCAGTGGGAAAGTTGAACCAAAGCTAGGCGGTAAGAATCAAGCCCAAAACCTGCAATCACACCGGTTGCAACACCGGAAATTACTGATGTGTGCCTAAATGTTTCTCTTGCGTGTGGGTTTGAGATGTGAACCTCAATTAGCTTGAGTCCTGCAGTGGTAACTAGCGCGCAGGCATCTCTAAGTGCATACGAATAGTGTGTGAAGGCTGCAGGGTTGATAATGACGTGGCTCTTGGCGTCCACTGCGTTGTGAATCCAGTTGATGAGTTCCGCCTCGTCATTGCTCTGCTTCACCTCAATGGTAAGACCAAGCTTGCTTGCCTCAACCTGGGCCATGGCAACAAGATCTTCGTAACTTTGTGTGCCATAGACGTCTGGCTCACGAGACCCAAGGCGATTGAGGTTAGGGCCATTCAGGATCAGTACTTGAGTCATGTTCTAAATCTATCTAACTACTTGCAAATCTCTTGATAGGCAGCGAAAAGTAAGTCTTTGGTTGGAGCTTCAAGGATGCCAGGTTTCCCCAAACCATCAAGAACAACGAATCGAAGTATTCCACCTCGGCTCTTCTTATCAACCTGCATCCCCGTGAAAAGAGGTTCCCAACGGTCGGCAGGATATGAAGTTGGCAACTGAAGTAGTTCCAAAATGATCCGATGTCTGTCTGCGGTTTCATCATCAAGTCGCCCTGAGAGTCTGCCAAGCTCAGCTGCGAAAACTAGCCCAACTGAGACAGCGTGGCCGTGTTTCCATTTGTAATGTTCAACTAACTCGATTGAGTGACCAAGGGTGTGCCCGTAGTTCAAAACCTCACGTCTCGAACTTTCCTTGAAGTCTGAGGCGACAACCTCAGTTTTGATGGCTATTGAACGCTTAACCAGCTCAGCAAATCTTTCAGATTTAGTATCCCTCGCATCGTCAACATCTTCTTCGATGCGTTCAAGGATTCTTGGATCGGAGATGAATCCATACTTAACTATTTCTCCGAACCCAGAAATCAACTCGATCTTAGGAAGTGACTCAAGCGAATCTAAGTCAACAATTACTGCTTTAGGCTCATGGAAAGCCCCGACGAGGTTCTTACCCTCCAGCGTATTAATGCCTGTCTTTCCACCAATAGCAGCATCAACCATTGCCAGCAGCGTGGTCGGAATGTGAACTACCGCTATCCCCCTAAGCCAAGTGGCAGCAATGAAGCCAGCTAGGTCAGTGGTTGCTCCCCCGCCAAGTCCAATAACAGCGTCAGATCGGGAGAATTCAGCCTGCCCAAGGTAAGACCAAGCGGCTCCAAGCCACTGATCAGTTTTTGCCGACTCTCCATCCGCTACCGGAAATAGCCAGACTTCTCTGCTGGTTTCTCTCAACGTTTCAGCGATGACGGTGGCACTGGCTTCAAGTGCTTCCGAGTAAACAATCAGAACCTTTTTAACCGCTGAGCCTAGAGCCTCTGAAACCTGTCCTAGTAATCCACGACCAAAATAGATGTCGTAGCCTGGTGAGCCTTCGGCCCTAATCACTTCAAAATTCATAGTTCTTCAAGTTTCGTGCAAATCTCAGTAATTGTCTTCGACAAACTCGCCGCTGAGCAGTCAATCTCAAAATCACATAGTCGTTCATACAACGGCTTGCGCTCATCGTATATCCGCTTCCAGTCAGTGATGCCATTCTTAAGTAATGGCCTATTGCCGTTAGAGAGACGGGATTTCATGTGGAGGCCATTTGTTGAAAGGTAGATTACGATAGCTGACTCGATAGCTCTCTGGTTCTTGCCACTGAGAACAGCGCCCCCTCCAGTTGCAATGACTTGATGTGTCTCTAGTGCTGAAGCTAGAGCTGATTCTTCATATCCCCTAAAGACGGATTCACCTTCGATCTCAAATATTTGAGGAATGGGGCCGTGTTCCTTAACGATTACCAAGTCCGTATCTAAGAACGGAAGTTCCAGGCGTTTCGCTAGCTTTTTTCCGATTGTCGACTTTCCCACACCCATCGGGCCGATGAGGACTATTGGCTTGCTATCCATTTGTTACTAGCGTGCAATGTTTGATCGAAGTGTTTCTGGAATGTTATCCAGGTATGAATTCATGTTGCGCAGAGTCTCCTTAACAGAGTCCCCACCAAACTTTTCTAGAACTGCATTTGCGATAGTGAGAGCAACCATTGCCTCAGCAACAACTCCAGCGGCTGGCACAGCACAAACATCTGATCTCTGATGATGAGCCTTAGCTTCTTCACCAGTTGCAACGTCGATTGTCTTTAGTGCTCTTGGGACAGTTGAGATGGGTTTCATCGCTGCACGAACGCGAATGATTTCGCCGTTACTCATTCCGCCTTCAATGCCCCCAGCACGATCGGTAAGTCTTTCAACCAACCCGCTTGAAGCAACAGCAATTTCATCATGGGCTTCAGAGCCTCGTCTACGAGCAGTTTCGAAGCCGTCTCCAACTTCTACTCCCTTGATCGCTTGAATGCCCATTAGAGCTCCACTTAGTTGGCTGTCGAGCCTTCTATCCCAGTGCACGAATGAACCGACACCTGGTGGCATACCGTAGACCAACACCTCAACGACACCACCAAGAGTGTCACCATCTTTGTGTGCCGCATCAACTTCAGCAACCATGTCTGCACTTAGTTGTGCATTGAAGGCTCT
>CAMDEV010000047.1 GCA_945896925.1 Auritidibacter sp. Marseille-P8566
AAACTTGAATTGGTTAAAGCTAAAGAATTAGAAAGAGGAATCTCTCTAGTTGGACCTCATCGTGATGATCTGGTGCTATACCTAGGCGATTACCCTGCTAAGGGTTTCGTAAGCCACGGAGAGTCATGGTCTTATGCACTTGCACTCAAACTTGCTTCTGCTCAACTACTTCGGGAAGAGGCAAGAGCCGGAGATCCAATTCTGATTCTTGATGATGTCTTTGCCGAACTTGATTCGACAAGAAGAACTCGACTTGCCCAGTTGGTGTCAGATAATGAACAGGTGATTATTACTGCTGCCGTTGTTGAAGACGTTCCTAGCGAGCTAAGCTCTAACCGCATCTTTGTGAATGCTGGAGAAATCGTGGTGGGCAATGAGTGATCCGCAGAAACCAGATGTTGCAGTTGAGTTTTACTACCGCATGAAAGCTGCAATCACCGGCAGAAAAGATCGTGACACGATTCGCAGGGCCAAGATCAAGAAGGCCAAATCCAAGCCTTTTGACGAAGGAAGAGCACCCAAGACCATTGCTAACACGATGGATGGCCTAATCCAGAGCTTCGGTTGGGAAAATAAGCTCCAAGAGGGCGAGTTATTCGCTAATTGGCGTGAATTAGTAGGTGACAAGGTCGCTGAGAATAGCTTTCCTGAAGACCTAACTAAAGGCGTTTTGACGGTTCGCTGCAAAAGCACTGCCTGGGCTACCCAGCTGCGCATTATGAGTGCTGATATCTTGAAGAACATTTCTGCTAAATTGCCCGCCCTTGAGGTCAAAGAAGTTAGGTTTATCGGGCCTCAGGCACCTAGTTTTAAGCGTGGTTTGAGATCTGTTCCAGGCCCTGGTGCCCGAGACACTTTTGGCTAAATCAAAAACTCGCTAATTCCTAGTAATTTATTGCTCTCCAGAGAGTTTTCCACAGCCCTAAAATACCTTCCAAAGACCCCGTTTTTAGCCCGATTTTTGGCTTCAAAAAGGTAGAATTAGAGGGTTAGCAACCCCGAATATAAGTCCCCCTGTACAGGTGGCCGTTGTGAGGGCCTAACTTCAGGAAAATAGGAGCAGTGCCAGCAATATGAGTGAAACCCCAAATAGCTACGATGCCTCAAATATTCAGGTCCTAGAAGGCCTAGAAGCGGTTCGTAAGCGTCCCGGTATGTATATCGGTTCAACTGGCCCAAGAGGCCTCCACCACCTGGTCTATGAAATCGTAGACAACGCCGTAGATGAGTCTCTAGCGGGTCACTGTAAGAACATTGACGTGGTTATTACCAAAGAGGGCTGGATCAAGGTAGCTGACGATGGTCGCGGTATCCCAGTAGATATGCACCCAGTTGAGAAAAAGCCTGCCGTTGAGGTGGTTTTGACCGTGCTCCACGCTGGTGGAAAGTTCGGTGGCGGTGGCTATGCAGTTTCCGGTGGTCTCCACGGTGTTGGTGCTTCTGTTGTTAACGCTCTTTCAACTCAGCTAAACGTAATTGTTGCTCGAGACGGTTTTATGTGGACCCAGTCATACCTAGCCGGTGTTCCAACAGCTCCACTAGCAAAAGGCAAAGCAGCTGATTTCACTGGAACAGTTATCGAGTTCCTCCCGAGCCCAGAAATCTTCGAAACAGTTGATTTTGACTATGAGACTTTGCGATCAAGATTCCAGCAGATGGCTTTCTTGAACAAGGGTCTAAGCATTTCAATCTATGACGAAAGAAATGAACGCAGCGACAAATTCCTATACGAACGAGGCCTCCAAGACTACGTTCAGTATTTGAACTCTGCTAAAAAGATTGAACTAGTTCACAACGACATCATTTCTTTTGAATCTGAAACTAAAGAGAAGTCGATGTCACTTGAAGTGGCAATGCAGTGGACTAACGGATACAACGAGTCAGTGCACACTTACGCAAACACCATCAACACTCACGAAGGTGGAACTCACGAAGAAGGTTTCCGAACAGCTCTTACTTCACTGCTGAACAAATATTCACGTGAGAAGGGTCTTCTGAAAGAGAAGGACGAAAACCTAACTGGTGATGACGTTCGTGAAGGACTAACAGCTGTTATCTCAATTAAGTTGAGTGAACCTCAGTTCGAAGGCCAGACAAAAACAAAACTAGGTAACACCGAAGCTAAAGCTTTTGTGCAGAAGGTAACCAACGAAATGCTCTCTGACTGGTTTGGTAGAAACCCAACCAGCGCAAAAGATATTTGTCGCAAAGCAATTCAAGCTTCTGCTGCCAGACTTGCTGCGCGTAAGGCTAGAGAAGCTACACGTCGCAAGGGACTCCTGGAATCAACCGGTATGCCTGGAAAACTTCGTGACTGTTCAAGTAGAGATCCAAGACTGAGTGAAATTTATATCGTTGAGGGTGACTCTGCGGGTGGTTCTGCGATGCGCGGACGTGATCCAGAAACTCAGGCGATCTTGCCACTTCGTGGAAAAGTTTTGAACGTTGAAAAAGCACGCCTTGATAAGGCAATGGCTAACAGTGAAGTTCAAGCTCTTATCACTGCATTTGGAACTAGCTATGGTGAAGAGTTTGATATCACCAAGATCAGATATCACAAGTGTGTATTGATGGCTGATGCGGATGTTGATGGTCAGCACATTAGAACTCTTTTGCTAACTCTTTTATTTAGATATATGAAACCTCTGATTGAGTATGGATATGTTTATTTAGCTCAACCACCGTTGTATCGAATCAAGTGGTCTAACGCTGAACACGAATATGTTTACAGTGATCAAGAGCGCGATGACAAATTGGCCTCTGGTCAAGCAGCTGGAAAGAAGATCCCTAAAGAGAATTCAATTCAGCGTTACAAGGGTCTAGGTGAGATGGACTACGACGAACTATGGGCGACAACAATGGACCCAGCTCGTAGAACACTTCTTCAGGTAACACTCGATGATGCTGCTAGAGCAGATGAAATATTTTCAACTTTGATGGGTGACGATGTTGAACTACGTCGTACCTTCATCCAACAAAATGCAAAGGATGTTCGGTTCCTAGATATCTAGGCCGAGGTGAAATCATGACAGAGAACAACGAACCACAAATGGACAGAATTGAGCAGATCGACCTAAACGTCGAAATGCAACGTTCTTATCTTGACTATGCGATGAGCGTTATCGTAGGTCGAGCACTTCCAGACGTTAGAGATGGTCTAAAGCCAGTTCACCGCAGAGTTATCTATGCGATGTATGACGGTGGCTACCGCCCAGATAAGCAGTTCAGCAAATGCTCACGTGTTGTTGGAGATGTTATGGGTCAGTTCCACCCTCACGGTGATGGAGCTATTTACGACACTCTCGTTCGTCTTGTGCAGGAATGGAACCTACGCTATCCACTAGTTAGCGGTCAGGGTAACTTTGGTTCTCCTGGTAACGATGGTGCAGCAGCTCCTCGATACACAGAATGTCGCATGGCACCTCTAGCTCTAGAAATGGTTAGAGACATTGACGAAGACACGGTCAACTTTCAAGACAACTACGACGGTAGAACTCAGGAACCAACCGTTCTCCCTAGCCGTATTCCTAACCTTTTGATCAACGGTTCTATCGGTATTGCGGTTGCGATGGCAACCAACATTCCACCTCACAACCTCAGAGAAGTTGCTGCCGGTGCACTCTGGTCTCTAGAGAATCCAAATGCTTCTAAGGAAGAGCTACTTGAAGCTCTAATGCAAAGAATCAAGGGACCAGATTTCCCAACCGCAGCAACCATTCTTGGTTCTCAGGGAATTAAGGATGCCTATCGCACCGGTCGTGGCTCGATCACCATGCGTGCAATCGTAAATGTTGAAGAACTTCAAAACAGAACCTGTCTTGTTGTTACTGAACTCCCTTACCAAGTTAACCCTGACAACCTAGCTCTGAAGATCGCAGATCTAGTCAAAGAAGGAAGACTTCAGGGAATCGCAGATATCCGCGATGAAACTTCAGGTAGAACTGGTCAGCGACTTGTAATTGTTCTAAAGAAGGACGCAGTTGCTCAGGTGGTGCTAAACAACCTATACAAGTTCACTCCACTGCAAGAGAACTTCAGTGCGAACATGTTGGCACTGGTTGATGGTGTTCCAAGAACTCTAAGCCTCGATGGTTTCATCACTTACTGGATTGAACATCAGATTGAAGTTATTGTTCGCAGAACTCAGTTCCGTTTGCGTAAAGCTGAAGAACGTGCTCACATCCTTCGTGGTTATCTAAAAGCCCTTGATGCACTAGATGAAGTAATCAAGTTGATTAGAGCTAGTGCAACAGCAGATGATGCTCGCGATGGTCTGATGAAGCTTCTAGATATTGATGACCTGCAGGCGAGAGCAATCTTGAACATGCAACTGAGACAGCTTGCTGCTCTAGAGCGCCAGAAGATTATTGATGAAGCCGCTGAGCTAGAAGCATTGATTGTTGAATACAAGGCAATCATTGCTGACCCGCAGAGACAGCGCTCTATCGTTGCTGAAGAACTTGAAGAGGTTGTTAAGCGTCACGGTGATGACAGAAGAACAATTATTCTTCCTGGTGAAGATGGCGTTACAGATCTCGATCTAATCCCTGAAGAAGAAATGGTTATCACCATTACTCGTGGTGGATACATCAAGCGCACTAAGAGCGACAACTACCGGTCACAGCACCGTGGCGGTAAGGGTGTTAAGGGTGCAAACCTTAGAGCGGACGACGTTGTTGAGCACTTCTTTGTAACTACAACTCACCACTATTTACTCTTCTTCACAAATAAGGGAAGAGTTTATAGAACTAAAGCTTACGAAGTTCAAGAAGCTGGAAGAGATGCCAAGGGCCAGCACGTAGCTAACCTCTTAGCGTTGCAGCCAGATGAGAAAATTGCCCAGGTCCTAGACATTCGCGATTACCAGCAAGCACAGTTCTTAGTGATTGCGACCAAATCTGGGCTTGTCAAGAAAACCAACTTGGAAGCATACGACACATCTCGGAGCGGTGGAGTAATCGCTATCAAGCTCCGCGAAGAAGATGAAGTTGTTTCAGCACTCTTGGTTAATCAGACCGATGATCTACTTCTTGTATCTAGTAAGGGAATGTCAATCAGGTTCTCTGCTGGGGATGAGTCGCTACGACCAATGGGCCGAGACACCAGCGGAAACATTGGTATGCACTTCCGCAAGGATGACCACCTGCTCTCAGCAGATGTGATTACTGACAAGGGTTTCGTCTTCGTTGTTACCGAAGGTGGTTTTGCTAAGCGCACAGCAGTTGAACAGTATCGAATTCAGAACCGCGGTGGTATCGGTATCAAGGTGGCCAAGCTGGAACAAAAGCGAGGGGATATAGTCGGAGCTCTCATTGTTGAGGAAGAAGACGAAGTTCTAATCGTGTTAGCTAGCGGTAAAGTCGTGAGATCAGCCGTAATGGAAGTTCCAGCCAGAGGCCGAGACACAATGGGTGTGGTTTTTGCCCGTTTCGAGGATGATGATTCAGTACTAGGGTTGGCTAAGAACAGTGAACGCAACCTAGAGGGAACGGAAACAGGTTCAGTCGAAGCTGTTGAAGAAGAGCAAGGAGAATAAATGAGCATATTTTCTCGCAAGGGGACAAGAAGCGATTCTGCTGCTGCCAAGCCAGTTAACCTAAAGCTGGTAAAGATCAACTTCTGGTCCGCGGTTCGCTTTGCCTTTGTTCTAAGCGTTGCTCTGGGTATTGGGCTAGTTATCACACTAACCGGCGTCTTCTTGATTATGAATGTTGCTGGTTTTGGCAATCTTCTAAAGACTTACCTGACCATCGAGGTCACACTACCCGCAGTGCTCTCTGTTGCGCTGAGCATCGCTGTATTCATGATTCTGGTTGGCACCGTACTGGCCGGAGTTTGGGCTGCGATATTCAACATCGTTGCCCGCATCATTGGCGGAGTTTCAGTAGGTTTCACTAATAACAACCAGCAATAATTTCTTCAGGTTGAGCCTTGGCTCTATATCGGATAAGGTTAAGTCTGCTCTATGGGCCTATAGCTCAGGTGGTTAGAGCGCTTCACTGATAATGAAGAGGTCGGAGGTTCAAGTCCTCCTAGGCCCACCAGGAAGCACTCTCAACCGAGTGGGCTTCCGAATGGGGACTTAGCTCAGTTGGTAGAGCACCTGCTTTGCAAGC
>CAMDEV010000048.1 GCA_945896925.1 Auritidibacter sp. Marseille-P8566
ATTTATCTATCAGCTCAGTTAAGAGCCTTGTTCCAATTCTCTTGCCGATTGCTGCAGGTCTCAAATAGATAGTGTCTTCAACAGTCCTTCTGTATGCAGCCTTCTGTCGCCAAGGAGCGACGTAAGCAAAACCAAAGATGGTTCCGCTGGAACTTTGAGCAACAATGAATGGAAGTTCAAGACCCTGAAGGTATTCGAGTTTCTCTGTCCAGGTTTCTTCGGTTGTTGCTTCGATGTCAAAAGTGACAACTGAGTTAGTTACGTAGTAGTTGTATATCTCAGCGATCTGTTTCATGTCATCTGAAGTTGCAGCACGAAGGGTAATTTCTTCGACGCTCGGGTCGACATCGGCCTCACGGGCTTTTAGTTTTCTGACTAGTCGCCAGCGCGACTCAGAATCTAGTGGCACTATTTCACTTCCTAACAAGACCAATCTATCGGCTCTAAACCTAGCTCGGTAAGTTTGCTGTTGGCTTCTGAGAAGACCTTGGAACCAAAGAACCCGTTCCGTGCTGAAAGTGGGCTTGGGTGTGCAGCTTGAACGAAGGTCACTTCACCTAGTTCATTCTTGATAGCTTTAGCTGAATTACCCCAGAGCATAAGAACCACCGGTTTTCTGGCAACAAGAGCTTGAACTGCCTTCAAGGTGAAATCTTCCCAGCCAAAGGCCTGCCCCAAATGCGCTCCAGAAATAGTTGGCACTGTTGTCAATGCTCTGTTCAGAAGTAAAACTCCTTGATTTGCCCAGCGACTTAAATCTGGCAACAACGGGTCAGCGACGGTTCCAGCCCCAAGATCGCTTTCTAACTCAATAACAATGTTCTTCAAACTTCTAGGAACCTTGGTGTCAGGACTAACAGCAAAAGCCAGCCCTATCGCATCTCCGGGAGTTGGATACGGGTCCTGCCCAATAAGAATCACCTTTATCCTTTGGGGGTCAGAGGCAAATGCTCTCATAACATTGCCTGCCAAAGGCACGTAATCAGTTTTTAGAAGCTTGGTTTCAATGGCCTCGAGTAGGTCCCTCTCATCATCTAGCCACTGACGCCAAGTGGGATGCATTTGCTCGAAGAACATAACTAAATCGTAGGCGTAGGTAGTCTTGGATATACTGCCAAAGTAAGAAAAACTCCGAAGAAAAGAGAGTCCCGTGGACATTCAGCAGCTCAAAGCCCAAGCTCAAGCAAAACAAGCAAACCTCGTTGAAATCCGTCGAGACTTGCATCAGATTCCTGAGTTTGGCCTAGACCTGCCTAAAACACTTGCTCGAGTGCTTGCTGAAGTTGAAACTCTGGGTGAAGTGACTCTTGGAAAAGATATGACCGCAGCTGCAGTGGTTATCCGCGGAGCGCAACCTGGCCCAACAGTTCTTCTTAGAGCAGACATGGATGCTTTGGCAGTGACGGAAGACACTGGATTGCCTTTCTCCTCTACCAACGGATACATGCATGCTTGCGGACATGACCTCCACATGGCGATTGGTGTTGGTGCAGCCCAACTGATTGCTGAAAACAAAGACCAACTCAAGGGAAATGTTGTGATGTTCTTCCAACCTGGCGAAGAAGGTCACGACGGTGCTGGAGTAATGCTCTCGCAGGACATGCATCTAGCTTCTGGCGAGAAGCCAATTGCTGCTTATGGAATCCACGTTTTCTCTAACGATGACCCAGGCGTATTTGCTTCTAGAAAAGGAACCATGATGGCTTCTGCCGGAGACATCATCGTCACTCTGAGAGGTAGAGGTGGTCACGGTTCGATGCCTTGGACTGCGGTAGATCCAATTACTGGAATGGTTGAAATGCTTAGCTCACTTCAGTCCTTCATCACAAAGCACTTTGATGCTCTTGACCCGATTGTTCTA
Source organism: Auritidibacter sp. Marseille-P8566 (assembly GCA_945896925.1). Taxonomy (GTDB): domain Bacteria; phylum Actinomycetota; class Actinomycetes; order Actinomycetales; family Microbacteriaceae; genus Rhodoluna. The sequence goes on from CAMDEV010000048.1 coordinate 1,862, forward strand.
AACGTTGGTTGGATCAAGGCAGGAAATGACCACACCACCAACATCGTTCCGGAAGTAGTTAGCTTCGGAGCAACAGTCCGATCTTTCTCAAAGCAGGGCTACGAGGACACCAGAACCAAGATTCCAGCATTCATAAAGAACACCGCTGCAGCATTTGGCTTGGAAGCAGAAATTGAATTCTCTCCGGCGACCAAGGTTTTGGTTAACGATGGCGCTGCCATCGATCGCGTTGAACGAGTTGTCGGAGCTCTATTTGGTGAGGGCAAGTACGAAAACATGGACCAGCCAATTCCTGGTGGAGAAGACATGGCCAGCATCTTGGAAGAGATTCCTGGCGCATTCGTTTTCCTTGCAGCAGGTGACCCAGGTACGCCTATTGAAAAGCGTCAATCAAACCACAGCAACAAGGCTGTCTTTGACGATTCTGTTCTGGCCGATGGTGCAACACTTCTCGCAGCCTTGGCTTTTGATACCCTAGACGAAGCAGCAAGAGCTTAATACACTCACTCTGCTTCTGCCTATCTGGCCACTGCCGTTCAGATTCACCCGAAAGTTACGCCACGTTTCATAGGGTATTTGGGCTATTTGGGGACATTCCTTAGCCTTGAAACACACACAACCTCCTAATTACAAGAAAGCACTAAAAATGAGCAACGACCCAGCAAACTGGGGATTTGAAACCGCACAGATTCACGCGGGAGCAACTCCTGACCCAACAACCAACGCAGTTGTAACACCTATTTACAACACCACAGCATATGTATTCAACTCATCTGAGCACGCTAAGAACCTTTTCGGTCTAGCAGAGTTTGGAAACATCTACACCAGAATCATGAACCCAACTCAGGATGTTGCTGAAAAGCGCATCGCTGCCCTTGAGGGTGGAACCGCTGCGCTGTTGCTCTCTTCAGGTCAAGCTGCTGAAACTTTTGCAATCCTAAACATTGCTCAGGCTGGCGATCACATCGTTGCTTCTTCAACTCTTTACGGTGGAACATACAACTTGTTCAAGTACACATTGCCAAAGCTTGGCATCACCGCAACTTTCGTTGAGGATCAGGATGACCTAAGCGCTTGGGCAGCAGCTGTTCAGCCAAACACAAAACTGTTCTTCGCTGAGACCATTGGTAACCCGAAGGTAAGCATCCTAGATATAGAAGGTGTTGCAAAGGTTGCTCACGAAAACGGAGTTCCTCTAATCGTGGACAACACTGTCGCTACCCCATACCTAATCAAACCTCTTGAGCACGGAGCTGACATTGTTGTTCACTCAGCAACCAAGTTCCTAGGTGGTCACGGAACCGTTGTTGCCGGTGCAATCGTTGATGGTGGAAAGTTTGCTTGGTCAAAGAGCGACAAGTTCCCTGGGCTAACTGAGCCAGACCCGTCATACCACGGCGTTAACTACACAGCTGCTCTAGGTGATGGCATTGCATACATCATCAAGGCGCGTGTTCAACTTCTTCGTGACCTAGGTTCTGCAATTGCACCAACAAGTGCATGGCAGCTAATCCAAGGTATCGAGACTCTGAGCCTTCGCGTTCAACGCCATGTTGATAACGCTCAGGCTGTTGCGCAGTGGCTATCTAAGCACCCTCAGGTTGAAAGCGTCAACTACGCAGGTCTAACTTCATCTCCTTGGTATGCAGCAGGACAGAAGTATGCGCCTAAGGGACCTGGTGCAATCGTGTCCTTCGAAATCAAGGGTGGCGTAGCAGCGGGTTCTAAGTTCGTTGAATCTCTAAACCTATTCAGCCACGTAGCTAACATCGGTGACGTACGTTCCCTTGTGATCCACCCAGCAAGCACTACCCACTCTCAGCTAACTCCTGAGCAGCAGGCAACAGCTGGTGTAACACCTGGCCTAGTGCGTCTATCAGTTGGACTAGAGTCAATCGAAGACATCATCGCAGATCTAGAAACAGGATTTGCATCAGTTAAGTAAGGTTCACACTTAGTAAATGGACTTTCAAACTCCTGAGGACACCGTCCCCTCAGACTTCATCACCGAAGAGCTGACCCGACAACTTGTCGGTAAGCCTAAGGCGACTGGAGCCTGGCGGGACGGTGACCCAGCGGGTGAAAGATTATTTGCACCAGTTGGAAACATGAGTTTAGAAAGCGGTAAAACGCTTCACCAGGCAAGACTTGCCTTCGAGAGTTGGGGAACTCTAAATGCAGATGCATCAAATGCAGTTCTCATTCTTCACGCGCTAACCGGTGATTCACACGCGGTTGGTAAAGCCTCTAAGGAGCACCCAACCGAGGGTTGGTGGAGCGACCTAATTGGTCCGGGCAAATATATCGACACAGACAAATACTTCGTAGTTGCCCCTAACATCCTTGGTGGCTGCCAAGGATCAACCGGCCCTTCTTCTCTTGATAAGTCAGGTAAAGAATATGGTTCGCGCTTTCCATACCTAACGATCCGAGATCAAGTGCTAGCTCAGGTCCTGTTCGCTGACTTCCTAAATATCAAAAAGTGGCATGCCATAATCGGTGGCTCAATGGGTGGAATGCATGTTTTGGAGTGGGCTATCGAATATCAGGCAAGAGTTGATCGTATTGCCGTTATCGCAGCCCCAGCCGTTACCGGTGCGGATCAGATTGCACTCAACTCGGTCCAGATTGAAGCAATCAAAGCAGACCCTAACTACCAAAAGGGAAACTACTATGACGCCAAAGCCGGTCTTGGCCCGCACGCAGGTTTAGCTCTGGCCAGAAGAATGGCTCTACTGAACTACAGAAGTCCAAGCGAACTAAACGAGCGCTTTGATCGAACCTGGCAATCAGATATCAACCCATTGGGTGATGGTGGAAGGTTTGCAGTTGTCTCTTATTTAGATTTCCACGGCAATAAGTTCACCAGAAGATTTGACGCCAATTCATATATCTGCCTAGTTGAGGCAATGAATTCTCACGATGTTGGACGCAATAGAAAATCTGTAAAGGCTGCTCTTGGCAAGATCAAAGCTAAAGCCTTGGTTATTGGTATCGATAGCGACAGGCTATTCCCTATTGAGAATCAGAAGCTGATCGCTGAACACATTGGCGCTGAGTTAGTTGGTGGAAAGCTTCACACCATTACATCAGAATACGGACATGACGGTTTCCTAATCGAACACGAAATTGTCGGCCCATTGCTCGCTAAATTACTTAAGAGCTAACTCTTTCTTACCTAGCCTCATAAGTTGCATATTTGACCAAACCAGGATGGCGACCACAGCAAGGTTTCTAAGGACAAGCAAACTCACCCCGAGCGGTTTTCCATCCAAAAGATCGCCATAGAAGATTGGGAAAATCAACCAGGATAGACCTGAAGAAATGACGGTTAGCCAAATAACTGGCTTCCAGTTAGCAGTTCCAAAAAGCACACCAACAAAAGCTGCACCAATAACCCACAACTCATATTGTGGTGAACCAACCTTATTGAATACCAAAAGATCTAAGGTTGCGGTTAGGAAGATCCAAGCGAACAGTGTGTTCTTATCCACACCAGCCTTCTTTGCTCTGAAGCCTAACCAGATAGTTATAGCCAGAGCTGAGAACTGAACAAGAGTCATGATGCTAGCAACTTCGGTAACACCAAACCCTGAGACTTGGAAAGTTAGAATCTCGTTGTCGTAGTAAATTTGTGCTCCAGCAACACTGAAGATGATTTGGATTAGCCAGAAGATGGCTATTGTAGATTCAACCTGAACCCCTCGGCCGCTCTGCATACCAACAAAGCTGAACATGCTGGAATTACCACCAAGAGCTAAACCAACGAGCAGGATTGCCGCTGTTCCATAAACCAAGTTCAGAATGAACTTTCTCTTGCTTTCGGTTATCACAAATCCCGTGAAGAGAGCGGCAACAGGAGCTACCTTGATCCAAGCAGCCAAGTTGAAGAACTGCATGGACTTAGCTTCTTTGTTGTTCCAAAGCGCTATCGCACCTAGAACAGTGAGAATCAAACTGAACACTTCGAAGCGGCCAAGCGCTACTGGACCACATAGAAAAATACAGGCAAT
>CAMDEV010000049.1 GCA_945896925.1 Auritidibacter sp. Marseille-P8566
TTCACCTCTTCAGCACTCACATTGTGGTGAACTATCTCGCTATAGACTCCTGCTTCACGCACACGTCTAGCAATAAGCTGTGCATACTGAGCACCAAAGTCAACAACCAATACCGGCCTGTTTGAAGCAACGTCACTAATTCTGCTTACCAGCCTTTGCAACAAATATTTCGTTGACCTGCGCTGTGTATTTACGCTCGATGAAGAACGAGGTCACAGGGATAACTCCACCTAGGGCAATAATGACAAAGTCAGTGAACTTTAGCTCTGCCAGTCTCCAGATTCTAAAGTCAGCGAAGAGATAAACAACGTAGAGAAAGCCGTGGATCTGCAGCAAAGTCTTTGAGATGTCGATGCCCTCTTCAGGGAAGCCAGTGTCATCTACTGGGTTAGGGACTAAACCTAGGAAACCTGCATTGCCACCAGACCAGATTGTGTATCCAAAGGCATACTTCAGCACCATTTCAAGAACTACTAACAAAAGGAAGATTCCTGTAATTAGGGAGCTGGCTCGGTAGAAGGAGATAGCCGACTTGGCTTGGGCTGGGGAGGTCATTCCCCTATTTTACTCTGCTGCTTGATGTAAGCATCGGACAGCAGTCGCCACCAGATAAATAGAGCAAATAGAGCAAACACCGTCCACTCAATGGCATAGAAAGCGCTAAGCCAATTGACCTGGGTATCAGATCTTGCTACCCCAATAGTGATTGGCTCAAGGTTAGGAATTGAACTGAACTGATTCTCATGAGTCAGGGCTAGGACCCCGGTATAGACATCAGAGTCTTTCCTCTCATCCTGAGCAAACCAGATGTTGATCAGCTGTGCCACTGAGAGCGACTCAAACATTTTTGGGTCGCTGTATTCCTGTGGTGCTTCACTAGGAATATATCGACCGGTTAGAGGCTGGAGAGATAACTGCGCGCCTTGCGAGCCAGATTCAGTAAACATCGGCAGATTGATTTTCTCCAAGACATCTCTGGCATTTTCTTCGCCTTCAACAAATCCAACAGCGACAAATATTTTGCCCGATGCAGTTGATGCAGGGACTACTACCCAATATCCCTGACGGCCATCTAACTGAATGCGGTTCCCCACCAATACAGCCTGTGATCCGCTTAGAAAGACTTGAGCTTTCACCTCAGATAAGACTTTTTCTTTACCCTGTTTAGAAAACTCATTGAATGTGAAAGGTTTACCCACCTCAGTCACCTCTTCTAGAGCAAGAACCTGTACCTTGTCCCAGCCGTCACTATCAGAGTTAGGAATAACAGATCTGGTCACCTGCCATTGGGCAAGAGCTGCAAATACTCCAGCTAATAAAAGACACAGCAGTAGTGCGCCAAGCCACTTAAAACTCAGAGCAAGTTTCAGCATTGCTTAGGAGTTGTATGGAGCAACAACGGTATCAACACGTTGGAACTCTTTTAGATCTGAGTAACCGGTTGTTGACATTGCACGTCTGAGTGCACCCATTAGGTTTGCTCTACCATCAGCAGAGCTTGAAGGTCCCTGCAGGATTTGCTCTAGTGAACCTGCACGACCAACATGCACTCTCTCGCCTCTAGGTAGTTCTGGGTTATAAGCTTCTGCTCCCCAGTGCCAACCTGAACCAGGTGCTTCATCTGCACGAGCAAGAACAGAACCAAGCATCACCGCATCTGCACCACAGGCAATAGCTTTTACGATATCTCCCGATGAACCAAGACCACCATCAGCGATCACGTGAACGTAACGACCTCCGGACTCATCCATATAGTCACGTCTTGCTCCTGCAACGTCGGCAACAGCAGTTGCCATCGGAGCGTGAATACCTAGAACGTTGCGAGTAGTTGAAGCTCTTCCACCACCAAAACCAACGAGAACACCGGCAGCACCGGTTCGCATAAGGTGAAGTGCTGCTGTGTATGTTGCAGCACCACCAACAATCACAGGAACATCAAGTTCGTAAATGAACTGTTTTAGGTTTAGCGCTTCATGGTTCTTAGAAACGTGTTCAGCCGAAACGGTGGTTCCACGAATCACAAAGAGGTCCACACCACTTGAGGTAACAACTTTGGCAAACTCTGCTGTTCTCTGAGGAGACAGCGCTCCAGCAACTGTTACTCCAGCCTTACGAATCTGAGCTAAACGGTCACGAATAAGTTCTGGCTTGATTGGTTCAGCGTAAATGCGCTGTAATCCTGGGGTTGCTTCTTCATCACTGAATGCAGCTATTTCTTTTAGTTGCTTAGTTGGGTCTTCATATCTAGTCCAAAGGCCTTCTAGGTCTAGGACTCCGAGGCCACCGAGCTTGCCAATTGCAATTGCTGTCTCAGGAGAGACAACAGAGTCCATCGGTGCAGCTAGTACTGGTAGATCAAAACTATATGCGTCAATGTTCCATGCAGTTGAGACATCTCTAGGGTCTCTAGTTCTTCTAGATGGAACGACTGCGATGTCATCGAAAGCCCAGCTTCGGTTACCACGCTTACCGCGGCCAATTTCTATTTCGCTCAACGGTATCTCCTAGCGGTTGTTGTAGTTAGGTGCTTCGACAGTCATCTGAATATCGTGTGGGTGAGACTCTTTCAAACCAGCAGGAGTGATTCTCACGAACTTACCCTTGGCTTGGAGTTCTTCAATAGTTCCAGCACCGACATAACCCATTGCAGCTCGTAGGCCACCAATTAGTTGATGTGCAACTGATGAGACGGTTCCTCTGTAAGGAACTCTTCCTTCAATGCCTTCAGGAACTAGTTTGTCTTCACGAAGGACATCGTCTTGGAAGTAACGGTCTTTAGAGTAGCTCTTAGCTTCTCCTCTTGATTGCATTGCACCAAGAGAACCCATTCCTCGGTAAGTCTTGAACTGCTTGCCACCTACGAAAGTAATATCTCCCGGTGCCTCATCAGTTCCCGCAAGAAGTGAACCAATCATTACTGCGTTAGCGCCAGCCACCAGAGCCTTAGGGATATCTCCTGAGAACTGCAAACCACCATCAGCAATTACTGGAACACCTGCCGGCTTACAAGCCAAGCTAGCTTCGTAGACTGCTGTGATCTGTGGAACACCGACACCTGCAATAACACGAGTAGTACAAATCGATCCCGGACCAACACCAACTTTGACACCATCAGCGCCGGCAGCAACCAGAGCTGCAGCGCCTTCACGGGTGGCTACGTTTCCACCAATAACATCCACGTGCTTAGCAACTGGTTCTGCCTTTAGCTTCGCGACCATATCCAACACTGCTGAGTTGTGTCCATGTGCTGTATCAACAATCAGAATGTCAACGCCAGCATCAACCAGAGCCATAGCTCTTTCCCAACCTTGATCGCCAACACCAACAGCAGCAGCAACCATAAGTCGTCCAGCTGAGTCCTTGCTTGCCAATGGATACTTCTCACTCTTGTCAAAGTCTTTGATTGTTATAAGGCCACGAAGTTTATTTGAAGCATCAACAATCGGAAGCTTTTCAATTCTGTGCTGAGCAAAAATAGCAATCGCACTCTCAGGAGATACCCCAACCTGAGCGGTTACCAAAGGCATCGGAGTCATCACATCTTTGACCAAGGTGATTGACTTTTGAACTTCATTTACAAATCTCATGTCGCGGTTAGTGACAATACCGAGCAGGGTTCCATCTTCATCAATTACCGGAAGACCTGAAACTCTATAGGTTCCACAAATGTTGTCAACTTCTTGAAGTGTTGCCAAAGGATGAGTGGTAACTGGGTGAGTAATCATTCCAGCCTCAGAGCGCTTGACAAGGTCAACCTGAGTGGCCTGCTGCTCAATAGACAGGTTGCGGTGCAGAACACCTAAACCACCTTGGCGTGCAATCGCAATAGCTAGCCTGGCTTCGGTCACAGTATCCATGGCTGAAGACAGCAGAGGGATGTTTATTGATAAACGCTTGGTGATCTGAGTCTTAGTGCTCACCTGGCTAGGGACGATATCTGACTGCCCCGGAAGCAGCAGAACGTCGTCATAGGTCAGTCCGGTAAAACCAAATGGGTCGTTTTGAGTCATTTTTACCCTGTCAAAAGTGGCGATAGGCCAATTCTACCCTGACCTAAGCCCTATTGTTTAGGCTCATATTCCCCGATCACCGAATACGCACCCCTAGCCGAGTATTGATAGACCGAATACTTATCTCGATTAGCAAATCCCTGCTTCGTGAAAATCCTGTCCCCGTCGCTCTCGCTTTCCAAAAGTGACGCTCTAAGCAAAGGCGCAGAGTTGATCCCAGCTCTTAGGAAAGCATCCCCAGATACCATCACTGCCCGATAACTTAGATAGGCAAGATCAACTATCGGATTCGTTGTCGTTCTAATTGCCGGTCTCTTCATTGCTTTAGCGAGGCGGTTTCTAAAACTCTCTGGAACGTTAGGTTGAGAGAGTAACCCCAAAGAACCTTTGAGTTGGCTAGCCCAAGGATAGTTGGAATAGTTGGCCAAATTACCTGGCACCAAATACAGTTGCTTGGGTTTGTTTTGGAACTTGGCATAATCAGCAAAGAACGAGACTGATTGCTCCATGCTTGCAAGGACAAGAGCATCAGGTTTAGTTCTAATCACACGGGTGTATTCACTTACTGGAACTACCTGCACCTTGCCTATCCCCCGAAGCGTAAAAGCCATAGCTAACGATCTCCTCGTCGCTTTCCCATACTCATCATCACTAAAGACAATCGCTACCGATTGAACATCGGAATCCACGATGTATTGGGCTAAAGCAATGACCTCTTGAGACTGAGTCGGTGCTAGCCGAAATACAGCAGACTGATTCTCAACCCTTTCGGCAATCGCAGAGGTAGCAATTACCGGTTGATCACCTGTTGTCTTTAGTAAACGAAGTGCAGAGTTGGATTCAATCGGGGCTAGAAGAACATCAGCCTTAAAGTCAGCCAACTTCTCTCGAGTAGCTTCAAACTCTGATTGAGAATCACCTAAGTCTAGAAAAGCAACGTTGACTTTGACTGGCTCGGTTGCCTTAGCTAAATCCGCAACTGCTAACTTGATAGCTGCTCGCTGATACTCACCGGCAAAGTAAAGAGGACCCGAGTCGGAGACCAATACGCCCAGTCTTAGCGCAGGAGCTATTGGTTGAGCGGAACTCGTTGAGAGTAAATAGATGCCGACACTAACTATCGCAATGTATCCAAAGACTAGAGGTAATTTCTTCACACCCAGAGAATAGATAGTTTTTGTAAACCCTGCTGATCTTCTCCACAACAAAAAACGGGCCGAGGAATCCTCGACCCGCTTTTGGTTAGAAGCTATTACTCAGTTGTTCCGTTGATGGTTGCTGAGGTAACACCGTTAGCTGACATGCCCCACTTCTCAAGAAGCGTTGCGTACTGTCCGTCATTAATCAGTGACTGCAGTGCAGCCTGGATTGCATCGCGAAGACCAGTGTCCTTCTTCAAGATTGCGATACCAACAAGACCAGCGTCATAGACAGGGTTTTCAGGGTCGTTCACAACTTCGAAGTATTCGCCGTCGCCAGACTTAGCAGCTGCATCCTGCGCGACAAGGGAGTCAAGCATTGCTGCCTCACCTTGCTTTGCGCGAAGTGCGTTATACATGCTAGGAGCATCTGGAAGCTGGGTAATTGAAATTGCGTCGTTACCTGCTGCAACACAGTCATCTGACATGCCTGCAACTAGATCAATCTGAATTGTTCCATTCTGAACAATGACAGTCTTGCCACAGAGGCTAGCTGGATTCACGATACCGTCTGGGTTTCCCTTGATCACAAGCATCTGTGAGCCACCGACGTTGTAGTCAACAAAGTCAACCTTTGCCTGACGCTCAACTGTGTCGCTCATTGAGCTGATGATGATGTCGTTTGTACCTGCTTC
>CAMDEV010000050.1 GCA_945896925.1 Auritidibacter sp. Marseille-P8566
CTAAAGATCTCTGAGGTGGAACTAAATCTTTCAGTTGAGACCTCAGGGCACGAACACACTCTTGAAGTTCTAAAAGCACTAAAGCACGCAGGGCTAAAGCCAAGAATTATTGAAGCTCGCGAAGACTAACCTTCGAAGTGCTTGACTGCCACAATCTTTACGGTTAGTTCTTTACCGGTAGGGGCAGTGTATGAAACTGATTCACCAATCTTTGCTCCGATGATGGCATTACCCATTGGGCTATCTGGAGAGTAAACAGTTAGGTCAGTGTTCTCTGCCATTTCAGCTGAACCCAGTAAGAACTCCATCTGCTTACCGTTTAGTTCAATGGTGATTACCATTCCTTGAGAAACAGTGTCACTAGATTCCCCAGATTCACCGATTACTGAGTTAGCCAGGATCTGATTTAGGCGAGCAATTCTTGCTTCGATGATTCCCTGCTGGTCTTTAGCAGCGTGGTAACCACCGTTTTCCTTTAGATCACCTTCTTCACGGGCATCCTGAATCTTCTTGGCAATGGCAGCACGCTCGACGTTTAGCAGATTGTCGAGTTCAGCCTTTAGGCGGTCGTATGCCTCTTGGGTAAGCCAAGTTGGACTGTTGTTCATGCTGCTCCAGTTTGTTTAGTGAGACCTAAATAAAAGCGCTCGACCGAAGGTCGAGCGTCTAGGTCAATTCTAGTAAAACCAGCACTTATCGACTAGCCCCGTAACAGCCTGCTCAGTGGTTCTGAGCGTTACCTGCCGGCTTACCTCAACTGGAGTTGCGTTTAGAGACTTGTCCCCAGCCAGAGTCACCTGTTTATAGCCAACAGTCCCATAATCCTGTTTCAAAGCCTTCAGGGCGCAAATAACGGTCGAATTGGCAGGCTTCAGAACTGAGAAGGTAACAGTTGTTTCCCCAGTTCCTAGAACCTCGTAGGCAGTGGTTTTAGGGTCTAGTTTGGTAGCGCTAGAGACCGAAACCCAGATTAGAAAAGACAGGAGCAAGACCGCAGAAACAGCGCCAATAACGGTTGCCTGGATCCGCTTGCGGCGCAGCTGGGCTGGGCTTCTGCCATATCTTTCGGCTATCGGGTTAGCTAGGTCTTCCATCAGGTTAAGGTTAACTCATGAACTTGTTATCTCTTATCTTTATTGCAGCTGGTGAACCTGTTCCATCAGAATCGGCGGAACCAACAGCCATTTCAACTAGCCCAGGAACTATCGGCTGGGTCTTCACTTTTGGACTTAGCGTAGCCGCCCTGTTCTTGATCTACGACATGGTCAGAAGAATTAGAAGAATGCGTTACCGAGCAGAAATTCTTCAGGAGATCAGTGAAGAAGAAGCTGCAGCCGAAGAAGCAGCTGAACTAGCTAAGCAAAACAAGAAGAACTAGTTTCCTAGGGAACCTAAGAGCGGGTTCATCGAAACTTGTAAGACTGCAACCCAGTGACAGATAAATGCAATCACTGTCAGTGCATGGAAGATTTCATGGAAGCCAAAGTGTCCAGGGAATGGGTTTGGCTTCTTTATCCCATAGACCACTGCGCCAGCGGTGTAACAAAGACCACCAATCAAAATCAGTGACATCGCAACTGCATTGAATGCAAAGAAATCAGAAACATAGAACATCGCCGCCCAGCTCAACAAAACATACAGCGGAACATACAACCATCTCGGTGCATTTATCCAAAAGATTCGGAAAGAAATTCCAAGAATCGCTCCAATCCAAACTGCGATCAAGAGCACCAAACCTTTATCTGACGGTAGTGCCAACATCGCCATCGGGGTATAGCTTCCGGCAATGAGTAAGAAGATATTGGCGTGATCAATTCTCTTCAGAGTTATCTTGACTTTAGGCCCCCAGTTAAACCTGTGATACAGAGCACTGTTGCCGAATAACAGAAAAGAGCTACCAAAGAAAATACTGGCTGCAACTTTAGGGATAACTCCGTGAGCCAAGACAATAAGAACGATGCCCCCGGCAATAACAATCGGTAAGACTCCGGTGTGAATCCAGCCTCGCCAAGAAGGCTTCTTCTCTAGAGCATCAGCAGGAACTGTCTCCGAAAGGGGCAGATAGAGCGGGTCTGGGGTGTCCTGCTGATTGTTCTTCATGTCTAAACCCTAGACCAGTAAAGCACCTGCCAAATCTGCAGGTAACCTTAACTTGTGCGCAAGTTAATCTATAGCCTCTACGAGAGACAGATCCTTGGAGATTTAGCCAAGGACTCACTGCCTAAGCACGTTGCTGTCATGTTGGATGGAAACAGACGTTGGGCTGAACGAAACTTTGCGGCCAAAGCAAAAGTTGGTCACACCGCAGGTGGCAAGAAAATTCATGAGTTTCTGGGTTGGTGTGATGACCTAGGTATTCCAGTGGTGACTTTGTATATGCTCTCGATTGAGAATCTCACCAAGCGCACAGAAGATGAGCTGGAAGATTTACTCAGAATTATTGGTGATGTTGCAACCGAACTAGCAGAGGCCAAACTTTGGCGAGTTCAGTTGGTCGGTTCACGTGAAGCACTTCCTAAAAACCTTCGAGCCAGACTGGAAAAAGCTGAGAAGGCTACTAAGAACATCGACGGATTGCATGTAAACCTAGCTGTTGGTTACGGAGGCCGTAACGAGATTGCAGAAGCGATGAAACAGATTGTAAAGAAGCACGCTCAAGCCGGCACCAAGACCGAAGATTTGCTAGAGCTACTCACCCCAGAACTCATTACAGAGCATCTCTATACCGGTGGACAGCCTGACCCTGATCTGATTATCAGAACCTCTGGGGAACAGCGTCTTAGCGGCTTCCTACTTTGGCAAAGCAGTAACAGTGAGCTTTACTTCGAAGAAGCGCTCTGGCCTGATTTCAGAAGGGTTGACTTCCTTCGAGCACTGCGTGCTTTTGGTAAACGTAACCGCAGATTTGGTGCCTAGGTAAATTTTTGATTACCACACCCTGATTCGGGCGTGTTGATTCCGACCCCAAAACTTCTAGGGCGTAATCTCAAACCAAACAGAATTACGCAGGAGAGTTAATGCCTACTAAGAGCAGTGCATCACCTAAAACCACCAAGACAACTGCTAAGGCAACCCCCAAAAAGCCAGATACGGCAATCAAAACCTTCATCATAGATACCTCAGTTCTGCTTGCAGACCCTAGAGCAATATTCAAGTTTGCTGAGCACGAAATTGTGCTACCAATCATCGTTATCAACGAGCTAGAAAAGAAGCGTCACGATCCAGAGATTGGATACTTTGCCAGACAAGCACTGCGTCACCTAGATGACCTTCGCATGAAGCACGAGAGATTAGATTTCCCAGTTGAAATTGGTGATGGTGGAACTCTAAGAGTTGAACTAAACCACATCAACCCGAATGTCCTTCCAGTTGGTTTCCAGTTAGGCGATAACGACTCAAGAATCCTGGCTGTCGCAGCCAATCTGGCTAATGAAGGTTTTGACGTCACAGTAGTTTCTAAGGACCTCCCACTTCGTGTCAAAGCTTCTGCGTTAGGACTAATGGCAGATGAGTACCGAGCAGAGATGGCAGTTGACTCTGGATACACCGGCATCCAAGAGATTGCCATGAGCGCAGATCAAATGAGTGATCTATACGACTCAGATGGTTATGACCATCCAGCTGTCAAAGACCTGCCAGTGAACTGCGGTTTGGTAATTACCAGCGAACGTGGACATGCTCTAGGTCGCGTTACAGCGGATAAGAAAGTAAAGCTAGTCAGGGGAGATAGGGATATCTTCGGAGTCCACGGTAGATCTGCTGAACAGCGACTAGCCATCGATGTCTTGCTAGATCCTGAAATTGGAATCGTTTCCCTTGGTGGACGAGCAGGAACAGGTAAATCAGCTCTTGCACTTTGTGCAGGTCTAGAAGCAGTTCTAGAGCGCAGAGCTCACAAGAAGATCATGGTCTTTAGACCTCTCTACGCAGTTGGCGGTCAAGAGCTCGGCTACCTACCTGGTTCAGAGGCAGAGAAGATGAACCCTTGGGCTCAAGCAGTCTTTGACACCCTAGGCCCATTGGTTTCTAAAGAAGTTTTAGAGCATGTCACAGACCGTGGCTTACTAGAAGTACTCCCGCTAACCCACATCAGAGGTAGATCACTGCACGATACCTTCGTCATTGTTGATGAAGCTCAATCACTTGAGAGAAACGTTTTGCTAACCGTGCTCTCTCGTGTCGGTCAGAACTCAAGAGTTATCTTGACCCACGATGTTGCTCAAAGAGACAACCTGCGAGTTGGTCGTCACGATGGTGTTGCAGCTGTGATTGAGGCACTCAAAGGTCAATCACTCTTTGCTCACTTAACTCTAACTAGAAGTGAGCGATCACCGATTGCAGATATGGTTACCAGCTTGCTAGATAACTAAGTTGTGCATAACCTAAGCAAGATTTATTAGATAAAACTATCTTGGGCTAGTGCCCAGTCTGTCTGAACTAATAGCTCTAATACCCGCTCTGTATTTGCTAGCCGTGGCATGGCCATTAACTGTGATTGATCTAAGAGAGCACCGACTTCCAAACAGGTTGGTGTTACCTGCGTTCCCCGTTGCTCTCTTAGCACAGTCAATCGGCACGGTAATTTCAACAGACTGGTCACGCCAATTACTTGCATTAGGAATAGCTGTTCTAGTGGCTGTTCTAGGTTTAGGTGCAAACTACATCGAAGCTTTAGGAATGGGAGATGTGAAGCTAGCAACAGTGATGGCACTAACCCTTGCCTATTTCAACCCTTGGCTTCCAGCTATAGCCATCGGCATTGCCTTTGTCTTAGCGTTTGGAGTCGTAGTGGCATTGATTTCTCTTGGTAAAGCAAAGATTGGGTCCAGCATCCCACTGGGGCCATACTTACTGCTGAGTTTCTTCGGAGCTAGCTCTTCTTGGCTAGTCACTCACCTGGCTTAGTCATAGACAAGACATCTAGTGCTTTATCAAGTTGTTCGATAGTCAGTTTCTCACCATCGACATAACCAAGTTCTATGGTTGCTTCACGAATGGTGATGGCTTTAGAAACAGCATGCTTAGCGATCTTTGCTGCTGCTTCATAGCCAATGTATTTGTTTAGTGGAGTAACTATTGAAGGAGAAGACTCGGCTAGTGCTCTTGCTCTTTCAACATTTGCTTCTAGACCCGTAACAGTCTTGTCAGCTAGAAGTCTTAGAGAGTTAGATAGCAATCTGATTGATTCTAGAAGGGCATTACCCATTACTGGGATTGCTACGTTTAGTTCAAAGTTTCCTGTTGCACCTGCCCAAGCAACTGTTGCATCGTTTCCGATAACTCTGGCAACAACCATCATTACTGCCTCTGGAATTACAGGGTTTACCTTGCCCGGCATGATTGAAGAACCTGGCTGAAGATCTGGAATAGCAATCTCACCGAGACCTGCATTAGGACCTGAACCCATCCAACGAAGATCATTAGCAATCTTGGTAACACCAACAACAAGGGTTCTAAGTGCTCCTGAAGCCTCTACCAAACCATCTCTAGCACCCTGTGCTTCAAAGTGGTTACGCGCTTCAGTGATGGGTAGTTTTGTTTCCTGTGCTAGTAGTCGAATAACTTCCTGAGGGAAACCTTTAGGCGTGTTGATTCCAGTGCCAACTGCAGTTCCGCCAAGTGGTACTTCAGCAACACGTGCAATTGAAGAATTAACTCTTTCGATGCCATATCGAATCTGAGCGGCATAGCCACCGAACTCTTGACCTAGTGTGACCGGAGTTGCATCCATAAGGTGTGTTCTACCGGCCTTAACA
>CAMDEV010000051.1 GCA_945896925.1 Auritidibacter sp. Marseille-P8566
CTAAGTGCACCAACAGACAGTGCGTTAACAAGAGGGTTACCCTGATAGACCTTGTCAAAGACTGTCTCGCCACCAATGTTAGGAAGTCCTAGACAGTTACCGTAGAAGCTAATACCTGAGACAACACCGTGCACAACTCTTGCTGTGTCGGGATTAGCAACAGCACCAAATCGAAGTTGATCCATAACTGCAATAGGTCTTGCACCCATAGTCAGGATGTCTCTAACAATTCCACCAACACCAGTTGCTGCCCCTTGGAAAGGTTCGATATAGCTTGGGTGGTTGTGTGATTCAACTTTGAAAGTAACGGCCCAGCCTTCACCGATGTCAACAACACCAGCGTTCTCACCCATACCGACCATTAGATTCTTAGTCATCTCAGGTGTTACTTTCTCACCGAACTGACGTAAATACATCTTGCTGCTCTTATAAGAGCAGTGCTCAGACCACATAACTGAATACATAGCTAGTTCAGCACTGGTCGGCCTTCTATCTAGAATCTTCTTTACCTGCTCATACTCTTCAAACTTTAGACCTAGCTCTTTGTATGGCTGAACTTTATCTGGAGATTTCTTAGCGTCTTTGGTGGTGTCAACTTGGGTGAGAGTCGATACAGTTGGCAAGTTTGCTCCGATGAGAAGGGTGAAATTACTTTCATTTTATCTCCTGACAAACTGTCAGAGCACTAAATACTTCAGTGCTTAGTCTCTTTCTATGAAGAAGATACTGATAGCACTCATTACCTGTCTAACTTTGCTGATTCCGAGCCAAGGATTCGCCGCCAGCACTCCTTCCAGCCAAGTAACTGTTTCAGGCCCTAAGGGCCAGAAGTTAACCGTCTCTCAAACCAAGGGCCTCAAGAAGGATTCCAAAGTTACTGTCACCGGTAGCGGGTATGACATGGAAATTGGTATTTATGCCACTTTCTGTGTGATTCCGAAGAAAGGTGATAAACCGGATCACTGCGGGGCCTACAACATAACCGGAATTAACAGCCAGGCAGTTTGGATTTCTTCAAACCCTCCTCTGTATGCAGCACTTCTGGTTACAGGCTTCAAGAAAGGTGGCAAATTCAAGATTGAGCTGCCACTTAGCCTAAAAATTGGAGACAAGGATTGTAGAAAAGTAAAATGTGCAGTTCTAACCAGAGCCGACCACACAAATGGCGATAATCGCACAGCCGATGTAATAGTCCCAATAGCTTTTAGCAAATAAACAAAACAAAAGGATGAAATGTCACTAAGTAAATATGCAATCGCGTTAACGCTTGCCGTAATCTCTACCCCTATTGCTGGGACAGCCTTCGCAGAGGGGCTAACGGCTTCACTAAGTAAGAGCACTGGCCTAAGCCGTGCTGGCGAGGAAGTTACCCTCAACATTGCTGGTGTTCCTTCAGGCCAGGGAGTTTACATATTGCAGTGTGAAACACCAGCAGTGGCCGGCGAACGTCCAACAGTATGTGTCGGACAAAGCAAAACCATTTGGGCTTCAACTATCTCTACACCAGGAGCACAGCCGCTGTCTCCAGAAATCAACTTAAGTTTGGAGAGACACATTCTGGCAGGCGGAAACACAATTGATTGTTCAGTGTCTTCATGTGGCGTCTTCATCAGACGAGACCACAATGGACCGGCTGACAAGACTTTAGACATATTTCTTTCTATCGCCTTCACTCCCGAGTACAGCGTGCAGGTTTCTAAGACAGCCACTATCTCCTATGCAGGAGAAAACCTCAAGGTTAAAATTTTAGGCCTAACTAACACACAGGGTGTTTATGTTCGTCTATGTCAGGCAGCTACCGCCGGTGAGCGACCTAGCGTTTGTTATGGACTTGGAGTCTGGGCCAGCTTGAGCCAAATACAGCAAGGCTTTGGAGCTGTAAATGCAGAAGGCGAACTCACTTTGCCAGTCAAGTCGAGTTTCGTTTCTGGAGGCAACAACGTGGACTGCTCTAAGACCTCTTGTGTTGTGTTTGTAAGAGCAGATCACACCGGAGGACCAGATCTGTCCCTTGATCGAGTAATTCCACTGACATTCACCGCACCCCCTGCACCAGCAATCTCGGCTAGAGCAGGTAAGTCTGGAACTAGCTTCGTTTTCGTTATCAAGAACGCTAAAGCAAAGAGCATCAAGGTGATAGTAGGACCCTCAGTGAAAATTGTTAGACCAACATCAGATAGCTACACCGTCAAGATTTCTGTAGGTAAGAACAAGGGTAAGAACACCACCCTTAAAGTTACCTATGGAAATAAAGTGCTAACTAAGACAACTCTGAAGGGGTAGTTGTTCCAACTACGCCTGCAATAACAAACCTTTCAAGGATGGCGGCTTCGTGTTCATACGCCGAGCCGCCATCTATTCTTTTAGCGGCTTCTGCTATTGAAGCAAAAATTAGTTGGGCTGTTCTAGAAGCATCTGCCACACCTAGAACGGTAAGGGGATTGATAAGAGAAGTCATAAAGTGACCGTGCATAGCATTTAGCATTCCGCGAGATTCCTCGGGAAGTATTCTCATACTGATTTGGCTAATTACTCGGTGCTCTGCACTGGCTAGAAAACCCAAGCTATAGTGCAGCCAAATGCGAGTTTGTTCCAGTGGATCACTAATTTTGGCTAGGTGGACGTCAAGATCGTTGCTGAGGTCGGCTATTTCATTGATTACGAGTTCAGCAAGAATGTGTTCTCGGCTTGAGAAGTATTGGTAGATAGCTGGACGAGATAGTTCGCTAGCTGAGGCTATGCGGGGCATAGTCACTGCCTCAACACCTTCAGAGGCAATGATATCTTGGGTAGCTTTCAAGATTGCGTGAATCTTGACATGGCTTTGACTGGCTGACACTTACTTGGCCACCTGCAACATTAAGCTAATCACTGATGTGAAGAAAGTTAGACCATCAACACCTGATCTCATTGCAACAGAAGTATCAGGACCAAAACCAGGTTCAACTGCGTGTTCTGGGTGAGGCATAAGGCCAACAACATTTCCCTTTTTGTTTTTCAAACCGGCGATGTTGTTGACTGAACCATTTGGGTTTACTTCGCTATAACGGAATGCGATGAGCCCTTCACCTTCAAGACGGTTAAGAGTTTCAGCATCTGCGATGTATCCACCTTCACCATTCTTTAGTGGAATGGTAATTTCTTGACCTAGTTTGAAACCGTTAGTCCAAGCTGTATCAACGTTCTCAACAATAAGTTTCTGATCACGACAGATGAAGTGTTGGTGTTCGTTTCTGATCAGCCCACCAGGGAGTAGATGTGACTCAACAAGAACTTGGAAACCATTACAAATACCAAGAACTGGTAAACCACCATTTGCAGCATCAATGATGCTTTCCATCACTGGAGCCTGTGCCGCAATAGCACCACAGCGTAGGTAGTCACCGAAACTAAATCCACCAGGTAGCACGACTGCATCAACAGAGTGCAAGTTGGTATCTGCATGCCAAAGACTGACAGCTTCTGCTCCAGCTAGACGAACTGCTCTTTGAGCATCTCTGTCATCAAGTGTTCCGGGAAAGGTTACGACACCAATTTTCATGGAGATTAGTTCTCCACAATGACGTTTACTACGTCTTCGATAACACCGTTAGATAGGAAGTCAGCAGCAATCTGCTTAGCTGCCTGAAGATCTGCTTCAGTTGGGGTGTTTGAATAGTGAAGTTCGATGCGCTTACCGATTCGGACGTTGGTTACCTCTGAATGGCCTTTACGCTGTAGGGCATTGGCAACAGCCTTACCAGCTGGGTCTAGTAGGTCTGCTTTAGGCATGACTTCAACGATGATTTTAGGCAAGATACGCTCCCGAAGGTCGGTGGGGCTGAAATATTATGTCCGCCGGCGTCACCTTTGGCGGGTGCGAACAGTCTTAGTTTATCGGCTGGGAGGCTCTCATTGCTTTAGGCAGGTTAACCCAATCGTTACCTCAAGGTTCAGCAGTTTTGTCGCCTTTCGGGAATAAAGTTACAGGGGAAACCCCCTCACTAACTAGGAGAAACAAATGAACTTTGGCCAAGCCATCTCTAGCTTTTATCAGAACTACACAAACTTCAACGGCAGATCAAGAAGAAGTGCATACTGGTTCGCGTACCTGTTCAATATCTTGATTACCTTCCCGCTCGGCCTTGTGACTGCTCAGATGGACCCTCTTACCGGTGCAGTGACTTATAACCCGATTTACTACATCTGGGTATTTGCAAACCTGCTACCAGGTTTAGCTGTTGCTGTTCGAAGAATGCACGACATCGGTAAGTCAGGTTGGTTTATCTTGATTCCTATCTACAACATCGTGTTGCTAGCAACCGATAGCCAGCCAGGCACCAACAACTACGGTCCTGCTGTTAAGTAAGGTTCAAAAAAGAGAAGCCCCCGTGCGTACGGGGGCTTCTCTTTATTTAGCTAAGAGCTCAATCAGTTGAGCATACTTAGCGCTAGTTTGCTCGACTATATCTTTTGGTAGTGGTGGGGGGTTGGTATCGCTGGTTGGATCCCAGTTAGCGGCTAACCAGTTCCTCACTATCTGCTTATCGAAGCTCTCTTTACGGTCTCCTGCATTCCAGGCAGCCTTAGACCAATATCTACTGGAGTCTGGGGTTAGCACTTCATCACCTAGGGTAATCTGGTTGGTTGCCGGGTCGATGCCGAATTCAAACTTGGTATCAGCAAGGATAAGGCCGGCTTCCGCTGCTATTTCACTTGCTCTAGTAAAGATGTCTAGGCTTAGGGCTTTTAGCTTGTCAGCGTTGTCTTGGCCGATGATCTCAACTACCTTCTCAAAGGTGATGTTCTCATCGTGCTCACCCAGTTCTGCTTTATATGCAGGGGTAAAGATTGGTTCAGGTAACTTATCGCCGAATGCAAGACCAGCAGGTAATTGGTTGCCACAGATCTCTCCGTTAGCGAGGTAATCCTTATAGCCAGAGCCTGAGATGTATCCACGAACTACACATTCAATAGGGAACATCTCCAGCTTCTTGCAGACCATTGCTCTGCCAAGAACTTCTTGGGGAACTGGAACTTCATTGGAGATGTGGTTAGGAACATCTAGTTTCTCAAACCAGAAGTTTGTGAGCTTGGTTAGATATTCACCTTTAGCAGGAATCTCCGGTTCTAGAATTCTGTCGAACGCGCTGACTCGATCACTGGCAACAACAAGAATTAAATGTGACAGATCTTTATCGTCTGCTTCATAAAGGTCTCTGACCTTGCCACTATAAACATGGTGCCAACCAGCAATAGCCTTAGTCATCTTTACCCTCATCAACTTTTAGAGCAATGTCAGTTCTGTAATGGGAACCTTCGAGTTTGATTTGTTCAATAACTTTGTATGCATGCCTACGAGCTTTGTGGAAAGTCTTTGCAGTTGAAACCACAGAGAGCACACGCCCACCGGTTGCAAAGAGTTTGCCATCAACTAATTTGGTTGCCGCATGTGCAATTTCAATATGCTCATCATCAATTTCCAGACCGGTTATCTCTCGATCTGGAGCTGACGATACTGGGTATCCCTCACTTGCGAGCACTACAGTAATTGCAACCTGTTCTAGAAACTCAGGCTCTATTTCTGTCGCTAGTTGTCCCGTTGCTGATTTGTGTAATAGGCCAGCAAGTGG
>CAMDEV010000052.1 GCA_945896925.1 Auritidibacter sp. Marseille-P8566
CAAGCCTAACCCCGTGAGGTAATTCATCGGTGTATGAGGGATATCACGGGCATACTTAAATCAATGCCAACAGTTCAAGAGGCTCTAGCCAATCTCCAGCGGACCACCGAGAGTCCGTTACTTGTTAAACTCGGCACACTCTTCACAGCTGCTGGTTTTGAACTTTCCCTGGTTGGTGGCCCGGTTAGAGATGCTTTCCTAGGCAGAGAAATAGCTGACCTTGATTTCACCACCTCAGCTACCCCTGATGAGATCCTCAGTGTTCTAAAGGGAAATGTTGATGCCCACTGGGATATCGGCAGAGACTTTGGCACCATCGGTGCCCGCATCGGGGATACCACGGTTGAAATCACAACCTACCGAGCAGATCAGTATGACGCTGATTCTAGAAAACCTCACGTTGCCTTCGGTAAAGACCTCAACGATGACCTTTTTAGAAGAGATTTCACCGTTAATGCCATGGCTCTTAGGCTTCCTGAGGGGGTCTTTGTTGATCCTTTCAATGGATTACAAGACCTAGTAGATGGCATCATCAGGACCCCAGCTAAACCTGAGGATAGCTTCAGCGATGACCCGCTAAGAATGATGAGAGCGGCTAGATTCGCCTCTCAACTGGGTTTTCTAATCGAAGAAGAAACTTTTAGCGCTATGGAGGCCATGGCTGATCGAATTGAGATCATCTCTGCTGAGCGTATTCAGGTTGAACTTTCTAAGTTATTGCTGGGTGCTAACCCTAGAGAAGGCCTAGAAGCCCTAGTCGACTCAGGATTGGCAGAACTTGTAATTCCTGAACTGCCTGCTCTAAAGCTTGAGATTGATGAACATCACCATCACAAGGACGTCTATCAGCACACTCTTACTGTCGTTGAGCAAGCAATTGACTATGAAAAGGACTACGAGCTACACAACGACCTAGTTCTTCGTTTAGCCGCACTGTTTCACGATATCGGTAAGCCTTCAACTAGGAAGTTAGAGTCCGGTGGAGGAGTTACCTTCTACCACCACGATGTTGTTGGGGCAAAGCTAGCTACCCAGCGTCTAAGAGAGCTGAAATTCGATAATGACACCATCAAAGCGGTTTCTAGGCTCATCGAATTGCACCTTAGATTCTTTGGATACAGCGACCAGCCTTGGTCTGACTCAGCTATCAGAAGATATGTCAGAGATGCCGACGATCAACTATTGAGACTGCACGCCCTAACCAGAGCCGATGTGACTACACGTAATCAAAAGAAGGCCGATCGTCTCTCTCATGCATATGACGACCTCGAAGAGCGCATAGCTAAATTACAAGAAGAGGAAGAACTCAACGCAATTAGACCTGATCTCTCTGGTGAACAGATCATGGAACTTCTGAATATCACTCCAGGACCTGATGTTGGAGAGGCATATCGGTTCCTGATGGAACTTCGTTTAGATGAAGGTCCACTCGGTGAAGATATTGCTAAATCTCGCTTGCTTGCCTGGTGGCAATCAAGGTAGAGTAGTGAAGTTGCCCTGAAGAGACCCTGTGCTCTTTCGTTGGGTGACAACTGCATATACCCTCCTGCCACGGAAACGCCGTGGCCGTTCTAGTCCAAAGGAGGTGGGTTAGTCATGCATAAATACGAAGTCATGGTCATTCTTGACTCAGACATCGATGAGCGTACCGTTGGTGCCAGCTTAGACAAATTCCTCAACGTAATTCGCAACGGTGGAGGCACCGTTGACAGCGTTGACATTTGGGGCCGTCGCCGTTTCGCTTACGAAATCAACAAGAAAACCGAAGGCATCTACGCCGTCCTATACCTGACCTGTCAGCCTGCTGAAGTTCTTGAGTTGGACCGTCAGTTGAAGCTCTCTGAAGCAGTTGTCCGCACCAAGGTGCTGCGTGCTGAAGATGCAGTATTCAAGATCAATGCTGTAGTGGTTCCTGAAGTTAGCGCTGCTGAAAAGGCTGCTGACGAGAAGCCAGCTAGAGCTAAGAAGCCTGCCGCTAAGTCAGCTGAGTAATACTCATGGCTGGAGAACTTACTATCACTGTTGTTGGCAACCTAGCCAACGATCCAGAATTGCGTAACACCAATAGCGGTATTGCATTTGTTGGTCTAAACGTGGCTTCAACCCCACGTACCTACAACCGCAACACCAACACATGGGAAGACGGCGAAACTGTTTGGGTGAGATGTACTGCTTGGCGCGATGTTGCCGATAACGTTGCTCGTTCTCTTACAAAGGGAACCAGAGTTATCGTCACAGGTCGCCTAAAGCCTGCCTCTGCTTACCAAGCAAACACCGGAGAAGCTCGTGCTTCTATCGAAATGGAGATCGAAGAAATCGGTCCTTCACTTCGCTACGCAACCGCAACCGTAACCCGCAAGGCTCGTGAAGCCGGTGCAGTTGACTCAAACGCGTGGGGTTCAACTCCAGTAGCGCCAGTCACCCCACCAGCAAACGATGCTTGGGCTAACCCAGGAGTTGATGGTGGCTTTGCCGCTGGCGACTCAACACCTTTCTAAGAATTCATAGGAGATACAAATGGCAGCAAAAGTAAACAGCGACCGCGTCAAGAAGGGCAGTCGCAACGCTAAGAACCTAAAGCTTGCACCAGTCAAGCCAATCAAGGTCGGCGTTATTGATTACAAGGACATCGCAACTCTTCGTAAGTTCGTGTCTGACCGTGGCAAGATCCGTTCTCGCCGCATCACCGGGGTTTCAGTTCAGGAACAACGTCTAATTGCCCGTGCAGTAAAGAACGCTCGTGAGGTTGCACTTATGCCTTACGCTGGCGCTGGCAGATAAGTAGGGATGACTAATGTCTAAAGTAATTTTGACCAACGAGGTATCGGGCCTAGGCTCAGCCGGAGACGTTGTTGAAGTAAAGAACGGTTACGCACGTAACTACCTACTGCCTAGAGGCTTTGCAGTTATCTGGACCAAGGGTGGTGAGAAGCAGGTTGCATCAATCAAGGCAGCCCGTGACGCACGTGCTCTAGCAACTGTTGAAGAAGCTCAGGCTTTCAAGGACAGCCTTCAGGCTAACCCAATCAAGGTTGTCGTAAAGGCTGGAGTTGGTGGCCGTTTGTTCGGTGCAGTCAAGAACGGCGACGTTGCAGCAGCAGTTGCAGCAGCTGGCCTTGGCGAGATCGACAAGCGTAAGGTCGCTTTCTTCTCTCCAATTCGCACAACAGGTAACTACGAGGCAACCGTAAAGCTGCACTCAGACCTAACCGCAACCTTGAAACTACAGGTTGTAGCTAAGAAGTAATTGGTTCTAAACGGTAGTGGCAGGCCCAAAAGCCTGCCACTATTGTTTTAACCAGGCTCGACACGCGGATTCTGTGGATAACTCTGTGGAGAAGTCATGAAAGTTCTTTCATTTTCAAGCATCTTTCAAAACCTTAATTCACAGGTTTAACCTTTTGTTAAGGTTTGGAAAAACTCGCTACATCTCAATAAACACGGGGATTTTCAGAAGTTATCCACAGATTGTCCACGGATTATCCACAAATTGTCCACAGTTGAGTCGGCGTGTTCCCCAGTTTATCCACAGATTAAATCACAGCCCTTATTGCACTGAGAATGTCTATGGTGGATGCTACACATAAGTTCTAGATGTATTTTGCTTCAAAAAGAAAGAAACAGATGTCAATTGCACCAGTAGCCAAGGCATTCAGATCTGAAGATCGCCTGCTTCCTCACGACCTAAATGCTGAACAGAGCACCCTGGGTGGAATGTTGTTGTCAGCGGATGTTGTGCACTCAATTCTTTCTGAAGGCAAGCTAAAGCCAAGAGATTTCTATGCACCGAAGCACGAGCTTATTTACAGCGCGATTGCTGCACTGGCTAACCATGGTGAACCGACAGACGTTATTACTGTCAATGCTGAACTTTCAAAGATGGGGAAGTTGGCAACAATCGGTGGAGCGGAATATCTTCACGAATTAACTTCGATTGTTCCAACTGCAGCGAGCGCAAAGTTTTATGCAGACATTGTTAGAGACAAAGCAGTTCTGCGAAGACTTATTGAAGTTGGAACAAGAATTGCGCAAAGAGGTTATGACGCAGAAGGTGAAGTTGAAGAACTGGTCAACGTCGCACAAAACGAAATCTACACAGTTGCAGATGAATCAACCGGAGCTGATTGGACGCGACTAAGTAAAGCTCTTCAAGATGCTGCCGATGAAATCGAATTGGTTCAAAAGAACGATGGTCTCTCTGGAGTTCCAACTGGCTTTACTCAACTAGACAAAGACACAAACGGTTTGCACCCAGGTCAGCTTGTAATTATTGCTGCACGTCCAGGTTTAGGTAAGTCAACACTTGCTCTTGATATCGCTAGAGAAGCAGCCATCAACAAAAAACTTGCAACAGCAGTTTTCTCTCTGGAAATGAGCACCACAGAAATCGCAATGAGATTGCTTTCAGCAGAAACAGGAATTCTTTTGCAGAGCATGCGTAAAGGTGGCATCACTGACAACGAGTGGGCGATCATGGCTGAGCGTCGCAGCAACATCGGTGCAGCACCACTAGTGATTGATGACAGCCCTAACCTAAACATTGTTGAGATCAGAGCTAAGTGTCGACGGATGCTTAAGGAGTTTGATTTGAAGCTGGTAGTAATCGACTACATCCAGTTGATGACTTCAGGTAAGAAAGTTGAAAACCGTCAGCAAGAAGTTTCTGAGTTCTCACGCTCTCTAAAACTTCTAGCTAAGGAACTAAAGGTTCCAGTTGTTGCGCTTTCCCAGTTGAACCGTAAATCAGAAGAAGGTACTAACAAGAAGCCTGAACTATCTCAGCTTCGTGAATCTGGATCTCTTGAACAAGATGCTGACGTCGTAATTTTGATTCACCGCGACTTAGGTTCAGAAACTCCAAGACCAGGTGAGGCAGAATTGATCCTGGCGAAGCAGAGAAACGGACCTACCGGTTCTTCCACAGTATTGTTCCAAGGACAGTACTCACGCTTTGTTAATCCAAAGGAGTAGTAAATGAAGTTAGCGAACTTTCTGCGAGCAATAGTGTTCGCGGTCGCTGCAGCATTTCTAATCTTCAATCAAGATCACACGGTCACCACTGGAGTACAGGTTTTACAGTTCGTTGCGACTGCTCTTGCATTTGGCGGGCTAGTTCTATTCCAGATAGATAAGAGTGAAGAAAAGAAGCTTTCGATAATCTATCCGAGTGCAATTTCAGCTTTAGTGGTCATGCTCACAATAGTTTTCATTCCATCAACTGAAGAAGCATATCTCGCAGTATTCACAGGTTTATTGGCGATCTTCTCCGGCATGACTTCAGTTACTGAATTCTTTGCTTCGAGAGTCTCAGAAGCAGTAGACAAAATGGAGTTGAGAATTAGTGCTTCCATTGGTGCGCTGTTTTGCCTAATCTTCTGGTTTGCACCCTTGAACGGGTTGAACGCTGTTGGATTTTTCAGCGCTTATATGGCTATAGTTGCTGTTCAGCGAGGAGTTTGGTTGGCGACACCTAGGGCAAAGGAAGAAAATGGCAAGTAAGAAGTCGGCGACATCACTGCGGTCAATTCTTGTAATTTCATTTTTTAGCGCAGTCTTTGTTGGGCTGATTCTTTGGG
>CAMDEV010000053.1 GCA_945896925.1 Auritidibacter sp. Marseille-P8566
TATGGGTTACTCAGTTCCTGCAGCAATGGGTGCCAAAGTCGCACAACCAGATCGTTTAGTTTGGGCTATCGATGGGGACGGTTGTTTCCAGATGACTAATCAGGAACTTGCTACCTGCACAATTAACAACATTCCAATCAAGGTTGCTATCATCAACAACTCTTCATTGGGAATGGTTAGACAGTGGCAGACACTTTTCTACAACTCTCGTTACTCAAACACTGATTTGAACACTGGAACAGACACCATCATGGTTCCTGATTTCCTAAAGCTTGCAGAAGCCTATGGCTGTCTAGGTATTCGTGTTGAAAAGGTTGAAGAAGTTGATGCTGCCATCAAGCTAGCTATGGAAACCAACGATCGACCAGTTGTGATTGACTTCATCGTTGGAAGAGATGCCATGGTTTGGCCAATGGTTCCAGCCGGTCTATCTAATGATGCAGTTCAGTTTGCTAGAGATGAAAGACCAGTTTGGGAAGAAGGGGAGGAAGAGTAATGTCACAGCACGTTCTATCCCTACTAGTTGAAGACCGTCCAGGACTACTTACCCGCGTTGCAGGTTTGTTTGCTCGTCGTGGTTTCAACATTGAATCGCTTGCGGTGGGAACTACCGAAGTCGAAGGACTATCTCGCATCACTGTTGTGGTTAGCGTTGATGGCCTTCCGCTAGAGCAGGTCACCAAGCAGCTGAACAAGTTGATCAACGTAATCAAGGTGGTTGAGCTAGAGCCTGAGACCACCGTTGAGCGCGATCACATGCTTATTAAGGTAAAGACCGACGCCGCTACCCGTTCACAGGTCCTAGAGGCAGTAACCTTATTCCGTGCCCGTGTCATCGACGTCGCGAGCGATGCACTAATCATTGAGGTAACTGGCGAAACCGCCAAGTGTCAAGCCTTCATCAAAGTTCTCGAACCCTTCGGCATCAAAGAATTGGTGCAGTCGGGTGTTTTGGCTATTGGACGTGGTTCAAAGTCAATCACCGAGAAGGTTCTGAAGTAGTAATAAACATCAAACAAGGAGATAAAACAAGTGGCTGAAATCTTTTACGACAAGGATGCCGATCTAAGCATTATCCAGGGCAAGAAGGTAGCCGTAATTGGTTACGGCTCACAGGGACATGCACACTCACTGAACCTAAAGGATTCAGGTGTGGATGTTGTTGTTGGTCTAGCCGAAGGTTCAAAGAGCAAAGCTAAAGCTGAAGAAGCTGGGCTAAAAGTTCTTTCAGTGAAGGAAGCCGCTGCTTGGGCAGATGTGATCATGATCTTGGCACCAGACCCTCGTCAGCGTGACATCTACGCAAACGAGATTGCACCAGACCTAACTGCAGGTAAAGCACTTGTCTTCGGTCACGGTTTCTCAATCCGTTACGGTTTCATCAAGCCACCAGCTGACGTTGATGTTTTCCTAGTTGCACCTAAGGGTCCAGGTCACATCGTTCGTCGTGAATACATCGACGGTCGTGGAGTTCCTAACCTAGTTGCAGTCGAGCAGGACTTTACCGGTCACGCATTTGACCTAGCACTTTCATATTCAAAAGCAATTGGTGGAACCAGAGCTGGAACCATCAAGACCACTTTCACTGAAGAGACTGAGACTGACCTATTCGGTGAGCAAGCAGTTCTCTGTGGTGGAGCATCACAGCTAATTCAATATGGTTTCGAAACTCTAACCGAAGCTGGATACCAGCCAGAGGTTGCATACTTCGAAGTTCTGCACGAGCTAAAGCTGATTGTTGACCTGATGTATGAAGGTGGTATCGCTAAGCAGCGTTGGTCAGTTTCTGACACAGCTGAATACGGTGACTACATTTCAGGTCCAAGAGTTATTGGCCCAGAGGTTAAAGAGCGTATGCGCGATGTTCTAACCGATATCCAGGATGGCACTTTTGCAAACCGTTTCGTAGCAGACCAGGATGCAGGAGCTCCAGAGTTCCTTGCGCTTAGAGCTAAGGGTGAAGCACACCCAATCGAAGCTGTTGGCCGTAGCCTTCGCAAGCTATTCTCATGGATCAAGAACTCAGATGACTATGAAGAGGGCAAAGCTGCTCGCTAAAGAATTGAAAATAACCCCACCTGAAAAGGTGGGGTTATTGCTTTAAAGGGTTCTTTGATAAATCTCTTCAACAATGCCTGAAGAGTATTGCTTCTCATCTACCAGAGTGAAGTTGTTATAGGCAGTGTCATCTTTGAACGCTTGGGTTCCTGAGCCTAGATCTTCAGGACAAACAAATAGTCTCATGACATCTATCAGGTTTTCATCCAGGAGCTGGTTCACAACATCAGCTCCACCCATGATAAATACTGTGCCCGGATGTTTCAGTTTGATGAGGTCAACGACCTTAGCTATGTCTCCGCCGGTGAAGAAAATGTTCTCATCTAGGACATCTTCGTAGAACTCCGGGATGTGGGTTAGGACATAGGTGGGGAGCGGTCTAGGTCCTTGGACGCCGTTTTCTATCTCGAAATCAAAGGTGGCTCTGCCCATCAGGATGGCTGAGGATCTGCTTACCAGTTCAAAATAGCCGTAGTCCTCGCCTGAAGCTAAATACTTCTCGGCCCAGGACATATCCCCGCCGGGGCCAGCAAGATAGCCATCTGAGCTTATGGCTGCATAGAAGACAAGTTCGGTCACCGCTTAAGACTAAGACAGGCTTCGGTAGGATGGACTTACGCTTCGCTGGTGCAGCCTAAAAACTTTCCCCCTAATTCACTAGGAATAAACCATTGTCTAAACCAATCGTCCTTATTGCTGAAGAGCTTTCACCTGCCACCGTTGAAGCTCTAGGTCCTGATTTTGAAGTTCAGAACGTAGATGGCACAGACCGCCCAGCTCTTTTAGCTGCCTTAGCAACTGCTAGCGCTATCTTGGTTCGCTCTGCTACCCAAGTTGATGCTGAAGCGATCTCGCATGCTCCAAACCTAAAAGTAATTGCACGTGCAGGTGTTGGACTGGACAACGTTGACATTAAGGCAGCTACCGCTGCCGGTGTAATGGTTGTGAATGCACCAACTTCTAACGTGATCTCGGCTGCTGAACTTGCTATCGCACATATCTTTTCTCTAGCTCGCTTTGTGCCAGATGCTAATGCATCGCTAAAGGCAGGGAAGTGGCAGCGCTCAAAATTCACCGGTGTTGAACTGTATGAGAAGACCATCGGAATTGTCGGCCTTGGCCGGATTGGAACCCTAGTTGCTCAAAGACTTGCTGGCTTTGAGGCAAAGCTAATTGGTTACGACCCTTATGTCACTGCTGCAAGAGCAGAACAGATTGGTGTTGAGCTAGTAACGCTGGAAGAACTAATGAAGAGATCTGATTTCATTACTATTCACATTCCGAAAACTCCTGAGACTACTGGAATGATCGCTGCAGAGCAGTTTGCCATTGCTAAACCAACACTTCGTATTGTCAACGCATCTCGCGGTGGCATCATCGATGAAGAT
Source organism: Auritidibacter sp. Marseille-P8566 (assembly GCA_945896925.1). Classification (GTDB taxonomy): domain Bacteria; phylum Actinomycetota; class Actinomycetes; order Actinomycetales; family Microbacteriaceae; genus Rhodoluna. The sequence goes on from CAMDEV010000053.1 coordinate 3,447, forward strand.
GCACTCTATGCCGCATTGAAGTCAAACCGTATTGCAGGGGCAGGGCTAGATGTGTTTGTGAAAGAACCACCGACCGGTTCACCACTTCTAGAACTAGAAAACATCATCGTTACACCTCACCTAGGTGCATCAACTGATGAAGCTCAGGAGAAAGCTGGTATCTCAGTTGCTAAGAGCGTAAGACTTGCTCTTGCTGGAGATCTAGTTCCAGATGCAGTGAATGTTGCCGGTGGTGTGATTGATGCATCTGTTCGTCCTGGTATCGCACTGATGGAAAACATGGGTCAGTTGCTCTTTGGTATCTCTGGTGGGAATGTGACTGCCATTGAAGTTGAAGTTAGAGGGGAGATTGCATCCCAAGATGTTTCAGTCTTGAAACTAGCGGCTCTTAAGGGTTTCTACCAGAATGCTGTTACTGAGCAGGTTTCTTATGTGAATGCACCTCTAATGGCTGAGGCGCGTGGAGTTGATGTGAAGTTATCTGTCGACTCAAACAGTGAGGAATACCGCAACGTAACTTCAATCAAGGCGATCCTTGCTGATGGAACTTCTGCATCAGTTTCAGGAACAGTGATTGGACCTAAGCTTCACCAGAAGATTGTGAACATCAACGGTTACGATGTTGAACTAGCTATGGCTGAACATTTAGTAATAATGGTTTATGCAGATAGACCAGGCATCGTTGCTGTCTACGGTAAAGCTTTTGCTGAGAACAACATCAACATTGCTGCAATGCAGATTGCAAGAAACTCTAAGGGCGGTAAAGCTCTTTCAGTCATCACTGTTGACTCACCGGTAGCGGCTAACGTGCTTGAAGAAGTCAGAGTCGCTATTGCGGCAGATGTGCTGAAGGCTATTGACCTAAAGTTTGACTAAAGCGAAGCTTCGAAAGATAGCTCGCGTTCAGAAGCAATCCAAGCCTGGGTACCACCGGCTACTGAGACAACATCAAAACCCTGCGCTTCAAGGTAGTTAGCGACTGTCATAGATCTGCCACCTGAGCGGCAGATGATGAAGATTCTTGCCCCATCATCTAACTTGTCTACTTGGTTGGCAACCTCATTCATTGGAATGTGATGTGCATTGGGGACATGCCCTTCAGCCCATTCGTCGTCCTCTCTAACGTCTAGAACGAAACCGCCGTGTTCAATAACATCAGCCAGTTCTTCAATGCTTACTTCGGTTGCCATGTATTACTCCTTCTCCTAACTAGTTTAGTTATCCTTGGTTTAGAGGCTTAGCAAAGGATCATTATGAAAATACTTAAAGCTTTGGTCGCACCTGTTCTAGCGATTTCGCTTACTTCAGGCCTAAGTGGCTGCGCTCCGGCAAAGTTAGATGTCAGTGATGTGGCTGGAATCATCGATGTTAGAACTCCAGAGGCATTTGCCGAGTCTCACATTACCGGTGCGATTAACATCGATTACTCTTCAGGCGACTTCCTAGCCAACTCAACTTCTCTAAGAAAAACGGACAAATACTTTGTCTACGGCGAGTCAAGTGAGCAGGCAAGCGAAGCATCTGCAGATTTGATTTCAATTGGAGTCAGCGACGTTACTAACCTGGGTAGCTTTGCGGATGCTCAAAGTGTCCTGCCTCTAGGTGCTACCAAGTAATGGATTCTAAATATTGGGATGAGAAGTACTCAACTGATGAGTTCATCTATACCAAGGTTGTAAATAGGTTCATTGCTGAACTCTGTGGTGATTTAGAAGTGTCAGGATCTAAGAGAGCGATTGAGCTAGCTGGTGGGGAAGGTAGGAATGCCGTCTGGCTAGCTAAACAGGGGTGGCATGTAGAGAATGTTGATTTCTCGCAGAAAGCCCTGGATAAGTATTTGACTCTTGCCCTGGAAGAAGGAGTTGCTGAAATTTGTTCAGCAACCTGTGCAGATGCATTGAAGTTTGAACCGTTAGTTAGCCCAGTGGAATTAGCCGTCATCGGATATTTGCAGATTCCAGAAGCACAACTTGAGGTAGCAACTAGACGCATTGCGGGCTATGTTGCAGATGGGGGTCACCTGATGGGGGTTTGGCATTCCAGAGACAACTTGGTCGGAGGCTTCGGTGGACCTCGAGACCCTGA
>CAMDEV010000054.1 GCA_945896925.1 Auritidibacter sp. Marseille-P8566
TCCCAGTGGGATAACAGCAAGTAGTGGAATAGCTGGAATTGGTCCCAACTCAGTTCCCATTGGGCTAACCATTGTTCCTTGGCCAATTGAGAAGCCAACTCCAGTGAGCCAGGTATCACCTAAAGCTATGACGTTAGGAAGAAGTGCTAGTTGTCCGATGCTCACAGAAATTGTTCCAAGAAGACTTAGCTGCATTGACTGGTAAAGGCGAATAACTTCAACCCAGTTCCAAGCTAAAGCGATAGCTATATATATCGCACTGAAAGTAGTTAGAACAAGGACAACCGCTGTTCCTGCTCTAAGCGCTGGAGATAAGACTGGTCTAATAGCCCAAGGCAATTTTTCAAAGATGCCGCTGAAGAACCCTGCTACCTTAACTCGCAATTCCCCTTCACCCTCATATCTAGGTGAACCGATTACCGAACCGAGGATGAGAAGAAAAGCAAAGAGAGCAGTTGGAATAAATATGGCCTGCCAATCTTCAACCGAAATCTTCTTAGAACTAGCAACACCGGTAACCGCAATAGCCAACACTGCATAACTAGCGATGGCGCCAAACCAGCTGGCACCGAGATGTTGATCACTACTAAGTCTTCGACCAGCGCGATAAATAGCCCACCCAATCAAAACGCTAAAGCCCAATGGGATTAGGTCGAAGGTATATTCCGGAACACTTACGCTGCCAAGCTTGCTAGCTGCAAAATGAATTGGAACACCGTGGGCGTTAAGCCAAATCAGTGAAGAGGTTTGCAAAACGGTTGTGAAGTTAGAACCCTGAGTTTGTTCAACTAACCAGATGGTTATGTTCAACAGAAAAACAGTGACAAAACCTAGGGCAATGACAAAGGAGGCCTCTAGTGCCCCTTGTCCAAACGCCCTGATTCGCATGAATTACAGGCTAGCGATAACACCACGCATTAGCGCTGCAGTTTCGCTTGGTGTTTTGCCCACCTTAACGCCAACAGCCTCAAATGCTTCTTTCTTAGCCTGAGCAGTTCCTGCAGAACCTGACACAATCGCACCAGCGTGACCCATAGTCTTACCTTCAGGAGCAGTGAAACCTGCGACGTAGGCAACCACTGGCTTAGTGACGTTGGCTTTGATGTATGCAGCAGCCTTCTCTTCAGAGTCACCACCGATTTCACCGATAAGAACAATTGCCTTGGTCTCTGGATCTGCTTCGAAGGCAGCTAAAGCGTCAATGTGGGTGGTTCCAATGATTGGGTCTCCACCGATACCGATAGCAGTTGAGATACCAATCTCACGAAGCTCAAACATCATCTGGTAAGTCAAAGTTCCTGACTTAGAAACTAGCCCGATAGGCCCCGCACCTGAGATGTTCCAAGGGGTGATACCAGCGTTAGATTTTCCTGGGCTAATAATGCCTGGACAGTTAGGACCAATGATTCTGGTCTTTTTGCCCTTTGAGTTGCTATATGCCCAGAAGGATGCACTGTCGTGAACTGGAATACCTTCGGTAATAACTACCGCTAATCCGATCTCAGCATCGATAGCTTCCATAACTGCTGACTTAGCGAAAGCAGGTGGCACAAAGATAACTGAAACATTTGCGCCGGTTTCAGCCATTGCATCTGCAACGGTTCCATAAACCGGAAGTGAAGTTCCATCAACATCAACGGTTTCACCAGCCTTATGGGGGTTCACGCCACCGACGATGTTTGAACCACCGGCGAGCATACGCTTGGTGTGCTTCATACCTTCAGAGCCAGTCATACCCTGAACGATGATCTTGCTGTTTTTATCTAGGAAAATTGACATTACTTAAATCTCTCTTTAGCGGTTTGCAAGTTCTGCAGCCTTGTCAGCTGCTTCGTCCATGGTGTCAACAACAGTGACTAGTGGGTGGTTGGCATCAGCCAAAATCTTTCTACCTTCAACAACGTTGTTACCATCAAGGCGAACAACGAGCGGCTTAGTAGCAGAAGAACCTAGTTTTGCAAGAGCTCCAACGATTCCGTTAGCAACAGCGTCACAGGCAGTGATTCCACCAAAGACGTTTACGAACACACTCTTCACCTGAGGGTCACCAAGAATAACGTCTAGACCAGCAGCCATAACTTCCGCAGAAGCTCCACCACCGATATCTAGGAAGTTAGCTGGCTTTACTCCACCGTTACGCTCACCCGCATAGGCAACAACGTCAAGGGTAGACATAACCAAACCAGCTCCGTTACCGATGATTCCAACTGAACCATCTAGCTTCACGTAGTTTAGATCAGACTCTTTAGCCTTGGCTTCTAGTGGGTCTAGTTCATCACGCTCGAGAGTCTCACGCTCGTGTCTGAACTCAGCGTTGTCATCAAGGCTGACCTTGCCATCTAGAGCGATGATTTCGCCATCCTTGCTCAAGATAAGTGGGTTGACTTCAACCAGAGTTGCATCTTCTTTAACAAAGACTTCGTAGAGCTTTACAAATACCGGAGCAACCTTGGCTGCGATCTCGTCATCAAAGCCTCCAGCCTTAGCAATCTCTAGAGCCTTAGCGAGATCAATGCCTGAAATTGCATCAATAGCAATCTTGGCAAGAGCTTCTGGACGATCTTCAGCCAACTGCTCAATTTCCACTCCACCCTCAACGCTGCAGAGCGATAGGAAAGTTCTGTTGCTTCTATCTAGCAATACTGAGAAGTAATACTCCTTGTCGATTGCAGCACCCTGAGCAACCATCACACGGTTCACTTTGTGACCCTTGATAGTTAGGTTCAAGATGTCAACTGAAACAGCCTTAGCGTCAGCTGGAGTGTGAGCTACCTTTACTCCACCAGCTTTACCGCGTCCACCAGCTTTAACCTGAGCCTTAACAACAACAGTTCCGCCGATCTTGGCAGCAGCTGCTTCGACTTCATCCGGGGTGTCTGCAACGATGCCCTTTAGGACCGGTACGCCATAGGCTTCGAAGAGGTCGCGGGCTTGGTATTCAAATAAATCCACTTATGATTCCAATCAGAAAAGATGGGCACTAAACGTGCACCAGAGATAAGTTTAGAGCCTCTCGATAGGTGCCACTCGCACCATTAATCGTTTGGTTCCTACGCGTTCAAATCTAATTTCCGCAGTCTGTCTTGCACCCTCACCAGTGGTGGCAACTACCGTACCTAGCCCGAAGTCATCGTGCTTGACCTTATCCCCCACAGCTAAAACCAAACCTTCGTTGTTTCTAACCTGGGTGATGGCGTTATTCCAAACCTTCTTTTCCCTAACCGGTCGGTCATAGTTGCCAGACCCAACCGCTCTCGGTTGATACTGCGGTTTATCCCGCTCAGCTCCTCGCTGATCCACTAGCTCAGCAGGAATATCCAAAAGGAAATTCGATGGCATGGTTGAGTTCATCTGACCAAACAGTGTTCTCTGCAGAGCCAAGGTCAAATACAACTGCTTCATCGCTCTTGTAACACCGACATAGAACAGTCTTCGTTCCTCAGCTAAACCACCGACTTCTTCGAAGGAGCGCATGTGTGGCAAGGTCCCCTGCTCGAGGCCTGCAATAAAGACCACTGGATACTCGAGACCTTTGGCAGTGTGAAGAGTCATTAGCGATACCTGACCTGACCCATCATCAATCTCATCGGCGGCTGCTGCCAGGGTGATCTCCGCAAGATAGTCGGCAAGAGTTGCCTCCTGATTACGCAACTGATACTCAACTACCTGACCAACAAGAGCATCTAGGTTTTCAACCCTCGCCTCATCCTGAGGATCTCTACTCATTTCCAGGTTGTATCGGTAGCCAGAGCGGACAAGCGCTTCAATCAAGACATCACTGATCTTGGCTGTCAGTGACATAGCTTCTAAATCGTTCAATAACTTTGAGAATTTAGCTATAGCTTCGGTGAGCTTTGGGCCAAGGCCTAAGTCTTGAGAGTAACCGAGAGCTTCCCGGAAGCTAATCTCATTTGTTCTAGCTAACTGAGCAATCTTCAGCTCTGTCTTCTCTCCGATACCGCGACCAGGCTCGTTCAAGATTCGTCTAACGGCCTCATCATTTCTACCGTTAGAGATAGCAGTTAGATAGGCAAGAGCATCTTTGATTTCCTTGCGCTCGTAGAACTTCAAGCCACCGATAACCGCATAGGGAACTCTCTGTGATTTGAGCTCTGCTTCAATGCTTGGCGTTAGTGCGTTAGTTCTGTAAAGAATGGCCATCTGGCTATAGGCAATACCTTCACCGTGATGTTCTTGGATCTGATCAACAATGAAGCCAGCTTCATGTCTTTCATCAATTGCTGTGAACTGAATAATCTTTTCACCGGCACCAGCATCGGTCCAAAGGTTCTTATCTGGGCGATCAAAGTTCTTAGAGATAACAGCGTTAGCTGCAGAGAGAATGTTCTGAGTTGACCGGTAGTTCTGTTCCAAAAGAATGGTGTGTGCACCAGCAAAGTCTTTGCTGAACTCAGAGATGTTCCTGATATCGGCACCACGGAAGGCGTAGATCGACTGGTCACTGTCACCAACAACTGTCAGTGATGATGGTCCTAGAAGTTCACCAGTCTTTGGATCTGGTTGAGCCTGAGCTGCTGGGATCGGCTTAGTTAGTTCTCGAATGAGTGAATACTGGGCATGGTTGGTGTCCTGATACTCATCAACCAAGATGTGTCTGAACTTGCGTTGGTAGTTAGCCGCAACTTCAGGGAATGCTCTTAGTAAGAAAACTGTCTCTCCGATGAGGTCATCAAAGTCAAAAGCGTTGTTACGCTTCTTCTCATGTTCATAGGCAGTAAAGATTTCAGCAAGAGCACTGGACTTTGGATTCTTAGTATCAACATTTGAAGCAAAGTCTTCAGCTGTTTGTAATTCGTTCTTAGCTTTACTAATAACCGCCGCAACAGTTTGTGGTTTTAGATTGTCGATGTCATAACCACCAGCTTTGATAAGTCGCTTGATGAGAGCTCTGGTGTCACCGGTGTCATAAACAGTGAAGTTAGGATTGTGACCTAAACGCTCAGCTTCTCTTCTAAGGATTTGTAGACATGCAGAGTGGAAAGTTCTAATCCACATTCCCTCAGGGTCACCAACCAAATGTCTAATACGTTCGCGCATCTCGTTGGCTGCCTTGTTGGTAAAGGTAATAGCCAAGATCTGTGAAGGCCAAGCTTCCTTGTTGCCCAGTAGGTGGGCAATACGATGTGTTAGCACCCTAGTCTTACCTGAACCTGCACCAGCAACGATCAGAAGAGCAGGTCCCCGGTATAGGACAGCCTCACGCTGCTGAGGGTTTAAACCTTCAAGCAAGGCGTCTGAGTTAGTGGGTTCTAAGTAGTTCATAACTTAGCCATCTTAGGTTGCACCTGGGACAGTTCAGCCTCGGTCGCTCAACACACGCCGAAGCAGGTCTGGATGGTCT
>CAMDEV010000055.1 GCA_945896925.1 Auritidibacter sp. Marseille-P8566
GAATTCATTGACTTGAGCTAGGTCGTAACCACGCTTGCGCTTACCCGCTCTACTGAATTCGTAACTCACGTCTCTATTGTCGCAAACTATTTAGAAGAGTCTGCTCGCAAGCATCATTAATAGATATCCGCTCAAAGCGGCTGGAAGCATAGAGTCAAGGCGATCCATAACGCCACCATGTCCTGGAATCCAAGAAGACATGTCCTTTACTCCCAAGTCTCTCTTGATTAGAGACTCTGCAAAATCACCCAGCACAGCAGATAGCAGGACTACTCCGGCAATCAATGCTCCAAACCACCAAGGTAGTTCAAGTAACCAGAGGGTCAGCCCTATAGCGCTAGCCAAAGCAAATAGTACTGAGACTGCAAAGCCCTCCCAGGACTTCTTAGGGCTTACTTTAGGAAGCATTGGATGCTTACCCAGCTTTCTGCCAAACAAATACGCGCTGCTATCAATCAGGATTACGCTGACCACAACTGTGATGACCCAAAACTTACCGTCAACAATCTCATCGTGCGCAGGTTCACGGATCAGTAGAGCAGCAAAGCTCATGGTCAAAGGTAGATAGATAACCACAAAGGCAGCAGCACTGAAGTCTCTGATAATTTCAGTGAAAGACCTTTTGAAGGATGCGTGACTTAGCACCAGCTGCACTCCACGCCAGAGCATCAAAGCAGCAACAATTGCAAGCACACCTAGCCACTGCCATAGTTCGCCACCGATAAAAGTAAGGGGCATAACCAAGGCAGAACCAACAGTTACCGGAATCCTAGGGACATACCAGTTCTTCTGTCTCAGTGCAGTTGATAGTTCCCAAGCACCAGCAGCGCAGGCGAGAGCAATTAGGGCAACAAAAAGATCCTTGATAAATAACACTGAACCTAGAAACGTGAAGCCAAGTATAAGCCCAAAAATTACTGATTGGGAAAGACTCCTCGAACTCTTAGTTTCAGCGTTACTCAAACTAAACCTCTAGAAGTTCAGTCTCTTTGCGCTTTAGCGCTTCATCGATTGCATCAACGTGAGATTTGGTAACAGCTTCAAGTTCTTTTTCAGCACGAGCTAGATCGTCATCACCAGCAAGGCCGTCTTTCTTGAGAGCATCTAGGTCGTCTTTAGCCTTACGTCTTACGTTTCTAACGGCAACCCTGTGATCTTCAGCCTTAGTTTTTACGATCTTTACGTAATCTTTGCGACGCTCTTCAGTTAGTTCTGGAAGGCTAACGCGAACTAAGTTGCCATCGTTAGTTGGGTTAGCACCAAGGTTAGGCATGTCTCTAATTGCCTTCTCAATAGCTGCCAAAGCTCCCTTATCGTAAGGAGTGACAACGATGGTTCTAGCCTCCGGGTTTGCAATAGCGCCAAGGGATGAAAGAGCCGTTGGAGTGCCGTAGTAATCAATCATCAGTCGCTGAAACATTGCTGGGTTGGCTCTACCTGATCTAATTGTGGCAAAGTCTTCCTTAGCCGATTCAACAGCCTTGTTCATCTTGTCTCCAGCAGTTGCCAGAATCTCTGAAATCATTTATTTCTCCTTGTTCTAAAACTTACGCGCTTACGCGAGTTCCAATTTTCTTGCCTAGCAAAGCCTTCGTGATATTGCCTTCAGGCTGCATACCGAATACCACCATCGGAATGTTGTTATCCATACACAGGCTAAACGCAGTTGAGTCAACCACTTTCAAGCCCTGCACAAGCGCTTCCTGGTAGGTCAAAGACTCTAGCTTCTTAGCTTTTGGATCCTTCTTAGGGTCTGCTGAGTAAACTCCATCAACGCCATTCTTAGCAACCAGAACTTCTTCTGCGTGAATCTCAAGAGCACGCTGAGCTGCAACTGTGTCAGTTGAGAAATATGGAAGACCCGCACCAGCACCAAAAATTACTACTCTGCCTTTTTGCATATGTCTGATGGCGCGAAGAGGAATATATGGTTCAGTAACCTGCGCCATTGAGATTGCAGACTGGACTCTAGTGTCACAACCAGCTTGCTCCAGGAAGTCCTGAAGGGCTAGTGCATTCATTACAGTTCCCAACATACCCATGTAGTCAGCACGAGCTCGATCCATACCTCTTTGTGAAAGCTCTGCACCTCTGAAGAAGTTACCGCCACCAACTACAACAGCAATTTCAACCTTCTTGGCAGCTTCTGCGATTTCTTTAGCGATACCTGAAACGATGTCCGGGTTAACACCTAGATTGCCACCACCAAAAGCTTCACCAGATAGTTTCAGTAAGACACGACGTGGGGTTGATGGCATGGCTATCCCTCTCAAAGACTTTGGTTCTCTCCTAGTTTAGGCTCGGTAAGTAAAAAGGCTCGGTCTTTCGACCGAGCCTTTTAGCTTTAAAGCCTTAGTTATGCACCAACACGAAGTCTTACGAATGAAGACACAGTTAGGCCGTGCTGCTCTAGGACCTTAGCAACGCTTAGCTTGTTGTCCTTAGCGAAGTCCTGCTCTAGTAGGCAGTTTTCCTTGAAGAATCCCTTTACGCGACCTTCAACGATCTTCTCTAGCGCAGCTTCTGGCTTACCTTCGTTACGAGCGGTCTCTGTTGCAATGCGACGCTCGGTTTCAACGATGTCCTGAGGGACATCTTCGATGGTTAGGTAGGTTGGGCTGAATGCTGCAATGTGAACTGCAACATCGTGAGCGGTCTCAACATCTGATCCCTTGAACGCAAGCAAAACACCAACCTGTGGAGGTAGGTCCTTTGAAGTGCGGTGTAGGTAAGCGTCGATGTTGTCATCTGAAACAACAGAGACTTTACGAAGTTCAACCTTTTCACCCATGATTGCAGCTTCGTCGGTGATTGCATCGCCAACAGTCTTTCCTGAAACAGATGCAGCAAGACCAGCTTCAACAGTCTCTGCACCAGCAGCGGCAATAGCATCAGCAATTAGATCACCAAGTGCAACAAACTTCTCCGCCTTAGCAACGAAGTCAGTCTCACAAGCAAGTTCGATTAGGTAACCCTTGTTGCCTGCAACACGAGCAATGATGATTCCGTTGCTTGTGGTGCGGCCTTCACGCTTGGTAACACCCTTTAGACCCTTAAGGCGAAGAACTTCCATCGCCTTGTCGATGTCACCGTTTGCTTCATCAAGAGCTGACTTGCAGTCCATCATTCCTGCGCCTGAGCGCTCACGCAGAGTCTTTACATCTGCTGCAGTGTAGTTTGCCATGCTTATTCAGCTTCCTTCTCAGTTACGGTTTCAACAGCAGGAGTCTCTTCAACTACTGCTACTTCTTCAACAGCAGGAGTCTCTTCCACTACTGCTACTTCTTCAACAGCTGGTGCAACTTCAGCCTGAGCTGCAGCGCTAGCTAGTAGCTCCTGCTCCCAGTCAGCTAGAGGTTGAACCTGCTCTGGCTTTGAGTGCTTCTGCTTTAGACCTTCAGCAACTGCATCTGCGATAACGCGTGTAAGCAGGTGAACTGAACGAATAGCATCGTCGTTACCAGGAATACCAATGGTGACCTCATCTGGGTCACAGTTGGTGTCAAGAATTCCAATTACAGGAATACCTAGCTTCTTCGCTTCAGTAATTGCTAGGTGCTCCTTGATTGTGTCAACAACCCAGATCGCTGATGGAGTCTTGGTTACGTTACGAACACCACCAAGAGTCTTCTCCAGCTTTACCTTCTCGCGAGAAAGAATCAAAAGTTCCTTCTTGGTGTATCCAGACTTCTTGGTGTCCTTGAAGTCCATGACCTCAAGTTCCTTTAGACGTGCAAGACGCTTCGAGACAGTCTGGAAGTTAGTCAAAAGACCACCCAACCAACGCTCGTTGATGTATGGCATACCAACACGAAGAGCTTCTGTTGCAATTGCTTCCTGAGCTTGCTTCTTGGTTCCTACGAACAAGATTGTTCCACCGTTAGCAACTAGGTCCTTAGTGAACTCGTATGCCTTGTCGATGTGGGTTAGTGACTTCTGTAAGTCAATGATGTAGATGCCGGCGCGGTCAGTTAAGATAAAGCGCTTCATCTTTGGGTTCCATCGTCTGGTCTGGTGACCAAAGTGAACGCCGCTGTCTAGCAGCTGGCGAACGGTTACTACTGCCATGGCAGTATCTCCTTTATGACGCAGTAATGCGTCGATCAGTTAATAGCAATAAACGGTTGTCTAATGCTCCTGGTGCCGCACCCGATTCACCCGTGAAACTTATGGGACTGATAAACCGGTGTGTTATTCGACACGCGAAGTCGGAAAACAGCAAAAACTAAAGACTTTTAGGACTTGGATTTTTGCGGCTAACCGCTAGTTACCAGCATACCAGCGGAAAGGGGAGGTTTTCCACCCCCTCAACAAGGCTTTACCTGCAGATGGAAACCAGCCTGAAACTTGAGTTATGAAGTTGATCTTGGTCCTAGTTCTAACCCTTCTATCCTTTGCTAACCCTGCCAGTGTTGCCTCAGAGCCGCTAGCTATGCCCCTTACAGGCACAAGCCACTTGGATGTCATCAATGACTACGAAGCACCACTTACCGAATATGGGGCTGGCCATCGAGGGATAGACCTAGCTGCACCCATAGGAATCGAGGTGATAGCTCCTGTATCTGGTGAGATTAGCTTCTCTGGGCAGGTGGGTTATCGTGAGTCCATCACCATTAGATTTGGTGCTAGCTTCAGCGCCTCCCTAGAGCCGGTCTGTTCAGAGTTAGCTGAGGGGTCCTTAGTGCTAGCGGGAGAAGTTATCGGAACTCTCTGTGAACCTGAAGTTTCTTATCAGTGGCACTGCGAGTTCACCTGTCTGCACTTTGGAACTAGGACCGACTTAGGTTATTTCTCTCCCCTGGTTCTGCAGGGAGTGCTATCCCCTAGCCGACTAGTTCCTTTAGGAGATCAGGCTCTGGGGTGAGCGTTCTTATATCCGTCTCTCAGTCGTTCAACAGAAACGTGCGTGTATATCTGCGTAGTACTTAGGCTTGCATGCCCCAGCAATTCTTGAACTGCTCGAAGATCAGCTCCGCCATCAAGCAGATGGGTTGCTGCTGTGTGCCGCAATGTGTGTGGTCCAGCAACTCCAGTTGGAGTATTAACTAAGAGGCCTGCAACAAGTTGATAAACAGCTCTGACCCCAAGTCGTTTACCTTTTGAGTTAATTAGAAGAGCCTGTTCACCAGCTGCAGGTTGCAACGTAGCTCGAACATTGAGCCAACTATCTAAAGCATCTCTGGCAGGTAATCCGAAAGGAACTACTCGCTCCTTTGAACC
>CAMDEV010000056.1 GCA_945896925.1 Auritidibacter sp. Marseille-P8566
CAGGTTCCACTTCGAATCATTCCTTCACCGTTCAGAGACTTCGGTGCACCATTGAGCGAATACCTCACTGAGTATCGTGCGATGCACGAAGAGCAGCGCATGGCTGTTTACCTGCCTAAGTATGTTGTGGGTCACTGGTGGGAGCACATATTCCACAACCACCGTGCTAACCGAATTCGTAAGCAGCTGATGTATGTTCGTGGAGCAATGATTGTGCTTGTCCCTTGGAGACTCGAGTCTGCAGACAAGATAGATCTTTTCTCACGAGCTCCGATGGCTGGAGACGTTCGCCGAGGTGAACCACTTCGTGCCAGAGGTTCTATGCGTAGACACCAGGGTGGCAAAAACACTGTCATCAAGATGACCGCTAAAGAAGATGCAACCCCGGATGACATCTTGAACCCTAGCGATGACTAGTAGAGATTTCTCTCTAGTCTTCCTAGGTGGTGCACTCGGTGCTCTGCTCAGATATCTCATCGGTGGAACATTGGAACTAACCCTTGGTTCCAGCATCGCTGGTTCTCTTTCACTTCTACTCGTAAACGTATTAGGTGCAATGTTCCTGGGTTTCATCAACTTCAATCCAAGGTTCAATGGTGAATCAAGTAAATCTTTCTGGGCCGCAGGTTTCTGCGGTGGATTTACCACCATGTCAGGTGTTGCTCTATTTCTTTATCAGTATCCACCACTACTAGCCATGCCTGCAGCAGCTGTAATGTTTGGTTTTGGTTTCATCGGCTATGCCGCTGGTGCAAATCTGGGTAAGGCAAGTAAATGAGCCCGATCGAAGTTTTCAATCCATTAGTTCTAGTAGGAATTGCTCTAGCCGGAGGACTAGGGTCTGTAATTCGATTTGCCATGAGCAAGTGGCAAGGCTACCTACCTTGGGGAATTCTGCTAGCTAACATCACGGCCTCATTCTTTGCCGGTTGGGCTGTTGTCTACTTCAATGGCAATGACACCTGGGTTGCCATCACAGTTGTTGGTTTAGCCGGAGGTCTCTCCACCTTTAGTTCTTGGGCTGGGGCCTCCGTCCAGATGGCAGCAACAGGTAAGGCCTTCAGACCAGCCATCTACACAATCTTTACCCTGGTACTTTCCTCCACAGCGGCCTATATCGGCCTCCTGTTGGGTTAACGCCTGATAAACTCAAAGGCAGATTTATTGATTCCTGAGCATTATGCCCAGCCAAGTACAAAGGGGGCTCGCCATGGGGCGTGGCCGTCAGAAAGCTAAAAACACTAAGGTCGCACGCGAACTTAAGTACTTTAGCCCTAACACAGACCTAACTGCACTGCAGGCAGAGCTAGCTACGACTAGCAATGGTGAGCCTGAGTATGAAGATAAGTGGGCTGATCTTTACCCGGACGAACAAGACACCACCACCGATAGCTCGGAAAGCTCAGACGGTGGTTCTAGCTCTGCTGACTAAGCCTGTTTACGGCAGTGCATAAAATTTGAGAAGTTCATCTGTGAGTTCCTTAGTTCTCTGATCAATTTCTTTAGTACTCCACTTCGATGCATCCATAAACTTCTTGTTGGTTCTCCAGTGAGGCACTTTTTTCTCTTGGAGAAGCCTTTTCTTTTCGACGAACCTTGAGTTGCTGAGTTGAATGTTGACCCTGACCGGGAGCACGGCAATATTTCCTATAGAGTGCAGGCGATTATCCATATCTGAAAGTCTGGCCCCCCACAGGGCAAGATCAGATTCCCAATTTCCAGGTTTTTGTGGGAAGAGGTGCTCAACGCTGATGGCTTCCGTGGAGCTCGCTTTCTTACCTGGTGCGCCGACTACAACACTCCCCAGATTTCCTTCCAAGTGCTCAACTAGAGCATCAAAAATAGCTCGGCAAGACTTGTTGCCTGCTCGCTCCGCAAACTCATATTTAACCGCCCAGTCATCTGGTCGTGTTTCTACCTCAATTCCATTCTCAAAATGCGGGGTACTTTGAGTGAGGACTTTTCGAACCCTGTCATCATCTGGCGCATTCCGCACGACCCAGTCCGGCAGCGAGACCGCGCTTGCGCCAAAAATTTCTGAACATGCAGATATAACTTTGCTTCTAAGTGGAGACATCGGTTCGCCAGAAAGGAGCGTCCGTGCTGCAAAATTTTCAACTAATCTCAATTTCTTCGCAAGCTCGCCTTGATTGAAAGGAACATGTAATGCTGCTTCATGCAGAATTCTTGAAGTTAGAGGAGCAAATGGGCCTCTCGAAATGTTCTCAATTCTGCTTAGGGTCCTCCAAACCTCTTTCCTGATAGCCACTTGTTGATCTTTTATCAGCATTTTGTCGGATGCCGTCATGACGGTGAGCCACGAATGCATAGAGGGCACCAAAGTGTCATCAATGTATGCCTTTACATCAACTGAAGCGCATTCCCTCTCCCAGTATTTTCTGAATTCTAACGCCGTCGAGTCTTTGCGTATTGTTCCAGTTGACGGCTTTATGTCTTGGCTGATAAGAAAGTCATAAAGGAATCTATCCAAGTTGTTTTGCCTAAAACCCAATTTGGCGGAATCGATGAGTTTCTCTGCTGATGCGAGAGACTTTGTGTAGAAATCTTTCTGAGCACTCCCGTGAGTTTGAGACTTTATCAATATATAATTTCTGAACAGGTCCCATTGTCCCAATGGGGTCCTTTTGGCATTCAGCGTCTCAAAAATTACTTCAACTGCTTCGTCTTTGGACTCATGTTCGAGAGTGGTGAGTTGAATAGCTTCAAGGGAGCTCTTTATGAGTGTTTCAATTTCAGCAGGCGTGAGCGGTGACTTCGGGTTGTCGCCCGATGATAAATGATCTCTAATCCATTCGAGCCACGTCTTTGCAATTTGGCCTTCAGGAGTTTTTGTCGTAGGGAGCTTTTGCAGTTCTAGCTCTTCCTCAGAAATGAGGCCATCAATTCCGTTTAGGATAATCTGCCGAAAGTACATGTAGGCCTGAAAAATTTTACGGCTGTTGTGCTCCTCTGGGTCTATTCTCTCTATTTTTGAATAATCACTTAAGATTCCCCAGTCCTCCGCGTCCAGAGCATGGACTTTAACTTTTGTGAAGCGCTCTCTGGCGTACATAGGTATTGCTTCTTTGGTCTGCCTAAAGTACTCATCTACAAGGGCAACACACCATATCCGAGTAGTTAGTAGACGTTGCTGACCATCGAGAACATCAAAACACCGGTGGCCGGCCTCACGACTGGCTACCTCGCACTTTTCCGAAGCCGCCGCAATTAAAGCCACCCCAATCCAGTGGGGTTGTTCAAATGTAGCCCGCTTGATGTCTCTTACTAGTCCGTGGAGTTGGTCGGTGCCCCACTGGTAGTTTCTTTGAAATGCAGGGATTTGGTAGCAAGCGCTCTCCCCTGGAAAAATGAGCTGTATTGGCGTGAAGTCTCTAGGAAGCATAATTCCCCTTTCTCGAATGCTTGCATGTGGCTCGTGAATTGACTAAATACTACTCCCTACTGGGGACAGAAGGTTTTCCTCTAGACCTTGGCTGGCTTACGCTCTGGTGCAATCACAAGCAGTAAAACACCCAGTGCTAACCATCCACCTAGAGTGGCCCACTGTGTAACAGTGCTCACTTCAGGGAAATAGCTAATGTTTCTGAGTAACTGAATTTCAGCACCCAAAGGTAAGTACTGGCCAAATGTTCCAAACCCAGTTGGATAGAACTCAACTGGCATTGAGACACCAGCAATTGGGTTACCGATGATGAAGAATAGCCCAATAGTCAGAAGCATCCCGATTCGGCCAGCTAGTGCAGCTGCACCCATCACCGTAAGTGAAACAGCCGCAATGCCTAATGCAACAACAGCAACTTCTAGGAAGAAGTTGCCTTTGAGTGCGCCAAGCCAAAGGTTCAAGATTGCGACGATTGAGAATGAAGCAAGAATGGCAGCAAAAGCTGCGAGTAAGAACTTTTGACTAGTCCTGCGAAGTCGCATGGATCCAAGTAGTCCAACCACAATTCCAGCAATAATTAATGGAAGTGAGCCTGCAGCAAGTCCAGCGCCTCTAGGGTCTTTATCTCCCAGCGGAGCTAGATCTTCTACTTCAAATGTCACAACACTGGAACCTCCGAGAGCAGATAGCTGGGCTGCGAGTTTTAGGCTGAGTGTTTCAAGCAATTGTGCAATTGCTGGTGATGCCCCGGATGCAATTAGCATCTGAGGTGAATCGGTTAACACCAATGCGCCATATACTTCACGGTGAGCAATAGCGTTCTTGGCTGCTGCCACGTCTTTGAATTCAATGAACTTGAATGCACCTGGCTGCTGCTGATCAAACTGTGTTTGAATCCCCTGGGTTAGGTTAGGCACTAAAGAGGTTACGCCAATAGGGAGATTCTTAGGGTTTGCTGTTGCAACTGGCCAAGCGAAGATGGTCAAAATAGCGCTGACGATAACAGTTACCATCACTGCGATCTGGATCACTGGCTTTAGGAAACTAGCCTTCTCTGGGGTTGAAACTACTGTTTGTTCTTCAGACACGGCTGAACTCCTCTAGGTTAGGTACCTGTAAAGTCTGCCAGCATAAGGCCTAGACCTTCTGCTAACACGTCAAGAGATTGTTATCTCACGGTGACCTATATCGCACTGTCTGGGGGTAGTTTAGAGGTGTCGATAGTCGACATTAATAATGAGGGGGATTCTGTGTTTCGTAAGTCACTGATGGCCGCAATTGCGCTGACGTTTGTAGTTTTCACATCCGGTTGTATGAAGTTCAACATGGACCTGACGGTCAATAAAGATGACACTGTCGAAGGAAGCATGGTGGTTGCTTTCAGCAACTCAGCATTGGGTTTGATGGGTGGAAGCAACCCTCTTGATACAGCTGATCTAGGTCAGGATGAAGAAGGGGTAACAACTACTCCTTATAAGGACAGTGAATACACCGGTACCAAAGTGACCTTCGAGCCAAAGAAGTTCTCTGAGTTCTCAACTGGCGCGACAGGTGAAGAGTTGACCTTCAAGAGAGATGGGGACATTGTTACAGTCTCAGGAGCCATTGATCTAAACAACGGGGAGATTGACACTGCTCAACTCGAGGAATACAAATCCAACCCAATGACTTCTTACCTATTTGAAAACATGGACATCACGGTAACAATGACTTTGCCAGGCAAAGTCACCAGCAAGACAGGAATTGTTTCAGGTAACACTGTGACATTCAAGGGTGAT
>CAMDEV010000057.1 GCA_945896925.1 Auritidibacter sp. Marseille-P8566
TCGGCTAACTCGATATACATCTCTAGACCCTTGACATAGGCGACAACTTCAGAACCCTTCGGCGTTAGAGCTCGCTTAGACATCAACAACAAATAGACAGCAACAAAGGGGAGAAAGAGAAGAACAGGGATGGCCGTAAAACCAGCTTCAGCTTCAGTGTCCATAACCGCCCCAAAGTATGTTAGAGCCATGAATGTGATTAGGGCGAAGGCTAACCCAGCAGCTGGAATACCAAGTGCCCGTTTCTGGAAATAGCCTTGCTTGTTGACTTCTCTAGCAGTTGCAGTTCTCAACTTAAGGAGCCCCTTGGCCAATTCACTACTTTGCTTCTCTGGCATTTTGTTAGAAAGCATTAACTCAGATCCAGTCTCAGGGATGCCCAGCCGAGCAAGTAATGCACTTTGAGCTGAGGTTGCGCCTCCCAGAGAAGTCCTTCTGAGAATAAAGTCCTTGTTTTTGCTTCCTTCAACAGATTCAATCTCAATCAGTTTTTTAACTGCGAGTTGAACAACGCTGGCCTGAAACAGGCGGACAGTCTTTTTAATTACGAATGCAGAAACAAACAAACCTGGCTCAGGGGTTGGTTTGTACTGGGGGACAATGAATAAATTCTTACCTTGGTTTCTGATTCGGAAGATTCTGAAGTAAAGTGCCCAAAGCAGAACAAGAGCTAGAGCTCCAATACAAACCCAATAGCCATACCAACTGAAGGTACCCTCAACTATCGGGCCTGTTGTGTTAGCAACATTTGGCTTGAAAGGAATTGCAATGGTGAGATTCTCAAATGCGCCAAGCTTTCCTGATGTGAAAGTTAAAGAGCCCTCTTCCTCGGAAATCAAAGAGCACTTATCAGTTGAACCTTGCAGGCCTTGATAACAGGAAATCTTGTCAGTGACAAGATTCTCTCTAAGGCTAGTATCCAGAATTACGGTTGCTTTTACTTGGTCGAACGTCTGTTGCCAACCAGTCCCATTAACATCCCAGTAGAACTCGTCAAAACCACTTGTGCTTTGATAGTTATTTATTACCCACGCCTGTCGGTACTTAATTACATAGGTTTGCTTACCTTGAACGAATGAGCCGTCTTCCGGCTTTATAGCTAAGTCGATGAATCCGTTTTCGGCAACAATTTCAAATTCTCTTGCTTGTCCAAATTCATCAAGCACTTCGATGTCGTTTATCAGCGCTGGATATTTTCCATAGCTGGAATCTGGGATGCTGCGTCTAATTCCATGGTTCTGATCAAACTCAGGGAAATCAGCTACGAGGGTTTCAGTAACCAGCATCTCAGGCCGGTTCTCCTTCTCTCCGTTTAGAGAGAGAATGTAGGTTGCCTCAAACGATGAAAAGCTAAAGTCTTCAACATCGGCTGAACTTGCATCCGAGAACCCAAATAACCCCAAGACAACTAATGCCGCAACTAATCTCTTTAGAACTCTCACTCTCTATACCTTGATCCTTTTCGTTTTGGCGTTAGTTCTTGGGAAGCTTGCAGGCAGGGGTTCCGCCAGGTAGTTTGTGACGATATCTTGCAACCAGTCGATACACAGGCATTGAGAACCATCTCAAATATCTGCTCATCATTACTTTGCCCATAAACCTAAGGAAAGAATTAGGTTGAACTCTAAACACCATGGCAAAGGCCTCATGGCCACCAAAGCTTTCACCATCAATGATCAGATATACCTGATCGGCTACTTGCTCTTGGGTAAGTGAGTATTGGTCTAAATCGGTGAACTGCCAAGGTACTGCAACAATCTTGGTCTTACTGTTCTTAACTATGAAGTTCGCTGCAGTGGTGCAGAAACCACAATCACCATCGAAGATTAGGGTGATGTTTGAACTCATAGGTCCAGACTAATAGAAATGGGAGGGTCTTTCGACCCTCCCATTTGACTACTTAGTTATTTAGCCGATACGAGTGATTCTTCCATCAGTTGACATTACAACTGGGCCGTTAGCGCTGTCTCGAATGATTGCTTCGCGAACAACGGTCTCAAGCACATCGCGGGTTCTAGCCTTAGCTAGACCACCGAACATCGTGTATCCGTCACCACCGGCGACCATGAAGTCGTTGGTAGCCAGGGTGTAAGTTACTGCAGTGCTGTTAGGAATTGGAGTTCCGTCTGTCAGGGTAACTGCTGTAACGCGACCACTGTTCGGAGCGATACTCATGTCGAAGGTGAACTTCAAACCAGATACCTGAGGGAATCTTCCACCGCCTAGAGAGATCTGTGAAACACCGTTCTCTAGCGCTGCCCAAACATCTGCACCGGTGATTGTTGTTGTTGCCGCTGTGTTTCCGAAAGGAAGCACGGTTGCAACGTCACCAACGGTTAGGGTGTATGGTCCAGAGCTGTTTACCTTCCAAGGGCCATTGCTGTTTGTGTAGCCAGCCTGCAGGCTAGACCAGCTCGGGCGGATGATTGAAGCATCAGTAGGTACGAATGTCTTCGCAGGCAGCATGTCGCGAATACCTCCACCGTTGATGATTGCAATCTCAGTACCCATGGCGGTTCTTAGGTTGTCCGCAATGTAGTTTCCAAAACCTGTCTCGTAGTTTCGCTGAATCTGTGGTGTGCCACCGTTTGGTGCAACATCAGCGATAGATCCGATAACAACGTTGTACTTGCTGCCAAGGTTTGCCTTGTAAGCCGCGATAGATGCGATTGCATCTTGGTTCATTCCGGTCGCAGCCAAAGCAGTTCCAGCTGGAACCCTAACGGTCGGAGTTACGTGCTCAACTCTTGAACCCAGCGTCTTGTGAGTTGCAGTGTCAACACAAGCACGAATCCTGTTGTAGAGAGTTCCAGCGTTAGGAGTCTCAGCAACCAGCTTGTCCGAAACGATTCCTGCATACTTCAAGTGGCTGTGGCCACCAAGTACGATATCTGATCCCTCAAGTAGCGGAACGATGTCAAGTAGACGTCCTTCAGCTGCGCTGTTGTCTGTGTTGAACTGTGCGAAACCTTCGTGGACTAGAGAGACAACAATGTCAGCACCAGCCAGGCGAGCAGACTTGATAGCTGCCTTGACCTGAGCCTTGGTTGCAGTACCAGCTGCGTTGGTTCCCAGGACATCACCGATGGTGATTCCACCCAAGTTACCAGGGAAAGTTACTTCCTTAGTTTCAGGAGTGTTCAAACCAATTACGCCAACCTTGACGCCACCGCGATCAACGATTGTCCACGGCGCTGCAGCAACACCGTTAAAGTTCCTAGCGTTGATTTCAGCAAGACTTGAGTAGTTAGAGACAACCCACTTGTACTTCGAAGCCGCAATACGTGCGTTTACGTTTGCTAGTGGCTTGTCGTGTTCGTGGTTACCGAAAGTTGATACATCCACTCCCATGAAGTTCAGTGCTTCAACAGATGGCATCTCATCGAAGACTGTTGATAGCGGTGGAGATGCACCCCAGTTGTCACCGCTTGCAAAGGTGAAGGTAGCTGGATTTAGTGCACGGTCAGCAGCGAAGTTAGCTGCCAATACCGGTGAACCGTTGGTGTATGTGTCAAAACCAGCGGCTGTGCTCTTGGTGTAGTCAAGGGCACCGTGGAAGTCGCTGAAAGCATCGATCTGGATGTCCTTGACGTCACTTACTTTAGCTGTGTTCACTAGAGCAATAGCGCCTGAAACTGATGTAACAGCCAATGGTGCAACATCGCCCAAAGCTGAAATAGCACCTGAGTTGTTTAGTGCGTAGAAACCATCACCGTTAGCAGCAAGTGCTGTGTCCTTAACGTTGATGGCAAGTGCGGAAATGGTCGGAGCATCACCGAATGAAACTACTTTTCCAGTCTTGGTGATAGCCCAGAAACCGTCTCCTGTTGCGCGAGCAACAACTCGAACATACTGACCCTTGGCTAGTGCTCCAGAGGTTGCGTCACCGATACCATCGATCTTTCCGTTGGTTCTTACCAACCACATACCCTTGCCGCTTGAAGTAGGAACTCCACCGATAACAACTCTAGAGTTTGAGCTAGTGCTTTCGATAACAGGTGCGTTAGCAGAAGCTGAGACTTGGCCGTTCTTACCAATTACGTAGTAACCAAGGCGATTGTAAGAAGAAACAATCTGAATTGCAGGATCAGTTAGAGGTGAGCTTGTAACTGTTGCATCACCAAGAGCAACAATGCGCCCTCCGTTTGCAAGTAGCCAAGCACCGTTACCAGAAGGGGTTGATACTGAACCAAAGTAACCAGAAGACCTAATTCTTAGTTTTGCGAAGTTGCCAGTTGTCGAACCAATGTTGGTTGTGACACCTCGGTTGTCAACTGCAAAGAAACCAGCCTTGGCAGCTTCTGGGATAACGCTGACTGAAGCAGTTGACCCAGGACCAAACCCCTGGTTGTTTACTGCATAGACCTTGAAGGATGCCGCTGAAGAGTTAACCGCAGGGACAAAAGCGCTGCGCACAGATCCAGAAACTGTAGTTGTACAGGTTCCATGTCCACCGTCGATAACAAACTGTGTGACAGGAGTGTTCCCGTTAGAGCTTGGCTCTTCCCAGCTAACTGTGAAACCTCCGGCTGCAGGAACTGCAGTCACGTTCTGAGGTGCTGTTGGAAGAGAGAAAGTAACAGCGGCTTTTGCTGTTCCTGGTGCAACCACCAGTGCTAGCGCGAACGCTAGTGCGACAAACATAGAGTTAATTCGAATAGAGGTCTTCATAGCGAACAGAGTCCTAGACCAAAGTAAATAACTGCCAAACTACAACCACTAGGTCGCTGAAATGTAGGTTTCTAAAACTAGTATTTATCGGAACATTGAGGTGAACAGGATTCCTAGAGACTGTACCAGCAAAAGATAAAGCCCGCCGGTTCACCGACGGGCTTTATCTAGATCAGCACTTAGCCAAGCTTCACGTAAATCACGCGGGTCTTGGTGCGGAACTTCGCATAGGTTGGCGGGGCTTTCATGTCTCTAACGATTGTTAGCTTGACGACTGTGTTTGCCGGCGCCTTCTTCAGAGCAGCAATATGTGAAAACCCTTACATAAATGGCTTTATTGCTGAGCAAAGACTATCCGCTATCAAAAACACCAGCAGGTAGCTCGATTTTTAGGTTCATTCAGCCCTGTGTCTACATCCAAAAGCCACTAAATACGCTTAAAAGCGAACAGTGCCCGCGTTAGCTGAGCACTGTTCGGATCTGGTTCTTGAGACTATTTGTTGAA
>CAMDEV010000058.1 GCA_945896925.1 Auritidibacter sp. Marseille-P8566
GTATGCAACAGATGCAGGTTCTTGACCTTCGGTAGTTGGTTTTACGATTTCAGAATTACTTCTCTGAGCCCAGGTAGCAAGCTGTTCAACAGCAGCAGCACGGAAAGTATCTGCGGCACCCAGAGTTACCTTTGCACCACCTTGCACTAACCAGTTAGCAAGCTTGCCGATGGTCGTAGTTTTACCTGCGCCATTGACTCCAACGACCAGAATTACATAAGGCTGCACACCACTATCAAGCTTTAGTGCAATGTCATCTCGAGTGAATGCCTCTGTGAGAAGCTCAGTCAGAATCTGTTTTAGTTCTGCTTCAGTCTTAGCTCCAGTTGATTTAGCCTTTGCCTTAACCTTTGCAACAATCTGTTCTGCTGCATCAACACCGAAGTCAGCCTGAATCAAAATATCTTCAAGTTCGTTTAGGTTCTCAAGATCAAACTTGATTCGGCTGAAAAGTGATTTGATTCCACCCGAGAATCTTCGCTTAGGAAGTTCGATCGCTTCAAGAATCGGTTCCTCAATTACTAAAGGTTCAACAACCTCAGGAAGTTTAATTGTTTCAACTACTTCTTGAATGAGCTCGATGGTTTCAGTTTCAACAACTGTTTCAACTTCAACTACTTCTGCTTCGATGGCAGGTTCGACTACTGAAGATTCAGAGACTTGAGCCTTGTCTTCTTTTTTCTTGCGCCAAAAGATGAGCCCAGCCAAAGCTATTCGCTTTCTTCGATGCGCTGACCAACTACAGCGCTAATACCGTCTTGACGCATTGAGACTCCGTAGAGAGCATCAGCAATCTCCATGGTTCTCTTTTGGTGAGTCACAATTACCAACTGTGAAGATTTCTTTAGATCAGCAAAGATGTTGATCAATCGACCTAGGTTGGCATCATCAAGCGCTGCCTCGACCTCATCGAGAACGTAGAAAGGTGAAGGGCGAGCCTTGAAGATTGCAAATAGCAAGGCAAGAGCAGCAAGTGATCGCTCACCTCCTGAAAGCAATGACAGTCTTTCAATCCTCTTACCGACAGGTTTGACGTTCACTTCAATACCTGTTGTAAGCATGTTGTCGTGATCGGTTAGGTAAATAGAACCTGTTCCACCAGGGAATAGCACTGGGAAAACTTCTTCGAAAGCCTTCTTGGTATCTTCGAAAGCTTCTTCGAAGATGGTCTGCATCTTCTCGTCAAGCTCTTGGATGATCTGAATCAAGTCTTTACGAGTCTTGGTTAGGTCTTCTAGCTGTTCGGTTAGGAACTTGTGTCGCTGCTCTAAAGCTGCAAACTCTTCAAGCGCTAGTGGGTTAACCCTGCCTAGACGATCTAATACTCGCTCGGCTTCATGCAATCTCTTCTGCTGTTCTGAGCGAACGAAAGGAACGCTCATCTCCGGGTTCTCAGGATCTGGGATCGGCTGGTCTGGTCCGTATTCGGTAACCAGGACTTGCTGGTCTAGACCTAGTTCATCGTGAGCCTTTGCAACTAGGTTGGCTAGGTTCAGTCGCTTCTCATGGTTGGAAAGCTCAATGTCGTGAACAGTCTGAGTTAGCGAAGAGAGCCTGTTCTGAATTGTTGCTGTTTCACCTCTGAGACGAACAAGTTCTTCGTTCTGGTTTCTTCTCTTACTCTCAAGATCATGCAGGATTAGTTTCGCCTGCTGAGATGAACTTTCAATAGTGCTGAGCACCAGGGGCAGTACTTCTAAGGTGCCTTGAGCCGACTTTAGTTGTCTTGCCTGAAGTTGAGCTGCTGCCTTGGACTTCTCAATGGCATCGAGTGCTTCACCGATCTGAGAGCGCAACTGAAGGGCTCTGTCGGTTTCAACTCTCAGGCGCTCTGTAGCAGCTCCCAGTTCAACTCGGACATCAAGTTCGCGTTGACGAGAGACATCAAGAGCAAGCACCAGTTCTTCTCTAGAAGAAAGGTCTAGGTTTGGTCGTTCGTGAGAAGCAAAAGAGTCCAGTGCGCTCTGAGCGGCACTAACTGTTTGCTCTGCAGAGGTAATACCTTCCTTAGCTGTGTCAGCAACTCTAGAAAGTCTTGCTCGTTCAGCATCAAGTGCTTCGACCTGGACTCTGAGTCTTCCAAGTTTCTCAGCGTTAGAGGCAAGTTCATTGTCATGCTTCTTTAGTTCAGCAAGTGCTCTAGCCGCCTGCTCTTTAGCTGTTGTTTCTTCGGATCGAGCACTATTGAGGTTTGCTCTGATTGATTCAATCTCTGTGTTGACAGAGTTAAGTCTTGATTCAGCAGTGTCACGTTCTGCAACTAGTTCAACCTTTGAAGGTTCTTGTCCTGAACCACCGCGAATAATGCTCTCGGTTAGAAGGTCACCTTCTTTGGTAATTACAACTAATTGAAGAGCTTTAGGTTCAGCCAGGTAAAGAGCTTTGGCTGCGGCAAGGTCATCAACAATAACTACATTGACAAGATTTGCAAGAATCCCAGCAGGAGCATCAACAACATCAACTGCGCTTCGTGCACCTGGAATGTTTGGCAGGTTAGCAGGCTTTACTTTGCTTTCAATGTCGGCTATTACAAGTTCAACTCGACCACCGTTGTTGCTCTTGAGGTGCTCAACAGCAACCAAAGCTTCATCTCTAGAATCGGCAACAATCGCGTCAGCGAGTGTGCCAAGTGCTGCAGCAATTGCCGACTCAAAACCCGGATCAATCTTGATGTGAGATGCAACCAGGCCTCTGATGCCTCGAAGACCTGCAGAGGTTAGAACAGTAGTGCCATCCTTCTGCTCGAGCATCAGGTTCAGGGCGTTGCGCTTAGCTAGTAATCCATCTCGTTCACGCTCACTCTGGTGAAGTGCATCTCGAAGTGCTTCGATTTTTGTTCCGACTTCGGTAACACCTCTTGTTGCTGAATCTAGGTTCTGCTCATAGCTGTTTTCAACCGGCTGAGAGCTATTTAGCTCTGCTTCTAACTTCTCGTAGCTGGTTTGTACTTCTGCATGTCTAGAGACAGCTTCAGCTAACGCTTCATCGTGACGAGCAAGCTCTTCACGAACTGAGGTGACCTTAGCCTGGGCAAGAGTCACCTGTGAATTTAGTCTGTTTAGTTCATTATCAAAAGCGGTGATCTCAGCGTTACGGAGCGCCGCTTGGTTATCAAATTCTTCAAGCGCTGCTCTAGCTTCATCTCGTGCAGTCTCTGAATCACGAAGTGCTCCGCGAAGAGTTTCAACAGCAACGGTTAATTCGACAACTGCACTGTCAGCAGCGTTAGCTTCTGCTTCAATGGCGGCAGGATCAATCTGTGAACCACTCAGTTCAGCCTGAGAGCCTAAGAGAGCAACCTTCTGGTTAGCGATGGCAAGCATGCCGCGGAAACGTTCTGTAATAGTGTCAAACTCAAAAGCTAGTGATCTAGCTTGTTCAACCTCAGGCGACATCTGCTGAGTTTCAAGTTCAGTCAGGCGTGCTGTGTTCTGGTCTAGCTGTTGCTGCAGGATGTTTCGTTCTGCTTTTCTGTCAGCTTCTGATTGAGAAGTTTCATCTAGACCGCGAAGTAAATCCACGACATCGGCAGCCATCAGTCGAGCTTTAGCATCACGAACCACTGAAGCAATACCTTGAGCTTGTCTTGCTGTTTCTGCCTGCTGGCTAAGCGGTTTCAACTGCCGTCTAACTTCACCGGCAAGGTCGTTCAAACGGGTGAGGTTAGCCTGCATGGCTTCAAGCTTGCGTTCAGTCTTTTCTTTTCTGCGACGGTGCTTCAAGATACCGGCAGCTTCTTCGATGTATCCACGTCGCTCTTCTGGAGTCGCTCGGAGAACACCGTCGAGCATGCCTTGACCCACGATGACGTGCATCTCCCTACCAAGACCGGTATCGCTTAGTAATTCCTGAACATCAAGCAGTCGACATGGCTCACCGTTGATCGCATATTCAGATCCACCGTTTCTAAACAGTGTTCTAGAGATTGTTACTTCGGTGTAATCGATGGCTAGAGCACCATCAGCATTATCAATAGTTAGTGAAACTTCTGCTCTACCGAGAGGTCCTTTAGTAGCGGTTCCGGCGAAGATGACGTCTTCCATCTTTCCACCGCGGAGAGTCTTAGCTCCCTGCTCACCCATAACCCAGGCAAGAGCATCAACGACGTTAGATTTACCAGATCCGTTAGGACCAACGACTGCGGTAACACCCTTTTCTAGGATAAAAGTCGTAGGGTTGGCGAACGACTTAAAGCCCTTGAGGGTAAGGGTTTTGAGATGCAAGTCAGGTCGCTTTCAATAGGGATAATCAGTTCTAGACAAAATTACCTTAAATAAAGAGCCAACTTTGGCTTTAAGGCAGGTTTGGACCTAAGAAGCCTTTAGTTTCTGGCATTTAGGGCAGAAGTGGGAACCCCTATTCATCCAGTTGTCCCTCTGGATAGCCCTTCCACACCTCTTGCAAGGCAAACCGGTTAGCCCGTAGGCATTGAGGCTAATGCTGAAATACCCTGATTCCCCATTGATGTTCTTGTATTGCTCGTCAAAGCTAGTTCCCCCAGCGGTTACGGCATTAGCCAGAACTAACTTCACATGGGTCAAAAGCTCTTTGGCCTTGGCTCTAGAAATAGTGTTTGCCGGCTGGTCGTAGTGAAGCTTTGCTAGCCAAAGTGACTCATCGGCATAGATATTGCCAATACCGCTAAGGACCCCCTGATCGAGAAGTACTCGCTTAATTCCAGACTGTTTCTTCTTGAATAGTTTCAGGACAGCTTCTTCATCGAAAGCTGGGTCTAGTGGATCTCTGGAGATGTGAGCAACCTGGTTGGGAATCATGTTTTGCCAACTACCCGAAACGGATTCACCATAGAAACCTCCATCGAAGCCATCTTTGGTTTCTTCCATCACATCGATAGCCAGTGAGCCAAAGATTCTCTGATCCACAAACCTCATTTGGTACTTATCCCCTGATGAGTCTTTTAGGTGAATGACAATTCGGGTGAGTTTGTCTTCTTCAAAGCCAGGGGTTCT
>CAMDEV010000059.1 GCA_945896925.1 Auritidibacter sp. Marseille-P8566
ACAGCAGACTCGTTTGCGAGGACTAGTTTTTCTCTAATGCTTGGTGGTGCTAGCACATAGCCAACTCGAAAACCTGGAACGAGTATCTTCGAGAAACTTCCTAGATAGATCACTCCATCTTCGTCTAGTGAGCGAAGCGCATCAGGGGCTCTGTCTTCAAAGTAAAGAAGCCCATACACGTTATCTTCAAGAACAAGGATGTGGTGCTTTCTACAAATCTCCAGAACTTTAGCTCTTCGGTTTGCACTGAGAGTTACGCCGCTTGGGTTAGCAAAGTTAGGAACAAGGTATAAGAACTTAATCTTCTTACCTGCTGCTTGGACCCTTTCAATGGTGCTGTTCAAAGCTTCAGGAGAAATACCTTCAAGGTCTGTGTATACGTGTTCGATGTGAGCCTGTCTTGCTCTAAATACGCCAAGCGCTCCAACGTAGCTTGGACCTTCAGCAAGAACGACATCACCCGGATCTAAAAACAGTGAGGAGACAAGATCAAGTCCGTGTTGTGAACCTGTTGTGATTACGATGTCATCAACGTTGCTCTTGATACCTTCGAGACCCATTATCTCTCTAATGTGTTCGCGAAGAATTGGGTCACCCTGTCCACCTGAATACTGCAGAGCAAGGTTTGATCTATCAGCCATCAACGTGTTGAAACTCTCGATCATTCGCTCTTTAGGTAGGGCTGGAACGAATGGCATGCCACCGGCAAGAGAAACAACCTCAGGTCGCGAAACAACCGCAAACAACGCTCGCACTTCAGAGGCAGATAATCCGTTTGCTCTTGAGGCGTAGTTGTCTGACCACAGATCTTTTGTCATGTCGGTTCCTTAGCAATAGGTTAAAGAAAACGGCTACAGGGCTTAGGCCCCATAGCCGTTTTGCTTAGAACTAATTTAGTTGATGAATTCGCTCAAATCAGCCAAAAGCTGTGGCTTTGGTTTAGCGCCCACGATTGACTTCACTACTTCGCCACCCTGGAATACCTGTAGGGCAGGGATTGAGGTGATGCCATACTGCTGAGCCAGCTGAGGCTCTTCGTCTACGTTTACCTTGACGATAGTTAGCTTCTCGCCGTGCTCCGCTGAAATTTCATCGAGGATAGGTGAGACCATGCGGCATGGACCACACCACTCTGCCCAGAAATCTACTAATACTGGCTTGCCTGAAGACAGGACATCGGCCTGGAATGTTGCTGTGGTTACGCTCTTTGCTGACATAGTTGCTCCTTGTTTAGTAACTCTATTTTACGCTGATAGATAGTGTTCAGCATCCAACGCTGCAACACAGCCAGAACCAGCTGCGGTGATTGCTTGGCGGTATGTTGGGTCAATCACATCACCACATGCGAAGACACCCGGCAGTGAAGTTTTAGAAGATCTTCCTTCAACCTTGATGAACTTTTCTGGTGTTAGTTCCACTTGGTTTTCAACCAACCAAACTCGAGGATCATTTCCAACTGCGATAAAGAGACCATCTAGATCAAGTTGTTTGGTTGTGCCATCAACTGTGTTTCGGGTGATGATTCCAGATAGTTTTCCGTCCCCAAGAAGTTCTGCAACCTCAGTGTTCCAAACAACTTCAATCTTTGGATTAGCGAGAGCACGCTCCTGCATGATTTTTGAAGCCTTGAAGGTGTCTCTTCTGTGAATCAGATAAACCTTTGATGCAAAGCGGGTAAGGAAGTTAGCTTCTTCCATTGCTGAATCTCCACCACCGATAACAGCAATGGTCTTCTCTCTAAAGAAGAAACCATCGCAGGTAGCACACCAAGAAACTCCGTGACCACTTAGTTCCTTCTCCTTCGGAAGACCTAGTTCACGATAGGCAGCTCCGGTTGCCAGGATTACTGTCTTAGCTTCGAAGGTTTGACCGCCACCGGTTTTCACAATCTTTACTTCACCTTTTAGATCAACTTCAATAACGTCGTCTAGCAGGACTTCTGTGCCAAAGCGTTCAGCTTGAGCTCTGAAGGCATCCATTAGCTCAGGTCCTTGCAATCCGGTTGGGAAGCCAGGATAGTTCTCAACTTCGGTGGTCTTCATCAACTCACCACCGGCTTCAACAGATGAAGCAATTAGCAGTGGCTTTAGACCTGCACGTGCTGTGTATATGCCAGCGGTGTATCCAGCTGGGCCTGAGCCGATGATGATAACTTCGCGCAAAATATAACTCCAAAATTAGGGAACTAGTCGAGGTGACTAGGACAAGTTTATCTCTATTGTCTAGCGCTTAAGGAGGGCGCGAATCGGCTTAATGAGCGTGTCAATTTCTTCAGATCTGAGTATCTTCAGAATTACTAGGTAGAACACTGTCATAACCCCACCGATAAGCACGCAGGTCAATCCTGCTGCTAAAACATTTAGTACTGGGAATGCTCCAGGGTGAGCTCCTCCGAGGGCTTGAAGAATTGCGAACCCGATGAGGCCGGAGATGACTCCAGCGATTACAAACTTGAGTGTTGCCATGCTCAGGTGTGAGTGTCCAAGGGATCCAAACTTCCTCTTGAACAATATGAAAGCTAGGACAGCTTGAATGCAGATACCACCGCTTGTGACAAGTGATAGCCCAACCACTAACCACACTGGTTCGACATACATATCCACCAACAGTGAACCTGTAACAGTAAAGAGCAATTGAACTGCAGTAAAGATGAAAGGTGTTCTGGTGTCTTCTAGCGAATAGAAAGCTCGTTGAATCATGAACACGTAACTAAATGGAAGTAATCCAACAACCATTGCGATAACAACATTTCCAAGCGCAATTGCGCTCGGTATCTCACCCACGAAAACTCTAGAAATTGGATAAGCAAGAACAATCAATCCTGTTGTTGCCAACACACTGATCATTGCGATGGTTCTTAGACCATCGGCAAGATCGGTCTTTAGCTCATCGAATTTCTTCTCAACTGCGTGAGTGGACATTCTTGTGAAGTATGCAGTTGCAATAGAAACGGTTGCAACAGAGTGAGGCAACATGAATATCAACCAAGCAATAGCCATAGCCGCAACAGAAGCAATAGCAACATACTGACCGTTAATCATTTCACGACCACCAACAGCTGTTGATGCAACAGAGGTTTGAACGATTCCACCAATTTGAGTAATTAGTAGCATTCCTAACGTCCATGAAGCTGTTCGCATTGCTGGGGCAAGCCCAACACCCTTCCAACCAAAGTTGAGGTTAAAGGTGAGGCCCATTTTCTTCCAGAACAGGAAGAGTATTAGAGCTTGAGAGGCAACACCGAATGTTGCTGTTCCAGCTAGAAGGGAAATCTGTGATTGAGTCCAATCTTCAACAGACTGTTTACCGGTTGGGTCTAATCCGAACTGCCAAATGAAAGCAGCCATACCAGCGATAGCAACAATGTTGTTCAGAACTGGAGCCCACATAAACGGACCAAACTTACTTCTAGCATTCAGTACTTCACCTAGAAGTGTGTATAGACCGTAGAAGAACAGTTGTGGTAGACACCAGTATGCAAAGGCAGTTGCAAGCGCCATCTGTGACTGAGACCAGCCATCGGTGTATAGGGCGACCAGTAATGGAGCAGCCAAGGTGGTGAGTATGGTGATAGCTCCGAAGACCGTGATAGCAAGTGTTAGTAGACGATCAATGTATGCCTTACCGCCATCTGCATGAAGTCTTGCTCTAACTATCTGTGGAACTAGCACAGCATTCAGGACACCACCAACGATGATTGCGTAGACGTTATTAGGTAATTGATTAGCAACACCAAATGCGTCAGCAGCGTTAGTGGTAACACCAATTGTGGCTGCCAGCATGATTGCTCTAACAATTCCCAGGACTCTTGAGAGGACTGTTCCGCTAGCCATAAGCAGCGAAGAACGAACTACGCTCATGCGTTCACTCTTCTTCTACGCATGCGAATAATTCCAAGGGCTAAAAGAATTGCAATTAGTCCAGCAAATCCAAAGAGCAGATATAACTCAATATCTGGATTAGCAGTTAGTTTGATTTCAGTTGTTTGACCTAAACGTAGATCTGTAAAAGTTGTTACCCAAACTTTGACTGTGAAAGATCCTGCTGAGATCGCAGTAATAGGAACTAGAGCATCTTTTCTAGAGTTAGCTGGAATAGTTACCGAGACATATTCTTGAACATTTAGGGCTGCATTAGTTGTCTTGGCATGCACTCTAACTTTTATTGCTCTGTCGTAATTGTTTTGAACTGAAATAGGAACTTTAGATTCACGAGAAACCATGTTGATATCCGAACCAGGAACAATGAAAACTTGTGCGGGTGGTAAAGCGGCGTTAGCTTGCGGTGTGAGAGTCAAGAATGACAAACACAGAGTAACCAGCATCAACATACGTTTCATTGACGGGCAACCCACTCTTGAACAATTAGAGCTAGGCGACGCTCATTCTCGTGAGTTAGTTCATCCGAAATCAGATCAACATTGACCCAGCGAATATCTACGGCTTCTTTATCTGGATCATTTTCAATGGTTAGTTCGCCACCGGTTTGCTTCATAAGGAAGTGGTGGACAGTTTTACTAATCACAGCGGTTGGAGTCGAGAACTCGTATTTGATTGAACCCAGTGGCTCAATAATCTCGGCTTCTAAACCTGTTTCTTCTAGCACTTCTCGGAGTGCTGCCTCTTCAATAGTCTCGGTGCCTTCGAGGTGACCTTTGGGTATGCACCAGTCAATTCGACCACCACGATTGCGGCGGCCGATGACGGCTATGCGCGAAGACCCATCACCAGCTAAGACAAATCCCCCGGCTGAAGTCTCCTCGACGCGAGGTTTCGCTCGAGAGTTCATGCTCCAAGCCTAACCCCGTGAGGTAATTCATCGGTGTATGAGGGATATCACGGGCATACTTAAATCAATGCCAACAGTTCAAGAGGCTCTAGCCAATCTCCAGCGGACCACCGAGAGTCCGTTACTTGTTAAACTCGGCACACTCTTCACAGC
>CAMDEV010000060.1 GCA_945896925.1 Auritidibacter sp. Marseille-P8566
CCCAACCTAACTGTTGACGCACAAATGAATGAGGGCAGTATGTCATTCGAACTTGGACTTTCTGGCTGGCCTCAGGTTGCAGAAGAGGCAATTATCGCAAGGGATGTTTTACTGACTGAACATGTCGGCTCTCGTTTGCATGTGTGCCATGTTTCAACCGCGGGATCTGTTGACATCATTCGATGGGCTAAATCCAGAGGTATTAATGTCACTGCTGAAGTTACGCCTCATCACCTGATGCTCACAGATGATCTTGTGAAGGACTACAACCCTCTATTCAAGGTCAATCCACCGCTAAGAAGTGAAAAAGATGTTTTGGCACTTAGACAAGCTGTTGCCGATGGCACAGTCGACATTGTTGCAACCGATCACGCTCCGCACACTGCGGATAGCAAGGACTGTGAATTCGGCCAGGCAGCCTTTGGCATGGTTGGTCTTGAGACCGCTGCGGCAGTTGTTCAAACTACCCTCGTTGATACTGGACTAATTGACTGGAGGAGATTCCAAGAGATTCTCTCCACCAGTCCAGCTTCAATCTCAGGCCTACAAAGACATGGGCAAGAGATTGCAGCTGGAAATGCTGCAAACCTAACTTTCATCAACCCAGCTGCCTCTTTCACTGTCGGGCCTGAAACTGAAAGCAAGAGCAGGAATAATCCATACCTCGGTGTAGAGCTAAAAGGTCAGGTAGTGCACACCATGTTTGAAGGAACTTTCACGGTGTTGAACAGCCAGATACAGGAGATCCACAATGTCTAAATTTGAAAAGAACGCGATTCTCGTGCTTGAAGATGGAAAGATTTTCAGAGGTCACTCTTTTGGTGCTCAATGTGACTCGTTAGGGGAGATAGTCTTCGCAACCGGTATGTCTGGATATCAAGAGACTCTAACCGATCCTTCCTACGCCGGACAGATAGTTGTTCAAACCGCACCACACATTGGTAACACTGGAATGAACAGGAAAGATGAGGAGTCAAACCGCATATGGGTTTCAGGGTATGTAGTCAGAGATTTGAGCCGTGTTGTTTCGAATCACAGAAGCGAATCTAGTCTCGAAGCTGATCTAACAAAGGACAACATTCCAGGAATATCAGGATTGGACACCAGAGCGCTAACGCTCCATCTCAGGGACCGTGGTGTTATGCGCGCTGGGATCTTCACTGGTGAAAAAGCCTCTGCTCCAATCGAAACTTTGATTTCTGAGATCAAAGCATCACAAGAGATGAAGGGGAGATCCCTGAGTGCTGAAGTATCAACTGCTGAGCCGTATACCGTTGCCCATCAAGGTGCGTATGTCGGTAACGTTGCCATCCTTGATTTGGGAATCAAGCGTTCCACTATTGAGAACATGGTTGCGCGTGGCCTAGACGTTGAAGTCCTTCCAGCGTCTTCTACTTTCGAAGTTCTAGCCGCGACTAAGCCGGATGCAGTCTTCTATAGCAACGGCCCAGGTGACCCTGAAACTGCTACGGCACAAGTTGAAACCTTGCAGCAGGTGCTCAAGGCAGGTATCCCATTTTTCGGAATTTGCTTTGGTAACCAACTCTTAGGACGGGCACTTGGATTTGAAACATACAAGTTGGCTTTTGGGCATCGAGGAATCAATCAACCAGTTCTAGATAGAAGAACAGGTCGTGTTGAGGTCACTGCACACAACCACGGATTCGCTGTTCGTGTTGAAGGTGGGGCAGAAGTTGTTTCACCTGCAGGTTTCGGTAAAGTGCGTGTTAGCCACATCTGCCTAAACGACGATGTCGTTGAGGGTTTGGAATGTGTTGACATTCCTGCTTTCTCTGTTCAGTACCATCCAGAAGCTGCAGCCGGGCCGCACGACGCCAACTACCTATTCGATCGCTTGGTCGAGATGATCAAGACAAAGAGAGCAAACTAATGCCCCGTAGAGAAGACATCAAGAGCGTATTGGTCATTGGGTCTGGACCCATCGTGATTGGGCAGGCATGTGAATTCGATTACTCAGGCACTCAGGCTTGTCGCGTGCTTAGGGCTGAGGGAATCAGAGTGATCCTGGTAAATAGCAATCCTGCAACCATCATGACTGATCCGGACTTTGCAGACGCAACATACATTGAGCCAATTACCCCTGAAATTATTGAAGAGATTATCAAGAAGGAAAAGCCTGATGCAATCCTCCCAACTCTTGGTGGGCAGACAGCTTTGAATGCAGCAATGTCACTGCATGAACTGGGCATTCTAGATAAGTATGGTGTTGAACTTATCGGAGCGAAAGTAGAGGCAATTAAGGCGGGCGAAGATCGCCAGTCCTTTAAGCAGTTGGTACTTGACGCTGGAGCAGATGTGGCAAAGTCCGTCATTGCACACACAATGGATGAAGTTCTAGCGGCAGTTGATGTTCTTGGCTACCCACTTGTTGTTAGACCCTCATTCACAATGGGTGGGCTAGGTTCAGGATTTGCATACAACGAACAAGATTTGAGACGTATAGCTGGTGCTGGTTTGCAGGCTAGCCCAACAACCGAGGTACTTCTCGAAGAATCGATTCTAGGTTGGAAAGAGTATGAGCTTGAGCTCATGCGTGACACAGCGGATAACACCGTAGTCGTTTGTTCAATAGAGAACGTAGACCCAGTTGGAGTGCACACCGGAGATTCGATTACTGTAGCGCCAGCATTGACACTTACCGATCGGGAATATCAGAACCTAAGAGACATCTCAATTGACATCATCAGAGCTGTCGGTGTTGATACCGGTGGCTGCAACATTCAGTTCGCAGTTGAGCCGAGCACGGGTCGAGTAATTGTTATTGAGATGAACCCGCGTGTAAGCAGATCTTCAGCTCTCGCCTCTAAGGCAACTGGTTTCCCAATTGCAAAAATCGCCGCCAAACTTGCTCTCGGTTACCGTCTCGATGAAATCCCGAATGACATTACTCGTGTTACACCTGCTTCATTCGAACCAACCCTGGACTATGTTGTTGTGAAGGTTCCACGCTTCGCATTCGAGAAGTTCCCTGCAGCGGATGCAACCCTCACCACAACTATGAAGTCAGTGGGAGAGGCTATGGCAATCGGGCGAAACTACGCCCAAGCCCTACAGAAGGCTTTGAGAAGCCTAGAAAAGCGTGGCTCATCATTCTTCTGGTCCGGCGAACAACTAGATAGAGAAGCTCTAATTGAGAAGACTAAAACACCAACTGATGGTCGTATAGTCACAGTCCAGCAAGCTCTTCTTGCCGGAGCAACTTCAGAGGAGATATTTAGTGCGACAGCAATTGACCCTTGGTTCATTGATCAAGTCGTTCTAATCAACGAAGTTGCTGAAGATATCAGAAGCGCAAATGAACTCAACCCAGATGTTCTTCAATACGCAAAGGAATACGGTTTCAGCGACATCCAGATCGCCCAGCTCAGAGGTTTGACTGAGGTAGCTGTTAGAACTGCTCGCTATGAAGCTAATCTCCGTCCGGTATACAAGACAGTTGATACCTGTGCGGGAGAGTTCCCAGCACTAACTCCTTATCACTACAGCACCTATGAGGACGAGACAGAGGTTCGACCATCAAACGCTAAGAAGATTGTGATTCTTGGATCTGGTCCTAACCGAATTGGTCAGGGTGTTGAGTTTGATTACTCATGTGTGCATGCATCGTTTGCACTGCATGATGCAGGCTACGAAACCATCATGATCAACTGCAATCCTGAAACTGTCTCGACCGACTACGACACCAGCGACAGACTCTACTTTGAGCCGCTAACGCTTGAGGATGTTCTTGAAGTCATCCATGCCGAGTCGAAGAGCGGAGAGTTGGTAGGTGTAGTTGTTCAGCTAGGAGGACAAACTGCTCTGGGACTAGCTCAAGGGTTGAAAGAGAATGGGGTTCCGATTCTTGGAACTACTCCAGATGCAATTGATCTCGCTGAAGAACGAGGAGCTTTCTCAAGGATTCTTGATGAAGCAAAGTTGATTTCTCCAGCAAACGGAACTGCAACTGACCTCAGTGAAGCTCTTGAGATTGCATCCCGTATCGGCTACCCAGTCCTAGTTAGACCTTCATTCGTGCTTGGTGGACGTGGCATGGAGATTGTTTACGATTCAAATGCGCTCTCTGGTTACTTCGACCGAATCGCAGACCAGGCTATTGTCGGCCCAAATCACCCATTACTTGTTGACCGTTTCCTAGACGATGCGATTGAGATTGACATAGACGCCATCTTTGATGGTGAGGAGCTTTATGTCGGTGGAGTAATGGAGCACATTGAAGAAGCTGGAATCCACTCTGGAGACTCTTCCTGTACTCTGCCACCGATTACTTTAAGTGAGGCGCAGATCGATAGAGTCCGTGAGGCCACTCTAAAGATCGCTCAAGGAATTGGAGTAGTTGGACTACTAAATGTTCAGTTCGCTTTAGCTCAGGATGTTCTGTATGTACTCGAAGCGAATCCGCGCGCATCAAGAACTGTGCCGTTCGTCTCTAAAGCGCTCGGCATTACCTTAGCTAAAGCGGCTTCGCTAGTGATGGTTGGTAAAACCATTAAGGAACTGGTTGCCGACGGCCACCTACCTGCCAAGGATGGAACATACATTCCGGCAAACGCTGCTATCTCGGTCAAGGAAGCAGTGCTACCTTTCAAACGATTTGCTACTAAAGACGGACGCTTTGTGGATTCACTGCTTGGCCCAGAGATGCGCTCAACAGGTGAGGTGATGGGTATAGATGTTGACTTCCCAACTGCTTTCGCCAAGAGTCAATCAGCTGCAGGAAGCGCTTTGCCGAAATCTGGAAGTATTTTCATCTCTGTTGCAGACCGAGACAAACACCAGGTAATTCTTCCCGTGAGAAGGCTTTGGCAATTAGGTTATGAGATTCTGGCAACCTCTGG
>CAMDEV010000061.1 GCA_945896925.1 Auritidibacter sp. Marseille-P8566
CACGAGAATATTGAAGAGTTCGCTAAGTCAATAAGACACATCAGACGCAGAGAGACCCTTCGGTTAGCGCTCGGAGCTGTAGTTGGAGAACTCACTCTAAGTCAGCTGTCCGACGGCCTCACCGACCTAACCCAGTGGTACTTGGCTTCTCTTGCTGAAGAGCTAATAGCGACCATGAAACACAACGAAGAGAATGTTAGTGATCTGCTTGACTTCGGTATTGTTGCGATGGGCCGATTCGGGGGAGGCGAGCTAGGTTTTGGAAGTGATGCAGATGTCATGTTCGTTTATGAACCTAAGCCAGCGATACCGGTTGCTATTGCTCAGAAGGCTGCAGAGTTAGTTATTTCAGAGATTAAGAAGCAGTCTCAAGATCCACAGCTTGAATTCGAGCTCGACATGGGATTGCGCCCAGAGGGCAAGAATGGAGCCATTGCTAGATCTCTTGAGTCCTATTCCGCATACTATTCAAGATGGGCTGACATCTGGGAGAACCAAGCTTTGCTCAGAGCAAGAATGTTCTTCGGTAGTTCCGAACTGCACGAAGGCTTCAATGAACTTGTTGATAAGTATAGATATCCGGCTGAGTTCACAACTCAATCCATTATTGAAATACGCAGAATCAAAGCGAGAGTTGAAAGTGAAAGACTTCCTCAAGGAGCTGATCCAAAACGTCACCTGAAGCTGGGTCGCGGTTCATTAAGCGATATCGAATGGCTTGTTCAGCTTCTTCAGTTAAAGTTCGGAAATGCGCACCCAGGAATTAGAACACCTCAGACACTACAAGCGCTTTCAGCCTGTGTGGAATCAAAGCTCATTGAAGCGCACGATGCGAGAGTGCTTGAAGAGGCTTGGTTGTTGACTTCCAGAATTAGATCTGCGGCCGTGCTCTGGTCAAATAAGCGCTCTGATGTTTTACCAATAGACCGTAAACAACTTGAAGGCATGGCAAGAATTCTTGAATACCCAAGAGGCAGTGCTTCAAAACTTGAAGAGGACTACCTAGCTTTCACTAGAAGATCTCGCATGGTCTTTGAGAGAGTTTTCTTTCAGTAGAGGTTAAAGCAAAACGGGCCACCATCTCTGGTGACCCGTTTCGGCTATTACGACTAAACGCCGTAGTAAAGCTCGAACTCGTATGGGTGAGGACGCTGAGCGAAAGGCTTGATTTCCTTCTCGCGCTTGTAGTCAATCCATGTTTCGATTAGGTCCTTGGTGAACACATCTCCCTGAAGTAGGTAGTCGTGGTCAGCTTCTAGAGCCTTTAGAACTTCTTCTAGAGAACCAGGAACCTGAGGTATGTTCTTAGCTTCCTCTGGAGGTAGCTCGTATAGGTCCTTGTCAACTGGAGCGTGTGGCTCGATTCTATTCTTGATACCGTCAAGACCAGCCATCAACATTGCAGCGAATGCAAGGTACGCGTTTCCAGATGCATCTGGAGCACGGAACTCAATTCGCTTAGCCTTTGGGTTGGTTCCAGTCATTGGAATACGAATAGCAGCTGAACGGTTACCAGCTGAGTAAACAAGGTTTACTGGAGCTTCGAAACCAGGTACTAGACGGTGGTAGCTGTTTACGGTTGGGTTGGTGAAAGCAAGCAAGCTTGGAGCGTGCTTTAGCAGACCACCGATGTACCAACGTGCAAGATCAGATAGACCGCCGTAGCCGTTCTCGTCGTAGAACAATGGCTTGCCATCTTTCCAAAGTGACTGGTGAACGTGCATACCTGAACCGTTGTCACCGAATAGTGGCTTAGGCATGAAGGTTGCAGTCTTGTTGTAGTTGAATGCTGTGTTCTTAACGATGTACTTGAACTTCATTACATCATCAGCGGACTTTAGTAGTGTGTCGAATCTGTAGTTAATTTCACACTGACCGGCGGTACCAACTTCGTGGTGGCTACGCTCAACAGAAAGGCCTGCCTTCTCAAGGTTTAGAACGATCTCGTCGCGGATGTCAGCTAGGTGGTCAACTGGAGAAACAGGGAAGTATCCACCCTTGTAAGGTGTCTTGTTTCCAAGGTTACGTCCACCATCTGACTCAATTTCACGTGCTGAGTTCCAGGTACCTTCGATTGAATCTACGAAGTGGTATGCAGTGTTTGCCTTGGTCTCGTAGCGAACCTCATCGAAGATGAAGAACTCTGCTTCAGGGGCGAAGAATGCGGTGTCAGCAATACCTGTTGATGCAAGGTAAGCCTCTGCCTTCTTAGCAACCTGACGTGGGTCACGACCGTAGATCTCACCGTTACGTGGGTTGTAGATATCGAAGTTGATAACAAGGGTCTTCTCGACACGGAAGGTGTCTAGGTATGCAGTTGTAACATCAGGGATTAGCTGCATGTCTGATTCGTGAATTGAAGCAAAGCCTCTAATCGATGACGCATCGAATAGCTGACCGTTTACGAAGAAGTCTTCGTCAATCTGGCTAACTGGGAGGTTGAAGTGTTGTTGAACACCAGGTAGGTCAGTGAAACGAACATCAAGGAACTTTACGTCTTCATCCTTAATGAATTTGATGACCTCAGATGCTGATTTAAACATAGGGAGAGCCCTTCAAGGTTGTGGGATTTGAGCGATCCATTACGCTCAAGTCCACTTTACCTGCAGTTAAGGCTCTAGAGGCTCAAAATATGTTTCGAGAATGTAAAAAGTTACTGGACTCGCTTTGAGGCACGCATTTTCATAGGGTCTATACCCTTAGGGATGGGCAATCCTCCCCGAGAGTCCATCGCTGCTAGGCGGTTCTGGACAGCCCTAATCTCAGCTTTAGTCAGGGTGCGCTTTAGCTTTGAAACCTTCTTGTGCAAAATGGCCAGTGGAACTCCATGGCCATCCTCAGCGCTGAAAAATGTGTGAACTGTAACACCTGAAGCAACACGCTGTACTTTGCGGCGCTCATCCTCAAGAAGTTGCTGCGTGCTGTTCTTTGCACCCTCGCCCAGTAGAACAACTCCAGCCGGTCCAACGATCCGGAACACCATGTCTCTGCTCTTGGCATTCACAGCAACAGGTTGGTTGGTTCCTTTGTAGACCCTACGGGTAAGTGTTCCTACGGTAAGGCTGATTCGTCCGGGCTCGTTAGCATACTTAGTGAAGATGGCCTTATTGGCTCTGTTAGTCAGAGTAAGCAAGCAGCTCAGGTATCCAGTTACGATTCCTAGGATCACCCAAATTGCGATTCCAAGAAATGCACCGCCAGATATAAAGACACCTAAGACAGAGATGGCAACGAATGCCCCAATACCCACGAAGACAGCAACGGGGACAGCTTTAGGGTCAACCCCTTTTAGGAATCGTATTTGATCACCGAACTGGGAAAACAGGCCCGGCGCCTTGTTTGGTTTCTTATCTTTAGCCATGGGTTTAAGCCTAGTTCACTGCTTGGCTGAAACCGTCACGGATGGCCGCTTCAGCTAAATGCGATAAATGCTCAGGAATTACATCGCCACGCTTCATCATCGACTGAGCCCAAAGTCGACCAGCTCTGTAACTGCTTCTCACTAGTGGACCGCTCAACACTCCTAAGAAGCCGATGCCTTCAGCAATCTCTTTAAGCTCTACGAACTCTTGGGGTTTCACCCATCGCGTTACCGGGTGATGCTTCAAGCTTGGTCTTAGGTACTGAGTGATGGTGATGATGTCTGTTCCAGCGTCGTAAAGATCGTGAAGTGCTTGAACTACTTCTTCTATCTCTTCACCCATTCCTAGGATTAGGTTGCTCTTGGTGACCATCCCGGCATTTCTACCCTGAGTGATTACATCAAGGGATCTTTCATAGGTGAATGCAGGTCTAATTTGCTTGAAGATTCTTGGCACAGTCTCAACGTTGTGAGCGTAAACCTCAGGCTTGGCATCGAAGATCTTCTGAAGTAGTTCAGGTTTGCCAGAGAAATCTGGAATAAGAATCTCAACGCCGGTGCCAGGAGATTGCTTGTGAATCTGCCTGATGGTCTCTGCATAGAGCCATGAGCCTTCATCTGGAAGATCATCTCTTGCCACTCCAGTAACTGTTGCATAACGCAATTCCATCTGCTTTACAGATGCGCCAACTCTTCTTGGCTCGTCAGGATCTAAGTTCGCTGGCTTTCCAGTATCTATCTGGCAGAAGTCGCAACGACGTGTGCATTGAGCTCCACCAATTAGGAACGTTGCCTCGCGGTCTTCCCAGCACTCGAAAATGTTTGGGCAACCCGCTTCCTGGCAGACAGTATGTAGTCCCTCGGTCTTCACCAAAGTGTGAAGTGCTTGGTATTCAGGGCCCATCTTCGCTTTGGTCTTTATCCACTCAGGCTTGCGCTCAATAGGCACTTCAGCATTACGTGCCTCTACACGAAGCATGCGCTTTGGGGCATTAGGCTCTTGAGTCAATTACTTACCTATCTCAGTCAGTCTTCGCTGAATAACATCCGCAGCCATTGCCGGAGTGATGTCAACTTTTAGCAACTCGCTTATCGTACTCGTAGCGGCGTCTTTGATGCCGCAGGCGATTATGGTTTCGTATGGGTTCAGTGAATTATTGCAGTTCAAAGCAAACCCGTGCATAGTCACTTTCTCTGCAACTCTGATACCAATCGCTGCAATCTTGACGTGGGAATCCCCGTAAGGCGCCCAAACACCAGAGCGACCCTCGACTCTTTCGGTTTTGAGCCCAAATTCGGCAATGCTGTCAATCAACACCTGTTCAAGCCAACGCACGTAACCAACAACATCTATCGGATCTGGGAGTTTCATGATTGGATAGCCAACGAGCTGACCCGGGCCATGCCAAGTAATCTTTCCGCCGCGGTCAACGTCGATAACCGGAGTTCCGTCTTGAGGTCGTTCTTCGTCTTCAGTTCTCTTGCCAGCTGTGTA
>CAMDEV010000062.1 GCA_945896925.1 Auritidibacter sp. Marseille-P8566
TGCTTGGAAGAACGCAGATCACCTTTGGGATTTAGCTAAATTTGTTGCTGTTAGTAGACCTGGTCACCAACTGACTATTCCAGATGCACCAGATGGTGCAATCTCAAAGCTTGAAATTCCTGCTCTTGCCATTTCATCAACAGACATCAGAGCAAGAGTCCAAACTGGTAAGCCAGTTTGGTATCTAGTCTCTGACGGTGTAGTTCAATACATCGCGAAAAACAAACTGTACGGTCAAAATGACTGAATCTAAATACCAGCCGCTAACTAGAGAAGCTTTAGCCAAACAGGCTGAAGAAATTGCTCGCAAGCAAGCTTTAGAACGCGGAGAAGTTTTTGAAGAGCAGGTAGTTGAAGTTGAAACAATTGATTCAACTGTTGAGATTGATGAAGAGGGACACCCACAATTCAACATCCCCAACACTCTCGCCGGTGAATTCACCGGCTCACAATTACTAGTTGAGATTCCACCAGATATCACAGCCAGCGGTGCCATCATCACCGAACACGGTGAAGTTGTCGTCACAGCGAGCATTGACGTAAGCGCTCTAATAACTGCAACCGGAGAAATTTCTCCAGTAATCGTTGAGGAAACAGAAGCAGATTTAGACAAAGATGCTAGTGCTAACTACATTCCAGGTATCCCTCCACTTAGAGCTTCAGGGATTATTGCAAGGACAGCAACCCATCAAGGAATTCCTGGTGGAGTTCACAAAGGTCCAAGCCCCTATGTGCTTGCAGTAATTATCGGCGGCACCGCCGGCTTATTTGGAATCCTAGTTGCACTGGGTTTCTTCTTCGGAATCATCTAATCAAACAAGAAAGAAAAGAACACTTGACCGCAACTACTAGATCCATCGACATGACCAAGATTGCAGCGCAAGCTGCGGCT
This sequence comes from Auritidibacter sp. Marseille-P8566, assembly GCA_945896925.1. Taxonomy (GTDB): domain Bacteria; phylum Actinomycetota; class Actinomycetes; order Actinomycetales; family Microbacteriaceae; genus Rhodoluna. The sequence goes on from CAMDEV010000062.1 coordinate 893, forward strand.
GACAAACTAGCTGAGAATCTGGTTGCGCTCAATGTGAGTGTTCCTTTCGTCCTATCTGATGTCTTCCTTATCGTTTCTGGAAGAAACGACAGACAGGTAGCTTCCATCTCTGACGGTATCGAAGACAAGATGCTTGAAGCTGGTTACAAACTTCTAAGAAGAGAAGGTAAAACAACTGGAAGATGGATTCTTCTAGATTTTGGTGACATCATCTGCCACGTTATGCATGAAGAGGACCGTATCTTCTATGACATTGAAAGACTATGGAAAGACTGCCCAGTAATTTCTCTTGAGGGCATTCAAACACCTGCAGAGGTCTAAAACCTATTTGGCTTTACTAAAACCAAATCGCTCTAATACGTAATCTTCAATTAGGGCAACTAGGTTATACAAAAGTATCGAAACCACAGTTATCTCAACAACGTAGGCCCATACCTCGTTTGCTTTAGCTCTACCAACAGCAGAGACAATGCCGTAACCAATGCCTGAACCGGCAGCCAACCACTCAACCAGTAGAGCACCAGTGATAGCTCCCGGCACTCAAAAAGTTTTAAGGAATCTTCACCTCTGAGAACTCAAAAACCACACCTCAGTATTTGTAGTAATCTAGGGAGAGTTACACGGGCCTATGGCGCAGCTGGTAGCGCACCTGCATGGCATGCAGGGGGTCAGGGGTTCAAATCCCCTTAGGTCCACAAGGTGATGTCTCGGGAAATGCGTGAAGCAGGTCCCGAGGCATTAGTTTTTAGGATCTCTTTGTTTAGGCCGTTAGGATTTCAACATGACTTCACACGAACACGGGCAGGATGTAGGCGAACACAATGGCCATGAACATGATCATGGTTCAGGTAATACGACCATGTGTGTTTGCGACCATAATCCAGGAGCAGAATGTCATTGTCCTCCCAACGAATATAAGTGCGACCAGCAACATCATCTAAAAGGCGAAGTTCAAACTGCAAGTAGTTGTTGTACTACTGACCTCCCACAGGACAGCTAAGTTACATTCAGGCTTAAGGTTAGCCACTGACAAAAACAGTTAGCCAGTTCTGTCTGGCAAGGTTAGTGGTTCATTGAAGTTGAATGAATTACCTTTACTTGGGCACCTTCGATTAGAACAACCCCGCGGTCGTCTACTAGAACCACAGCACCAGCAGAAGTTTCTAGAAGTGCCTCTACGTTGCCGGAAACTGTTCCAAATTGCTGCCAAAGTTCGTTTTCTAATCTCCATAAGGTTCCAGTCACATCAACGCCGATGAGTCCGTCATTCTTACTAGCTGCAATGTTGTAGAGCATAGGCGCATCCTTCACGAGGCTAAAAGTTGAACCTTGATCTTGACTGAGCTGAAGTCCTATCTGCGTGGCTGCGAACAAAGAGCCCTGAGACGTAGCTACCAAATCGACCGCCTCAATTTCTGGCTTATCAACCCAAGTTATTCCACCGTCCATACTGCTTCGCAAGGCTGGTGAGCTAGAACCAATACCGAAGATTGATTTGTCAGAACTGGCTGTAAGAACATGGAAGTCTTCCAATCCACTGAACGACACTGGAGCCCAAGTCTTACCGGAATCAATGCTTGAAACGATACCCAGGCTAGGAGAACCAAAACTGGAAGGTGTGTTAGGTCCTGGGTGACCGGACGCATACTGAACAAGGTTGTTGCCAGTAATTCCCATTGCATCGAAGTCATTACCGCCAACTGGACCTGAAACTTCGCCTGCGCTGTTTATGGAGTAAATACCCGTGTGAGTTCCTAACAGCATTTGTCCATCACCTAGATCGACTATGCCGTGGACATGGCCAAACTGTACTGGATTGTTTGAGGTGGGTGAGGATGAGCAGCCGGCTAAAGAAAGGCTTGATAAAAGAGCTATGGCTACGAGCACTCTGGAAAGCTTGGAATTGTTCATACATCAATATTACGATGGGTTCAGATTTATCGGGTTCTAAAAAAGCCAAGAGCATAGATAAGTGGAACAAGGGATGCACCAATGAGGAATGAGCCTAGGTCGGCATCTTGGTTACGCAGAAGGATGCCAGAAATCAACAGTGTGCTGAAGATGATGCCAGAGGTGGCCCTTCTTATGCTGGAATCGAGCACCCTGAGTTGCTTTTCTGTTTCTGGAGCTCGAGAGATTAAGTTTCCTCTGTCAATCTTTAAGGCCAAACTATCTAACTTCTGGGGGAGTCTGACTAGGGTTGCTAAAACCTCCAAAGCTTGAGCCCCAAAGCTTCTTAGTAGCCCACCACCTTGAGAGAGCAAAGTTCTGGCAAAAGGGTCAACAGCATCCCAGAGGTTGAAGTTCTTATTCAATGAACTTGTGACACCAGAGATTAGAGATAAGGACCTAAACAATAAAAGGTAGTTCTCTGGTAGCTGGAATGGAAGAGATCTGATTAGCTGACTGTATTGCAGAGCTAAATCTCTGATTTCTTTAGGGTCAGTTTGGATAAGGTCGGCAACACCTAACCCCCCAAATCGTTCAAAGAGTGCTTCAAGAGCTTTCTCGAGTTCAAAAGTGTCCGCGCTAGGCAATAAGAAATTGAGTCTTTGTGTTGCTTCTAAGGAAGCCCTCGGATCTCTTGATGCTAAAGCAAATAGTAATTTCTGCAGATTTAATCTTTGTTCATCGGTGATTTCACCCATCATGCCAAAGTCAATGAAAGTGAGGCTGAAATCTATGTCTGATTCTTCGGGAGCTGGGGTAACAAATATGTTTCCTGGGTGAGGATCCGCGTGAAAGAAGCCAGTGACAAAGTACTGTTCGAAGGTCACTCGAGCTAGTTCTGCAGCCACTGCATTTGGATCAATCCCTGCTGCTTCTAAAGACTCGACATCAGTAATCTTGATTGCCGTCACATCACTCAGTGCCATTACTCTTCGGGATGTTCTCTCCCATACAACCTCTGGGACAGTTACTCTCTTATCACCTTCAAAGTTGGCTTTAAATCTCTCAAGATTCCTTGATTCATTTAAGTAGTTGATCTCTTCGTAGCTTGTTTCGGCAAATTCTTGAACTAATGCAGGAGCATTCGCTCTTCTAGAAACCAACTTCACCTTAGATAAGATGATTCCAACTTTGCGAAGAGCTTTGATGTCTACTTCAACTATTTTTTCGATGCCAGGTCGTAACACCTTGACCACGACATCGCTGTAACCAAGATCGCTTGCTAAGGCTGGAGATAGCCTTGCTCGGTGCGCTTGGCCAAGGGAAGCAGCGGCGATGGGGATCTCTTCAAAGTATTCAAAAGCTCGAGCTGCAGGTAGACCTAGTTCTCGTTCAATTTGTTCCAGTATTTCATCAAACTTTTCAGGATGCACTTCATCCTGTAAACCTTCAAGTTCTTGTGTGATTTCAACCGGCAAAATATCTAGTCTTGAAGATAAGAACTGCCCCAACTTGATCATTAGCCCACCAAGGTCAGCGGCTAGATCGTGAAACTTTCTGGCGAGTCTAGTTACTCGCTTGATTCTTCCTTTGGCTACAAATCTGCCAAGTCCTATTTGGGGTAAGAAGAGTTCAAACCACCAGCTCTGCAAGAGAGCGAGGCTCGCAAATCGCATGATGCGACGGTAACGAGATTTTAGAGCTTTAGCATTTCTAGTTTTCGAATCAATCCCTGATTCTTTAATCATGAACTAGTCCTCGGCAAGAATTGCGTAAACCTTGCGACGGGTTTCATCAACTAAGTCCGCTGCTCGCTTCTGTTGGTCGGCGCTCCCATGCTGAGACACCCGAGTCAATGCTTGGGCAAGCTTTGCTCCGGCTTTCAAGTTTGTTGTATTCATCTCTAACCAGTTGTTACTAGATGAGCTACTTGGTTTGTTCTTCATTTCTTCTAGCTTGTCAAGTGCTTCTTCAAGAGCCGCTTTACCTGCTTTGGTTAGGGAGTAGACGCGTCGTTCTTTCTCAATCTTGATTGAAACCAAACCCTCATCAGTCATTTCTTCAAGC
>CAMDEV010000063.1 GCA_945896925.1 Auritidibacter sp. Marseille-P8566
GGCGGGACTTGAACCCGCGACACCACGATTATGAGTCGTGTGCTCTAACCACCTGAGCTACCCCGCCGCAGAGCCCCGAGACAGGATTGAACTGTCGACCCCTTCCTTACCATGGAAGTGCTCTACCACTGAGCTATCGGGGCGTGACCAAGGCAAGATCTAGGCCGAGGCACTAAACGAGATTACCACCTGCCGGCAGGCACTGGCAAACCTTAGATCAGGACAATAATCTCCGAACCATCAGAACTTGGGGCAGCTAAAGCCCAGATGTTTATGGACATTGGCTCGGTTGGAAGCAATACTTCCTTACCAACAACCTTGAGCTTTCCTCCACCAAATAGGTTTCTAGCCCCTCTGATTCCAGCAACTGAATCCAGTGGGATTGTGGCCTTAGGGTCTTCTCCTCTGGAGACAACCACCAGAATGCTCTGCTTTTTGTTCTCTCTGACATAGGCAATTAGTTCAGCCGATGCGTAGAGGAATCGCATTGAACCATCGTGCAGAGCTGAGTTCTGTTTACGTATTTTGGCAAAGGCTTTATAAACCTCGAGCATGCTCTTATCGTTTGGACGTTCATCATTCCAAGGAATAGGAGTTCTAGATTCTTCTCCGTTGCCACCATCTAAACCAAACTCATCTCCAGCCCAGATCACCGGCATGCCAGGGAAGGTGAACTGCATACCGGCAGCAACCTTCTGTGCTCCTTCAACTGTGAAGGTTTTGAATCTAGGAATATCGTGAGTATCGAGTGGGTTCATGTTGTGTAATCGAACATGCCAAGGGAAGGCTGCTGCAAAATCAAGATGCTGTTGAACAAGTTCTGTTCCTGTAATTTTGGTTCTTCCTATTCCTAGGAAACCTGCTTCAGCTTTGTTCTCGGTGTTATAGAACCAACGCCAAACCGGTTTAGTGAAGTTGTAATAGGTCATGGCGCCGTGCCAACCTTCACCTTGAATTTGATAACCAGCATCACCTGTGTATTCACCGAGCAGGATGGTGTCTTTGTTTATCTTGTGCATAGATTCACGAATTAGTGTTTGCAATTCCATATACATGTCCTCGTCACGGATACGACCAGTCATGTTAGAAACATCGATGCGCCAACCATCCATAGCAAAGGGTTGCTTTAGCCATCTAGCCACAATTGACTTAGAGCCAGTAATGAATTTCTTTCTAAGTTCTTTAGAGTTCCAGTTGAATTTAGGAAGAGAAGGAACTCCGAACCAGGAGTCATAGTCTTTGTTCTTATTACTGAAGTAGTAGTACTCAGATTCCTTTGCTCCAGGTTTCTTATAGGCGGCTCTAAACCATTCGTGAGCAACCCCTGAGTGATTACTAGTTAGATCACCGATTACCTTCACACCTTTTTTATGAGCAGCTTTGACTAACTCAACCAAGGCTTTATCTCCACCTAGTAGTGGATCGACCTCAGCAAATGAACTTGCGTCGTAGCGATGATTAGAGCGAGCTGGGAATACGGGAGTTAGATAAACCAGAGTCACACCCAGATCTTTTAGATGATCTAGGTGTTCGGTAATGCCATAGATATCTCCACCAAAGAACTGTTCCGATGTTCCAGGTCCCGAGCCGATTACTTTATCGCCCCAGTTTTGAGCTATTGCCCAGTCCGGAGTCTTGTGCTTATCTGCGTGTTTAGATCTTGCAAATCGGTCAGGGAATATTTGATACATAACTGCACTCTTACCCCACTTAGGTGCAGAAGAAAAAGTGTTGATTCTGAAATCTTCGATATCTGGCTGCTCTAGCTCTGATAGACCTCTGGCGTTGAGCCAGTAACTACTTCCATCTGCTAATTCGATATAAAAGCGGTAGTTCATGTATGGGTTGTGCATGGTGATGACAACCTGATACCAAGACCAACCATTGGAAATCTCAACTAGTTTCGCTGGAGGAGTTGGGAATGCTTCACCCGATTCGCTGAATCTAACTCGGACAGTTTTGACCTTGCCTAGAGCTTTGTGAATCCTGATCTTGAGCTTGATCTTGTCGCCAAGCTTAGGATTTTGGTTAGCCACATACAGTTCAGAACCATCATGGTGAGGCCAGAGGCCTCTAGGCAGAGCATCTAATTTGCTGGTCATTTCTCAATCCTCACTGATTGCAGGCTAATTCACGGACATGAACTCCTAAATAACGATTGTATGAAAACGATTACAGAATGATAAATACGCGGACTTTTATTGCATTCGTGTCGTATTTTTATCCTTATGTCTATTCCAACAACTGAATTGCTGTCCCACGCACGTAAAGATGCCGAATGGTGGCGCACTAGCGTCATTTACCAGATCTACCCTCGCTCGTTCGCAGACGGGAACGGTGATGGAATGGGTGACCTACAGGGTGTCACCTCAAGGCTGGAATCGCTTGCTGAATTAGGCATTGACGCTATCTGGTTTAGCCCTTTCTTCAAGTCCCCTCAGAAGGACGCCGGCTACGACGTAGCTGACTACAAGGACATTGACCCTCTGTTCGGAACCCTCGCTGACTTTGACGCACTGGTGGCTAGAGCTAAGACACTTGGACTAAAGATCATTGTTGACCTAGTCCCGAACCACTCGAGCGATCAGCACGCTTGGTTCCAAGCTGCACTAAAAGCAGCTCCTGGTTCTCCTGAGCGTGCTCGATACATGTTTAGAGACGGCAAAGGTGAAAACGGCGAACTACCACCGAACAACTGGGAATCAGTCTTTGGTGGCGCTGCCTGGTCCAGAATTACTGAAGCCGATGGCTCACTAGGTCAGTGGTATCTACACATCTTCGATTCCTCACAGCCAGATTTCAACTGGCAGAACGAAGAAGTCAGAGCAGAGTTTGATTCAGTACTTCGTTTCTGGTTAGACCGCGGAGCAGCTGGTTTCCGTATCGACGTAGCTCACGGCATGATCAAGGTTGATGGTCTACCGGATGTTGTTGCAAACAACTCCACCATGTCAGGTCAAGACTCTCCTGATGCAGTCAAGACTAAAGAAACCGATGAAGAACTTATTGCTCGCTTACAGGTTGAGAATCCATTCTGGGGTCAGAAAGGTGTTCACGAAATCAACAAGAGATTCCGTGCAATCTTGGATGAGTATGACGACAGAGTAATGTGTGGTGAAGCTTGGGTTCACCCACTTTCAAGAATGGCTAGCTACGTAAAACCTGGTGAATACCACCAGACTTTTAACTTTGGATATCTTGAAACACCTTGGAACAAAGAGAAGCTACAAGATGTTGTTACAGAATCCCTAACTGCATTTGGTGCAGTTGGTGCACCTTCAACCTGGGTGCTTTCAAACCACGACGTTATTCGTCACGCAACCAGAATGGGTTACGACCAAGTTCCTAAACAAGGTGACGGAATTGGTCCTAAGTATGCTCAACCTGATGAAGCTAAGGGTCAGAGAAGAGCAAGAGCTGCCTCTGCATTCATGCTTGGTCTTCCTGGTGGAGCATATATCTACCAGGGTGAAGAACTAGGTCTTCCAGAACACACAACACTTGAAGATAAGTATCGTGAAGACCCAACCTTCTTTAGAACCAATGGTGAAAGAGTTGGTCGCGATGGTTGTCGTGTTCCACTTCCTTGGGAAGCTGGAGTCAATGACTCAAACGGATTCTCAACTACCGGTGCATCTTGGCTACCACAGCCTTCTTCATACAAGCGCTATGCAAGAAGCGAACAAGACGGCGTAGCAGGTTCAACCCTTGAGCTATACAAGCGTCTACTAAAAGAACGTAGAGCATTTGATATGGGCAACGGTGAGTTCCGTTGGGCACCAGAGTTCATGAACGAGAACACACTCGCCTATATCAATAACGGAATTCTTGTCTTAGCTAATTTCTCCGGAGACCCAGTAGTCATCCCTGCTGGTGATCTGTTAGTAACAACCCAACACGACCTGCGTCTCGAAGGAGAACTAGAGCACGACCAGGTGGTTTGGATCAAACTGTAATACGAAAGCGGTAAAGAAAAGAGCCCAGAGGTTTCTCTGGGCTCTTTTCTTTATTTATCATTCAGAATCTTCTTGATTCGTTCGAGAGAAACGGGCTCTGCTGTGCCTAGGTGCTGTGCAAACAAACTAACCCTGAACTCTTCCAGAGCCCAACGAGCCTTAACGATGTTCTCTGGCATTCCAGCCTTCAGGGGCACTGAACCACCAGCATTCTCAAAGAGCAAAATGGCCTGATTGAGTTCAATTTCTAGTCTTCTGTCTCGTTCGAGATCTTCCAGCAACTTTGAAGTTCTCTGGAGATTAGCTTTTAGATAGACAGGCAATCTTTTCAGTTGGGTTAGGCCTGTTGTGCTGATCAGTTTCTTAGTCATCAACTGAGCAATGTGCTTCTTCTGATTGGCTAAAACAAACAACAGCGAAATATCTTGAAGCTGAGATATAGCTTTGCTTGCCTCTCTGGATATAGCAACAATCTCGGATGCTAGGCGCAGACAACTAAGACACTGATCTAGCAAACTCTTAGATGCTACCTTTGCAATCTCCTGAGCATCAAGAGTTGAGACTGGCTTACCTTCAATATCAGCTTCGACGACGGCTCTAATAACATCGTCAACAAAGTCTGGGACGTTTCGGTAACCAACGGCAATGATGTTGAGTTTGTCCTCTTTACTCAACTGGTCAGTAAAAGCTGAAAGCGGCGAAAGTATGTGACTAATAACTTCAGATACAAACTGTTCATTGACTTT
>CAMDEV010000064.1 GCA_945896925.1 Auritidibacter sp. Marseille-P8566
CTTTTACTGAAACTATGATTGCCCAGTACAAGAAGAGTTTCCGTTTAGAGGGCACTGTCGAACCTTTCGTTACCAATGGTGAAGCTCATTGGATTCACTTCAAAGACAAAGACGGTTTCGAATATTGTGTCTCGGTGGGGGAATCTAGAGCAGAGCTTGAAGTCCCAACGGAGGCAGCCATGGGGAACATGTTAGAGAGTGGGCTTCCCGGCAACGAGACTCAGTTGATTGAGTTGGCTGGCTTAAGAAATGAAGTTAACTCAATCAAGGGTGGACATCCCTTCGGGACATACAAGCGCGGGGCATGTAACTAGGACTTTGGTGGGATACTAATAACATGGAATCTTTAGTACTGCTGGTTATGTTCATGTTTCTGATTCAGCTTTCCCTTGGTTTGGTAGCACTGGTCTTTGCAATCAGCTATCGCCGCACGGGCAAGTTCAAGGTGACTACTACTGTTCTTGTCGCACTTCTTGCTCTGGAGACTATTTGGGCGCTGATCACCTTGCCGGCCTTTGGTTACCCATCGCTAGCTTTCCTAGTTGCCTCAGCGTTGTTGAGATTCCTTGAAAGGAAGTAGTTTTGCTAGTCTGTAATCAATTCGTAGGGGGACTTATTTATGAACTGTCTAAACTGCAATGCTCAAATTGCAACTACTGAGATCTACTGCCCATTCTGTGGTGAGGTCAATGAAGCATCGGCTAAGAGCCCAGCAACAATAACACCAAACCTTGCTCAAGTTCGCTGTCTGCACTGCACAGCCAGCGTCCCCCAAGGGGCAAGATTCTGTGGTGCTTGCGGTCGCGAGCAGATACTGAGACCTCAGAGTACCGGAGGGTCAAAGGCAGGTAAGGCAATTGGTTGGACCTGCGGAGGCTGCTTTGGCCTTATTGTCCTTAGCAGCCTTATCCCATATCTGTTGAGCGGACTCTTTGGTTGGTAGGCTCAAACCAAGGATGTAGGTAGTCCGCTGCGAACAAGGAGGTTTGCGTGGGTAACATTGTTGTTCGTCTAACCGGTAATCAAATAGTTGAATCCCAAGAGTGGGAAGTAATCAAGTCTTCCTGTCTAACTCTTCGAGGACACCAGGTTCATGATGGAAGTATTCCTGAAAAGTCAGTTCATAAAATTTGCAGCATTGCAGTTGCGGGAATCTCCGGAGCACTCAGAGAACTAGCAAAGCAACTTCCGCACGATGAAGAGTATCTCTTAGCTTGCGCTCAAGATTTTGATTCTTGGTCAAACAATGGTTTTACAGTCCCTGACTTCTTCGATGCTCTGTCTTCGTTTCATCCTGAGCAATCAAGAGCTGATAAGACTCCACATCTCGTCATCTTCCCGATGTATACCCAGAACGGGTCGACAGATCGCTTCGTTGAAGCAGTTGTTCTTGAAGTTATATGGCCAGAATTTGTAGCTCAGCTTGAGAGTAACGAATACAGCAATAAGGCTTTTGTGCCAGTGCGCTTTCTAGATTTCACTCCTGGATACATGACCAACTCAGCAGTTATTTTCCCTGAGTCGGTCGCGGTTAATCCAAGAGTGCCGCTAGATGCTCCAAAAGATTCTCCTTCAGCACTACCTCCATTTACCTGGGGAGGAATCTTCGCTGATCGAGAGGCTGCAAGATTCAGACGAGTTGTTACTGAAGCAGCAGCTATCACTCATCTTGAAATGCCTGAGGCAGCGAGGGAACTACTTGCAAATCAAGAAGTTGCAGAGCAGACATTTGTTATGTGGGATTTGATTCACGATAGAACACACATGCGTGGCGATTTACCATTTGACCCATTCATGATTAAACAGCGTATGCCGTTCTTCCTTTATGGGTTAGAGGAGCTTAGATGCGACCTAACCGCATTTAGGGAATCGGTGAAACTATTTAGAGCTAAGGACACTGATGAGCAAACTAGGAAGTTTGCGCAGAATGTTCAGTATGCAGTGCTCTTTGATCGCATCTTTAGATTCCCTCTGACTGGAACTCGTAAACGAAACTATGACTCAGTTGCTGGGCAGCTACTCTTCGCCTACCTTCATCAGCAACGAGTGCTGCACTGGACTGACACTTCACTCTCTATTGATTGGGAGAACCTTCCTGATGTAGTGGTTAATCTCTCTGATGAGATAAATGATTTGTATTGGAGGTCAATAGACAGACCTAAGGTAGTCCATTGGCTATCAGCATATGAGCTGGTTTCTAGTGTTCTATCACCACACCCAGCGTCAAAGTGGGCTAAGCGAGACCTCCCGTTGTTGGGCACCACCGCAGAGCTAACTGATCAGGTACTCGATGATGAATTTCCGCTGTCAATGTTCTACGAAGCACTGAACAAAAAGATGGTGGCAGTAATTCAATCAACTGTCGGAATTACAGGAAAAGATTAGGTAAACGCAAGCCAATTCAGGTTCTATAAAAACAAACAAGTGAAAGACTAAAACCATGTCAGCAATGAGGCTAGAACATGATTTGCTCGGTGATTATGAAATCCCGACCTCAGCATATTGGGGAGTGCATTCGGCTAGAGCGGCCGAGAACTTCCCTATCTCTGGTGTCCCCATCGGACACTACCGATCCCTTATCAAGGCATTAGCAATAGTTAAGGAAGCAACTGCTAAGGCCAATCTTGAAGTCGGCCATCTTGATAAAGATGTTGCTAGCGCAATCATCGCTGCCTGCCACGAAGTAGCCGCCGGCAAGTTTGATAAAGAATTTATTGTTGATGCCATTCAGGGTGGTGCTGGTACTAGTACCAACATGAACGCCAATGAGGTTATAGCTAACCGGGCATTAGAGCTAGCTGGCTTTGAAAAAGGAGACTACGACAAGATTCACCCTCTAAATGATGTGAACATGTCTCAGTCAACAAATGATGTTTATCCAACTGCACTAAAAGTTGCTTTGATCCTAGAGATCCGAGAGCTAATCAAAGCAATGGAGTATCTACGTTCTGCATACACAGCTAAAGCAGTTGAGTTTAAAGACGTAATCAAAATGGGCAGAACACAGCTGCAGGATGCTGTCCCGATGACGCTAGGTCAAGAGTTTGACACCTTTGCCAGGATGACAGCCGAAGACGAACAAAGACTTAGAGAAGTAATTCCATTACTTAGCGAAATTAACCTAGGTGGAACAGCAATTGGAACTCAGCTAAATGCACCTAAGGGTTATACAGAGGCAGCTTGCAGACATCTGAGTGAATTAGCCGGTTGGCAGTTCGTTGTTGCAGAGGACATGGTTGAAGCTACCCAGGACAGTGGTGTATTTGTTCTGGTTAGTGGAGTGCTAAAGCGTGTTGCTGTGAAACTGTCTAAGACCGCCAATGATCTTCGTTTACTATCCAGTGGTCCTAGAGCAGGCTTTGGAGAGATTAACCTTCCTGCTCGTCAAGCAGGATCTTCGATTATGCCTGGCAAGGTGAATCCGGTAATTCCTGAGGTGGTTAATCAGATAGCATTCACTGTTATTGGTAATGACATGACAGTAACAATGGCGGCAGAAGGTGGTCAGCTTCAACTCAATGCTTTTGAGCCAATCATCTGTCGCGCACTAATGATGAGCATCATCTACCTGCGTCAGGGTTGTTACACCCTCGCAGATCGATGTGTGGATGGTATTACTGCCAACGTTGACAAGATGAGATCAGATGTTGAGCGCTCTATTGGATTAGTGACCGCACTATCTCCACTTTTGGGTTATGAGAATGCCACGCTAGTTGCTCAAACGGCTCAGGCGGAAAACAGCACAGTGAAGGAAGTTGTTCTAAAGCTTGGCCTAATAACAGAAAAAGAGTTTGACAGCATTCTCGGTGATGTTGACAAACTGGTTAGACCAAACATCGAGAAGTAGTGGTTACTCGTATCTCTTGTAGTCTTCACGCTTCTGCTTGCGAGTGATAAGGATCGCGCTGACTACTGTCCCTAGGACAATAAAGCCGATTCCAATAAACAGTCCTTCAAGCGCTCCAACAGATGAAGCTTTTACCGACAATGGTTCCTGATCGGATGCGTTGATTATTGTGCCATTCTCGTCAACACAAGAGTTGCCGGGAATCGATGTTTGGTAGTTGGTGTCATTTACGACAGTGATAAGGAAGTCACCGGTCGCGATGTGGCCATCGTCAGATGCAGTTTTATAAAGAATCTTGTATTCACCAGGTGTAGCAATGTCTACTGTGGTGGTGAGCTGGGTTCCTTCGATCTCAGCACATGCTGCCCCAAACTGTTCGCCAGTCTTAGCATCGGCAATGGCGATTAGGTTACCTTCACCAAAACCTAGATCTAGCGGTTCTTCGCTGAAGCTAAGCGTGATTGGGATTAGACCGGCTTGGACTGTTTCTCCTCCTGCAGGGGTGGTTTCAACTAACTCGTTGTGAGCAAATGCTGGAGAGTTGGCTGAGAGTAAGAAGAGAGCGGAAGTGGCTAGAAATAGGCTGATTTTTGAGGATTTGGTCATGCTCTAAGTCTAATTAGGGGGAGCAGTCTAAAATTGGAATACAGCTTCGTTCGGAGAATAGATGTCAGATTCAAAATCACCAATCAAGCACCTCAAGGCAATTGCCAT
>CAMDEV010000065.1 GCA_945896925.1 Auritidibacter sp. Marseille-P8566
GCCCAGGAGGGAGGTAACTTAATCCCTTCAACAATTGGATAGACATACATAGCCCCGGGTAGTGACTCTTGGAAATACATTCCTCGCATAAATTCAATTAGATCTCTTGCAGCCTCAGGGTTAGCCGCGGTCCTTAGGACGCCTGCGTATTCCGTTTGACGGTAGCAATCGGTGAGCAGTGCTTGAGTCTTAGCATTACCCTGCTCATCAACTTCATCCGCAGGGGATGAAGAGTATGAGAGAACGATTGGGTATTTACCTTTACCCGAGGATCCGCTGAAGTCTGTGTAGTATGCATCTTCCCAACTTGCAGCAACTTTCACATCGTTATCGCGAAGAGCAAGCCACCAGTTAACTGTCGGTGGAATTACCCCAGCTGTCATTGGCGGGAAGCCGGCGTAAGTTGAGACTAGAAAAGCCAAACCAGTTGAAGAAGTATTTGGGTTTTCAATAACGGTTAGACCCTTGTATTGCTTCTTTGTCAGATCTCTCCAGCTTGATGGAATTGCCAGGTTGTTAGTTCTGAAGTATTCAAGATCTATGTTGAAGCAAACATCAGCGAAGTCAATCGGGACTAACTCGCCGTCAATAATATTGTTCTTAGTGGCAACAGGTGCAAAAGTGTTATCAATACCAAAGACGACATCAGCCAGTGGTTCATCTTTAGTTAGCACTAACTTATTAGTCATGGCTCCTGCATCCCCTGCTCTAACAATCTTTAGATCATATTTGAAAGTTTCTTCAAAGGAAGCAACTAAATCTTCACTCATTACAAAAGAGTCATGGGCGATGAGAGTCACTGAATTAGGAGTTGATTCAGCGGAGCAACTACTCACGCCAATTACCGTCAGCAGTGTTATAGCAAATGCAATAGTGCGTTTCATATTTTCCTTCCTACGCTGGCATTACCCAGTTCAGGTTTGACGGTTTAGAGCTTTAGCTCCCTCTCAGTTCGGTTCACCGAACTCCCGTGTAGTTAAAGATTACGCCCTCAACAGGTTAAGTAACTCACTGAGGGCGTAACTAGATTTATTTAGTGACCAGCGGCAGCTGCTTCAGCCTTCTCCTGAACACCGGATTTAGTTCTAAGTGCTAGTTCTCTAATGAAAAGAGAGATAACAAAACCAAGGGCGATCACCATAGTTGCTGAAACAAAAACGTTTCCGGCTGATTCGGCAAAACCCTGTTTGATTGGTTCTGCTAGTTCTGGGCTAGCGGTGTTGAGGAAAGAGGAGTCGGTTAGCAATCTGCCGCCTAATTCCTGAGGTGACTGAGGGAAGTCTCGGTTACCTGGCAGATCAGCCAGACCAGGATTAGCAGCCTGAGCTTGGGCAATCTTCGCCCAGATAGCCGGGACTCGATCTGTCATGTTGTTGAACAAGATTGAAAGGAATACTGCAACACCTAGGGTTCCACCCATCTGTCTAAAGAATGTGGCGGACGATGTCGCAACACCAATATCTTTAGCCTCAACTGCGTTTTGAGAAGCAATAGTTAGTGTCTGCATCATCTGACCTAGACCTAGGCCCATCAAGACCATTCCAATTGTCATCTGCCAGATGGCCCAATCAGCACTGAGGTTAGCTAGGTAAACATATGAGATTGCCATCAGTGCTGTTCCAACTACCATGAAGATTTTGTATTTACCTGTAGCTGAAGTAATTCTTCCGCTCACGATTGAAGAAGTCATTAGACCCATCACCATAGGAATCATTAGGTAACCAGATTCTGTAGGCGATGCACCATAAACAATTTGTAGTACTAGTGGAAGTGAAATCATTCCACCGAACATTCCAATACCGACAACAACTCCTAGAAGAGTTGTCAGTGAGAAAGTTCTTGACTTGAAAAGTGAAAGTGGAAGTAGTGCATCATCTCCCATTCTTCTCTCAATCAAAATGAACGAGATGATACCTAAAGCACCAATTGTGTATGAAGCCAGTGAGTTGAATGAAGTCCAACCCCACTCTCTACCCTGCTCGGCAACAATCAGGATTGGCACAACACCGATGATGATTGTGAGCACACCCCACCAGTCAATAACTTTTGACTTAGCTTCGTGATGTGGGATGTGGAGAAATGAAAGAACTAAGAACAGTGCAATCAAACCAATAGGTAGGTTCATTAGGAATATCCAGCGCCAACCGGTAATTCCAAAGATGTTATCGATACCAGCAAATAGTCCACCGATTAGTGGACCAAGAACTGAAGAGGTTCCAAAGACGGCAAGGAACATACCCTGATACTTAGCTCTTTCTCTCGGTGGAACAATGTCAGCAAGAATTGTTAGAGCAAGCGCAAACAAACCTCCCGCACCGATTCCTTGGATAGCTCTAAATGCAGCTAACTCATACATTGAGTTTGCAAAGCCGGAAATTACAGAACCAACAATAAAGATTGAGATTGCAGTAATAAACAGATATCTTCTACCGAAAATATCTCCAAGCTTTCCGTAGATCGGTGTCGCAATAGTCGAAGTGATTAGGTAAGCAGTTGTTACCCAAGCTTGAGCAGATAAACCATTCAGGTCGTCAGCGATAGTTCTCATTGCAGTTCCAACTACGCTCTGATCCAGAGCGGACAGGAACATACCTGCCATCAGACCAAACAGCACAAACATGATTTGTCTATGAGTCATTACTCCGGTTTTAGCTGATTCAGCTGCTGCTGCTTTACGGTCTGCACGCGCCAATGCGTTCTCTTTTCTATTAGTGAAAGTTAGACTTTAGAAATGTCTAGTGGAACTAAGAAACGGTTGATATCGACGATTCTTCTAACGTCTGTTTTGTTTCCCTCGGTAACTAATTTTACACCTGCACAGGCAACCAGCCTCGCTTGGCGTTCCACAACGGATCCTGACTCAACTTGGATATTGGTAAATAAGCAAAACCCACTGAATCCAATTGATTACGTACCTAAAGACCTAGTGGCACCCCAATTCCCAGCTCTCAACGCTAATCCTTATGGTCGCAAGCTCAGAAAAGAAGCCTCAACGGCTGCATACAAGCTAGCCATGGCCATGAAAGCAGAAGGTAAAGGCAGCCTGATTATCCAAAGCGCATACCGCTCTTACTCAGAACAAAAGACCATCCATGCCCGCCAGGTAGAGAAATATGGCCTAAAAGCTGGTGAAGCACTAGCTGCAAGGCCCGGTTACTCTGAGCATCAGACCGGCTGGGCCATGGATGTTTCAGCTAGGGGACAGGGTTGTCAGATCAGAGTCTGTTTTGGTCAGACCCAGGCTGGCCGCTGGCTAGCCGAGAATTCTTGGAGATTCGGCTTCATCATTAGATACCCAAGTGAGGCAACCAAAGTCACTGGCTATCAATATGAGCCTTGGCACCTTCGATATATAGGTAAAGGTGCTGCCATGGTCATGCATGATGACAAAGTCAGAGTTCTTGAAAAGTTCCTCCACTACCCATCAGCGCCTAACTACTGATAACTCAACTAACCTTTAACCATGGCTAACTCAGTGAACAGAAAATCTACCTACGCCTTCTTAGGTCCTGTTGGTACCTTTACTGAGCTTGCCCTTGCCCAGGTCAAAGCGGCTAAGAATTCGAAAACTGTCCCAGTTTCAACTGTGACTGAAGCCATTGAGGCGGTTCTGAGTGGAAAAGCCACGCGAGCCATAGTCCCTGTGGAGAACTCAATCGAGGGTGGAGTCTCCGCAACCCTAGATGCACTTGCTAACACAACAGATATCAGAATCTTCGGTGAGTACTTAGTCCCAGTGACCTTTAACCTAGTTGCAGCACCAGGCACCAAGTTAGCTGATGTCAAGGTCATCTCTACTCACCCAACAGCATATGCACAGTGCCGAGGATATCTTGCAGAGCATCTTCCTAAGCACACTCACATTCCATCAACCTCAACTGCAGCAGCAGCGGTTGGGTTACTTGATTCCTCATCAGTTGCAGATGCTGCAATCGCAGCTAAGAGCATCACAGATCACTACAAGCTCACAGTGCTTGCTAGGAACATTGGCGATAACAAGAACGCACAAACAAGATTTATTGAAATTGGATTACCTGCTAAGCCAACACCTAGAACTGGTAAAGATAAAACCTCAGTGATTGTTGAACTTCCAACTGATCGGCCAGGTGCGCTTCTAGAAATGTTGGAACAGTTCGCAGCTCGTGGAGTTAACCTTTCAAGAATTGAATCAAGACCAGTTGGCGATCAACTTGGTAGGTATAGATTCAACATCGATGCACAAGGTCACATCGACGATGAAGCTGTTGCAGAAGCTCTCAAGGGGTTGCACCGCTTCAGCCCTAACGTAATCTTCTTAGGTTCATACCCTCGTGCTGACAAACAGAAGAGTGAACACCAAGGTAATAACTCCAACAAAGAATTCGCAACAGCCGACTCATGGCTTAACAAGTTGCGCTCTGGACGCTAAAGGAAACTAGAACAAGATGATTGACGCCAACCTGCTCAGAGACAACCCTGACGCCATCAAAGCATCTCAACGTGCTCGTGGTGGAAGTGAAGCTTTGGTTGACGACGCAGTTGCTGC
>CAMDEV010000066.1 GCA_945896925.1 Auritidibacter sp. Marseille-P8566
GCAACAAGGTTACTCAGTTGGTCTTATTGATGCAGACATCTTCGGCTTTAGCATCCCAGATCAACTGGGCCTAACCGCTAAACCAACTCGACTAGATGACATGATCTTGCCTCCAGTAATTCATGGAGTAAAGGCAATTTCTATAGGCATGTTCTTACCTGGCAATGAACCAGTTGCTTGGCGAGGACCAATGCTTCACAAAGCCATTGAGCAATTCCTTACCGATGTTTATTGGGGTCAATTGGACTTCCTGCTAATCGACATGCCACCAGGAACTGGAGATGTTGCCATTTCTATTGGTCAGCTACTTCCGACAGCGAAATCCATTGTCATAACAACACCACAACTTTCAGCTGCTGTTGTTGCGGAGAGATCTGGCACTGCAGGTCTAAAAACCGGTCAAGAGATCTTCGGTGTAGTTGAGAACTCCAGTTATCTCGAACAAGCAAATGGCATCCGATTAAATCTTTATGGCTCAGGTGGAGGTGACACTGTTGCCGAATCGCTAAGCGCAGTAACTGGCAAGGCTGTCCCACTGCTTGTCCAGATTCCAATCAGTTCAGAACTAACTAAAGCCAGCGATGCAGGCTTACCTTTAGTCCTCAGTAATCCTGATGACACTGCATCTCTTGCCCTGATTCAATTGGCAAAGAAGATCACTGAAGACAAACTTCCCCCTAGTTCAAGGACTTTGAACGTCAATCTGGGCTAGCTGAAACCCTAAACTTGAGGCTATGAGCGATACCTCGATAGCAAACCTAATCAAGCACCTGGGTGAGACAACATCAACCGTTACTGTCAGCAACCCAAACACTGCTAAACCAATCTATGAACTGCCTCAGTTAACTGCTGAGCAGGTTGCTGACGCTGTCAAAGCAGCCAGATTAGTTCAGCCCGCTTGGGCTAGTACTCCAACTAAGGACAGAGCTAATTGGCTATACCGTTTGCATGATCTCATTCTTGAAGAGCAAGACAAGTTGATGGATATTGTTCAACTTGAAACAGGTAAAGCTAGAGCTCACGCATTTGAAGAAGTTGCCGGTGGTTTAGGTGCTGCTCGTTATTACTCCAAAATCGGGCCTAAAGCGCTGAAGAGTAAGAAAACTCATGCTGGAGTTCCAGTGATAACTAAGACTTGGGTAAACCATATTCCAGTTGGAGTAGTTGGTGTGATCACACCTTGGAACTATCCTCTAGCTCTCTGCCTCCTTGATGTATTACCCGCTCTGATGGCAGGTAACGCAGTGGTTCAGAAATCAGATAATCAAACTACTTTGACAGTGCTGTACGCAAGACACCTGGCTATTCGCGCTGGCTTAGATCCAGCGCTATGGACAGTTGTTGCTGGAGATGGCGCAACGGTAGGTAACTCACTAACAGATAACGCTGATTACATTGCCTTCACTGGAAGTTCCGCTACTGGCGCTCAGGTGGGTGCAAGAGCTGCAGCAAGACTAATCCCGTTTAGCCTCGAACTAGGTGGCAAGAACCCAATGATCGTTCTTGAATCTGCAAACCTAGAGATGGCAGCTGAAACTCTAATCGGTGGAGCATTTGGGAGTGCTGGTCAACTCTGTGTCTCTATCGAGCGCGCTTATGTTCCTAACCACCTGAAGACTAAGTTCCTAGAGATTCTAAAGTCAAAGGTCGAGAGTTTGAAGCTAGGCAGCAGTAATGACTACTCAATGGACATCGGCACTCTAACTGGAAGCAATCAGTTAGCAAGAGTAGATGGCTATGTTCAAGATGCAGTGGACAAGGGTGCCAAGGTAATCACCGGCGCTAAAGCACTCAGTGATCTAGGCCCTTACTATTACGCACCAACCATCCTGACTGAGGTGAACTCAGAGATGCGCATGTTTGACGGTGAAGTATTTGGACCTGTCGTTGCTGTCTATGGCTACGACAACATCAAAGAAGCGATCTCTCTTGCTAATGCAACTACCGAAGGTTTGAATGCTTCCGTAGTTGGCAATAAGCGTGAGGCTACCAAGGTCGCTTCTCAGATCATGGCTGGAACTGTGAACATCAACGAAGGCTTCAGAGCAACATTTGCCAGCTTAGATTCACCAATGGGCGGAATGAAGAGATCTGGTCACGGTAGAAGAAATGGCGTTGAAGGTCTTCTGAAATACACCGAAGCTCAAACCATCGGTATTCAAAAGGGAGTTCTAGATTTCCCTTGGCGCGGTAACCAATACAACCGAATGGCACCACTACTAAATCTTCTCTCGAAGATTATGAAGAGACTCTAGGTAGATTCAGAATCAAAAGGTGGCTTCTCCCCTGCAGTGAGATTAGCCTGTTTTCTAACTTTGACCTGGTTTAGATCTGAGTGCTTGACAGCTGGCTTGTCATCTTCAAGAAGAGCCTCACGAATGATTCTTCTAGGGTCATACTGTCTCGGATCTAGCTTCTTCCAATCTAGATCTTCAAAGCCTTCACCGAGTTCGTCTTTCATTTGCGCCTGAGCAGAGTTAGCCAGGGTTCTCATCTTCTTGATGAATTGAGCAAAACTCTTGGCATACTGCGGCAAGCGCTCCGGCCCCAAAATGAATAGGGCGAGCACCAGCAAGATAATAATCTTTTCGCTAGATAGACCAAACACTCTTCTAGGTTACCTGCTCGCAAGCAGATGCGCAGATATGCTCTAAATACGATCATGGTAGACAAGATAACCAGCTGGAAATACGCCGAAGACTTCACGTCTGAGCCTGAGGTAACCCGTCGCGCTCGAGTCAGAGCA
The DNA here is from genome assembly GCA_945896925.1 of Auritidibacter sp. Marseille-P8566. GTDB lineage: Bacteria > Actinomycetota > Actinomycetes > Actinomycetales > Microbacteriaceae > Rhodoluna. The sequence goes on from CAMDEV010000066.1 coordinate 2,747, forward strand.
GATGAGCTAGGCATTGAGGCAATTACCCCATCTGTTGGTATACAACTGAGCATCCTTGCCAGATCTCTTTCAGCCAAAGCCATCGTTGAAGTTGGCACCGGTGCCGGAGTCTCCTCACTATGGTTACTTTCAGCCAGTGAGAATTCAGTACTAGCAAGCATTGAAACTGAATCTGAACACCAGAACATCGCCAAACTGGCATTTGAACAAGCTGCGGTGCCTAGTTCAAGACTGAGGCTGATCAACGGAAGATCTGTTGAAGTTCTCACCAACCTGGCCGATGCAAGTTATGACCTTGTCTTTCTGGACGGAGATAAGGAAACTCTCTTAGAACAGGTAACTCAGAGTCACCGACTCCTTCGTCAAGGTGGAGTGCTAGCTATAGCCCATGCGCTCTGGAGAGACAGAGTGCCGGATAACCAACTGGTTGATGAAAGTACTGAAATCTACCGTGAAGTTCTTGAGACACTTAGCGAACATGAAGGTTTTACAACCTCACTATTACCCATCGGAGATGGTTTACTTATCGCATCCAAGCTTTAAACGAATAAGCCACCCGATTACTCGAGTGGCTTATTGAAAAGATTCATCTTTAGCGCTTTTTGATGCCAGCTAGGACTTTCTTCAACTGATCGACTTCATCGTCGTTGACAGAAATAACTAGACGACCGCCACCTTCAAGTGGAATTCGCAAAACGATTAGACCCCGAGCTTCACGCTCGGCTTCCATTGGACCGTCACCGGTACGAGGCTTCATGGCTGCCATTGATACTCCCTTGTTGCTTGGCTTTTAAGCGCAGAACTTCTATTAAACCACGCTTCACCGACACTTATAAGCCCCTATGGAAAACCTAGGTATCCATTTGATTACTTTTAGGCAGTTAGCCAGTTTCTAAGGGCATTCTCACAAGAGTAGATCTGGTCTATTTCAACCGCTTCATCGTCCGCATGAGCCTTATTTGGGTCACCTGGGCCGAAGTTCACAGCTGGGATGCCTAAAGCGCTAAAGCGGGCAACGTCGGTCCAACCATACTTAGGGAAAGGCTCTGTTCCTGTTGCCACAACAAAGGCAGCTGCCTCAGGAAGATCCAGTCCAGGTCTAGCCCCATCCGCAAAGTCTGTGACCTCTAGTTCATAACCTGCAAAGAGTTCACGCAGATAGGCTTCAGCTTCCAGATGGCTCTTGCTAGGAGCAAATCGGTAGTTGACAGTGATTACTGCTTCATCCGGAATAACGTTGGCAGCAATGCCTGCTGAAAGCAGAACCGCATTCAAGCTCTCACGATAGGTCAGCCCATCAACCTCAACCTCAAGTGGAACGTAGTTAGCCAAAATGCTCAAAGGTGCTGCTGCTTTGTGGAGAGCATTCTCTCCCATCCAAGGTCTAGCACTGTGTGCTTTCACTCCAGCTAATTTGATTGCAACCCGCATTGTGCCATTACAACCGCCCTCAACACGAGCACTACTTGGCTCACAGAGGACAGCGAAGCTTCCTTCAAGTAGTTCAGGTCTATTGCGAGATATCCGACCTAAACCATTCAGTGCTGAATCAACTTCTTCGTGGTCGTAGAAGACCCAGGTCACGTCAACATTAGGCTCAGTTAGTTCCGCAGCAAGCTTTAGCTGAACCGCAACTCCTGCTTTCATATCCACTGTTCCTCTTCCGAAGAGAACATGTGA
>CAMDEV010000067.1 GCA_945896925.1 Auritidibacter sp. Marseille-P8566
CGATAGCGTCAGCACCGGAGATAAAGACTAGATCTGCATCTGGGTAAAGCTTTTGCATGTCAGACAAGGTGTCAACTGTGTATGTTGGACCTTCTCTGTCGATGTCGATTCTGGATACCTTGAAACGAGGGTTAGAAGCTGTTGCAATCACTGTCATTAGATAACGGTGTTCGGCAGGGGTTACGTTGTCCTTTAGGTAAGGAGAACCAGTAGGGACGAAGATAACTTCATCTAAATCAAAGGCTGAGGCAACCTCACTGGCTGCCACGAGGTGACCGTTGTGTATTGGGTCAAAGGTTCCACCCATGACTCCGATGCGGCGCTTATCGGTCAAAGCCATAAGGAACTAGTGGCTACCCTTGTCAGACTTGTGTGAGTGACGGTTAGCAACATCTCGGTAAGACCAGGTAACGAACGCTAGAGCGATAAACAATGCCATGGCGATAGCGCCAAAAACGAAAGCTGGGAATGGGTAGGTCACTGCTGGTTCGTGAGCCTCTTCTGCGTTCATGAAAACTAGTGCTAAAAACTTCAATTTCTCTCCTTATTACCTAATACAAATCTACCCTAGCCAAGCCCTATTCCTAGGCCCTTGACTGTCCCTGACCTCTAACCAGCCACTTAGTGCTGGTTAGTTCAGTAAGGCCCATAGGGCCTCTGGCGTGTAGTTTTTGGGTAGCAATACCGACTTCAGCTCCAAAGCCGAACTCTCCACCGTCAGTGAATCTGGTTGAAGCATTGACCATGACAACTGCTGAATCAACTTCAGCTAGGAATCTCTCAGCATTGCCCTGATCCTCGGTAATGATGCTCTCGGTGTGACTGGTTGAATACTGAGCAATGTGCTCTAAAGCATCATCAAACGAGTCAACTACCTTTACTGCAAGTTCTAGGGAAAGGTATTCGGTAGCCCAGTCATCTTTGGTTGCAGGTATTGCACTAGGGAAAGCCTTGCAGACTCTTTCGTCTCCGTGGATTATTACACCGCTCTTATCCAGCTCGTCTAGAACTGGAACTAGAAGACGATCAACTGCATCCTCGTGAATCAAAAGTGTTTCTAGAGCATTACAAACTGTTGGTCTTTGCACTTTGGCGTTCTTTACGATTTCAACTGCGTACTCAAGCTTGGCAGTTGCATCTAGGAAGATGTGAACTACCCCATCACCAGTTTGAATAACTGGAACCTTAGACTCTTCGATGACTGCGTGGATAAGAGAAGCACTACCTCTAGGGATAAGGACATCGATCAAACCTGTTGCCTTCATCATGGCGTTAGCGCCATCACGACCATACTCATCAATGCTCTGAACAGCATCAGAGTTATGGCCATTAGTAGATAGAGCATCTTTAAGAATCTGAACTAAGACAGCGTTAGTGTTCTGCGCTGCTGATCCGCCGCGGAGGATGATTGCGCTACCGGTCTTGATGGCCATGCAGGCGATGTCAATTGTCACGTTTGGTCTAGCTTCGTAGATTGCTCCAATAACTCCAAAGGGAACCCTGACCTCTTTGAGGTGTAGACCGTTAGGTCTAGTTATATCTCTAACGGTTTCACCAATTGGGTCTGGAATATTGATTAGCTCAGCAATTGCTACTCGAAGAGATTCGATTCTTGCAGAGGTCAGTCTCAAACGATCCTGCAGCGCGGTACTCATATCAACTGCTTGCCCGTTTTCGATATCTACTTGGTTAGCAGCAAGAAGTTCTTCAGTTCTCTCAGAAAGCAGAACAGAAACAGATTTTAGAATCTCGTTCTTATGGGCAGAGGTAATAAGACCTAAGCTCTTAGAAGCGCTCTTGGCAGCTTTGATTAGTTCTAGCGCAGACATTAGTTATCTTCCATGCCTTGGAACCAAGTTCCAACTCTAGAACCGCTAAGAACCTCTTGAGCATTACCAATTGAGGTAAGGATTACCGTGATGCCTTTATCAGTTGCAGTTCTGGCTGCACCTAGTTTGGTTTCAGCTCCACCAGTACCAACAGCGCTAGTTGAACCACCCAGTTTGATTGAACTTAGGTCATCTCTAGGTTCAACCCATTCAATCTTCTGAGCACCTGCTTCTGTTGGTGGTCTATCGTAAAGCGCATCAACATCAGAGAGCAAGATCAGAGCATCTGCATCGACAAGTATTGCAACAAGAGCAGCTAGACGATCGTTATCGCCAAAGCGAATTTCAGCTGTTGCAACAGTGTCGTTCTCATTAACGATTGGAAGAACTTTGAGTTCAAGCAGTTTGTTTATTGCTAACTCAGCGTTAGTGCTGGTCTCTTCTAGCTCTAAGTCCTGGGCTGTTAGCAATACCTGACCGGAGAGGATGTCGAATCTCTCTAGGCTTGCTTGGTATTTAGCCATCAGTCTTGATTGCCCAACAGAAGCTAAAGCTTGGGAAGTTGCTAGGTCGGTTGGCTTTGAATCAAAAGAAAGCAGTGGCATACCGGTAGCAATAGCACCGGAGGTAACAAGAACTACTTCTTGTCCGTTCTGGATGGCTTTAGCAATTGCTTCAACTAGTGAATCTAGGTTCTTGGAGTTCTCTCCGGTAATCGAAGAAGAGCCAACTTTGACAACAATGCGCTTAGCTTTAGGGATATCTCTGTGATCGGCTAGCTTCATTTGTCGTCCTCTTGACCTTCTGCCTTTGCATCAGGGTCTTCTGTTGAGCCTATTTCATAAGCAACAGGTGTTGGGTTGCCTTCTGCAGCCATCTCTTCACGCATCTTGGCTCTAGCATCCATCATTTCCTGATATTCGCGTCTGCGCTGGATGTTTGTTCTTCTATCGTTTAGATCAAGTCTTGGGTCTGTTCCACGAGGAGCAGCAATCAGCTCGCCAGCAGATGAAATAGTTGGCTCCCAGTCGAAGATGATTCCATCGCCTGGGCCAATAACAACAGTTGAACCTGCAACAGCACCAGCTTTAAGAAGTTCATCTTCAAGACCAAGCTTGGCGAAACGATCACCCAGGAATCCAACCGCTTCTTCGTTTCCAAACATGGTTTGAGCAACCCAGCGCTCTGGCTTGGTTCCTAGTACTCTAAAGAACTCTTCACCACTTGACTCTTCTTTACGAACGATGAACTTGTTATCGTCCTTACGAGCGTGCAGCAGGTTGATTCTAGGCTTTGGTGGAATAGCAGCCTTAGCTGTACGATGAGCGTTTACTAGCTCTGCAAGAGCAAAGTTCAACTCTCTTGTTCCTTCGTGGCTAACCGCAGAGATTTGGAAGACGCGGTAACCGCGAGCTTCAAGTTCTGGCTTTACAAACTCTGCTAGCTCTCTACCTTCAGGAACGTCAATCTTGTTTAGAGCAATAAGTTGTGGTCGTTCGTGGAGCGGTAGTTCACCTTCTGGAACTTCGTAGGCAGCTAGTTCTTTCAGGATTAGATCAAGATCGCTGATTGGGTCTCTACCTGGTTCTAGAGTTGCACAGTCCAAAACATGAAGCAGCGCAGCACAGCGCTCTACGTGACGTAGGAACTTGAGTCCTAGCCCTTTACCTTCGCTAGCACCTTCAATAAGACCAGGCACATCAGCAACAGTGAATCTGGTTCCACCGGCTTGAACTACACCTAGGTTTGGGTGCAGGGTTGTGAAAGGGTAATCAGCAATCTTAGGTTTTGCAGAACTGATTGATGCAATCAGGGAAGACTTACCGGCTGATGGATAACCAACTAGTGCAACATCAGCAACTGATTTGAGTTCGAGAATAATCTCGCCCTTCCAACCAGGAACTCCGAGAAGAGCAAAGCCTGGGGCTTTACGTTTTGAGGATGCGAGGGCAGCGTTACCTAATCCACCCTGACCACCTTCAGCAACAACTAGTTCAATGCCTGCTTCATCAAGGTCAGCGATGATCTTGCCATCAGCAGATCTAATGACTGTTCCGATTGGAACTGGAAGAACAACGTCTTTACCGGTTGCGCCGTTTCTGAAATCTCCGGCACCGTCGCCACCATCGCCACCAGCTCGGTGAGAGTTGAAGTGGAAATCTAGAAGAGTAGTTACGTTTGGGTCTGAAATCAAAGAAATAGAACCACCGTTACCACCGTCGGCACCATCAGGACCAGCTAGCGGCTTGAACTTTTCACGCTTCACAGAAATACAACCATCGCCACCATTTCCGGCGCGCAGGTGAAGAGTCACTTGGTCTACGAATGTAACCATGATTGACTCCTTCCTTTAAAGACAGAAGGCGAGCACTTTGGCTCGCCTATCTGAATAAATCTTTTCGCTTTAGTTTTTGCGAACCTTACGCAGCAACAAC
>CAMDEV010000068.1 GCA_945896925.1 Auritidibacter sp. Marseille-P8566
ACTAGATCTTGAGAGTAGAAGCGCTCAAGTGAAATGCCATCAGCAAGGTCGGCAAGTTTCAACGCGAGTTCTAAATCAGCTTTGTAATCCATAAACCTAGGTTAGTCGTTACTGGAATTCGCTATGGAGACCATGAGCCTTCTAAGCGAATCAAGCCTTGAGGCTGAAATAGTGCCTGCAGTTACTGCCTCATCTAGACCACAGTCAGGCGAGTCGACTAGGTGGGAGCAGTCTCTAGGGCACTGAGAGGCAACCTGCCATAGGTCTTCAAAGCTCCTGAGGAGATTCTCTAGTTTGATGTGTCCTAGACCAAATGATCTAACTCCTGGGGTATCGATGATCCAGGAAGAGGAATCAAGCCTGATAGCTCTAACCGAGCTACTGGTGTGCCTGCCTCTACCTGTTACAGCATTGACTCCACCTGTTTCACGAGCAGCATCGGGAGCAAGTGAGTTGACCAGAGTTGACTTACCGACACCACTGTGACCCACAACCACAGTTACCTGATTGGCTAAGAAGTCATTTAGTTCATCAAGACTAGGAGCATCACTTCTGTTAAGGATTACTGGAATGGAAAGATCTGCAAAGTTCTTCACAAACTCCGCAGGGTCTTCAAGGTCTACCTTGGTAATGCAAAGTGCAGGCTTTAGCCCAGCATCAAATGCTGCTGCTAGGTATCTATCGATGAGTCTTGTTCTTGGTTCTGGGTTAGTAATTGCGACCACAATCAACATCTGGTTGGCATTTGCAACAATTACTCTTTCAACTTGATCAGTGTCATCAGCACTTCTTCTTAGCAATGTGGTTCTCGGTTCAATGCGAACAATTCGGGCTAAAGCACCAACAGTATCTGAGGTGTCTCCGGCAAGGGCAACTCGATCACCGACTGCAACACCTTCTTTACGGAGTTCTTTGGCAAGAGTTGCAAATACTTCCCGTTCATCGTTGAGGAGGACTGTATATCTGCCTAGGTCTACTTGAACAACCATTCCAATTGGAGCATCACTATATGAAGGTCGATTCTTAGTTCGTGGCTTATTACCCTTAGGGTTTGGTCTTACTCGAACATCCGATTCATCAAGATCGTGATCTTGTGGTTCAGGCTCATACAACCAACTCAAGCTGTTTGCTCCAGCATGTTGTTCCAGAGACTTACAAACTCCGGCATCGTCTTAGTCACTACAGAAATATCTTCAATCACAATACCTGGAACTCTAAGCCCAATAATTGCTGCAGCTGTTGCCATTCGGTGATCTTCGTAGGTGTGCCAAGTTGTTCCATGAAGGTTAGCTACCGGATTGATTTGAATACCATCAGGTAGCTCAGTGGCGTTTCCACCAATGGCATTTATTTCCGCGGTTAGTGCAGCAAGCCGATCAGTTTCATGCCCTCTCAGGTGTGCGATACCAGTAATTGTGCTTGGGCCATCAGCCAAAACAGCTAGAGCAATAATTACTGGAGCTAACTCACCACCAATCCCTAGATCTACTTCGATACCTTTGATAGATCCATTTCCTGCAAAGGAAAGGTCTAGGCCGTTACGAGATACTGTTGCACCCATCTGGGTTAGTAGTTCTTCAAAGTGCTTACCAACCTGAGTGGTTTCTTTCGGCCAGTTCTTGATTGTCACTGATCCACCGAGAACAAGGGCGGCTGCGATGAAAGGGCCAGCATTGGATAGGTCAGGTTCGATTGAAATTTCTCCACCAGAAATCGGTCCTGGTTCAACCACCCAGGTAAGAGCATCCGGCTGAGTTGCTTTCACACCTCTTGCCTTTAGGCAATCAATTGTCATTTCAATGTGCGGGAGAGATGGAAGGTGCTCACCAGCATGGTGAAGAGTTAGACCATTTGTGTATCGGGGAGCGGCTAGAAGTAAACCTGAAACAAACTGGCTAGAAGAGCTGGCGTCAATCGTTATCTCTCCGCCTTCAATAGATCCAGTACCCAGCAGAGTAAAGGGGAGTGAACCTGTTCCTTGGTCCTCGACCTCAACCCCAAGCTCTCTGAGTGAGTCGATGGTGGTCTTCATTGGTCGTCTTCTGGCAGCCTCATCGCCGTCAAAGGTGACACTTGTATTTGAGAGAGCAGCCATCGGCGGCACAAAACGCATGACTGTTCCCGCTAATCCACAGTCAATGCTGACCTCGGAAAGTGAAATGTCAGTGGTTGGTGGGATTATTACGAGGTCGCCATATTTATCGCGGTTGATCGTGGTTCCAAGCTTCTTTAGGGCCTCGATCATCAGCTGAGAATCCCTAGAATCCAAGGGTTTCTTGAGGTGGGTTGGCGATGAAGCGAGAGCGGACAGAACCAATTCTCGGTTAGTTAGAGATTTTGAGCCCGGCAAGGTGACCTGTGCAGAAATGGCATGGTGAACCGAAGGTGCAGGCCAAGATTCTTTGGCTTTCGGGGAATAATTCTGTTCACTCATCGGTTTTATAAGTATATGGCATGAGTTTTTGATGCCTCCACCCGTAAACCCGCTCAACGGAGAGCAACCTAACAGAAAGCAGACACTATAGACACTTTATTGATCAACTACAGCACCAAACCCCGCCGTCACAACTACGGCTCAAAATCCTGCAAGCAGCAGAAGTACATGTCCGACATAATTAATTCACTAGAGACGGGGGATGCCATCAGCAATTCAGCAGATCAGCAAAAACTAGCAGAGTTCGAACTCCACATGAGCCCTCACTACGAGGCAATTCGTCGTGCCTGCATTGGTAAGACTCGAAACGAAGCTCTCGGTGAAGAGCTAGCTCAGACCGTAATCATGAAGGCATTCAAGTACTGGCACACCTACGAGGACCAGGGTAAAGGCCCAATGAGCTGGATTAACAAGATCATCCAGAATGCTTTGTATTCCCAGTTCTCAGTAGAGGGTAAGCACAACAAGAACCGCGTTACTGTCAAGGCTGACATCAATGATGATTGGCAAGATGATTTCGTTCAGAACAATGCAGAGGAGTCACAACTAGGTGCATCAGCTGAGAGCATCGTTATTTCTCAACTTGACAACGAAGAGATCCTCGCTGCTATCCAAAGCATCGACCCAGTGTTCCGTGCTGTTGCACTACTTAACATCGTTGATGGTTGGAAGTATAAGGAGATCGCTGAGTTCACCGGTATCCCAGCAAACACTGTTGGTACACAGGTCCACCGTGCACGTGGTTTACTAAGTTCTGCACTTCGCCAGAAAGCTATTGAATACGGAATCGATCCTGATTCAAGGAAAAAGAAGAAAAAGTAAAGGGAAATGAAAATGAGTAACATGAGTTGCCATGAGGCCAAGCGTAAAGTCTATGAATACCTCGGTGAAGAATTAGACGATACTGCAAAGCAGGAGGTCGATGGGCATCTGTCCGGTTGCTCTCTCTGCGCTGAAGAGTTTCATCTCGAGAGAACTATCTCCGAAATGATTATTAGCACGAATCCTAGATTGATTCAGAGTTCTGATTTCTATAACCGAATATCGAACTCACTCAGATCTGAAATTGAATGAATAAAGGCCCTGATAAGTTCAGGGCCTTTTCTTTAAATCTCTTGTTCTGGTAAATCTAGCCAGCGATACCAGCCTTGGTTTAGAATTAGCCAAGCCATCAAGCCGTGACCGAGCTGTCCAGGCATTCCAAGAGTTGAGTTTCTAAGTTCTTCGTTGAATCCTTGGTGGTCAACCAAAGGTCTAAAGCAATCAACGAATGGTAAAGATCGTCTAGATGCAACGTCTTCGAATCCGGCTGAAAGATGTTCAATGTCGTAGTTCAACTGAGGATTGCGGCTTGGAATAGGAGAGACCACGAAGCACTGAACACCTTTGTTAGCTGCGCTATCCAAGATGTTGGCAAGGTTTAGTCTCGACCTTGACATTGAAATGCCAGCATTGATGTCATTTGAATTCAGGCAAACAATTAGTCGGTTATCGGTATCAGCAGCAAATCTCTTTGAGGCTTCTTCTAACCACTGTTCACTCATGCCAGCTGAGGTAACCTCCGGAGTTGGCAAACTATAGAAATCAACTCGAGGATAGTCACTCTGGGTTTTAGCTATAACTCGACCAACCCAACCTAGGCCTTTAGGGTCTCCGCCTGCGCCAATTAAATCGTCACCGATGATGACGATTCTGATGTTGCGTCTTGGCTGATCCATAGGGTTTAGGCGAAGGCTCTTTCAACTAGGTCTGCTTGTTCAGCAGCGTGACGCTTAGCTGAACCAGTTGCAGGAGATGCACTGGCAGGACGAGAAATGAGTTTAGCAACC
>CAMDEV010000069.1 GCA_945896925.1 Auritidibacter sp. Marseille-P8566
TAGTTCTAGAACTTCATCGAATGATGCAGAGTCACTCGCACCAGAAGTAAGGATTGGCTTCAATGATTCCAACTCACCCAAAAGGTCAGACTCAAGTCGCGCTTCTCGAGCCCGCATCCAGTTTCTGTTTCCCTTAACGGTGTTGATCTCACCGTTGTGAGCAATCATCCTGAATGGATGCGCAAGTGGCCAGGAAGGGAAAGTGTTTGTTGAGAATCGAGAGTGAACTAAAGCAAGAGTTGATTCGAATGTTTCATCAGAAAGGTCCGGGAAGAATGGTTCGAGTTGCAGGGTAGTGACCATTCCCTTGTATACCAAAGTCTGTGATGAAAGTGATGGATGGTAGACGCCAAGGGTTCTCTCAGATTGTTTACGCACTCTAAATAACGCGCGCTCCAAAGCTTTTGAATCTGCAAAATCGCCACTTAGAAATACTTGAAGTATCTGTGGCATTGCTGCTCTTGCTAGATCACCTAGAACATCTGGATTAACCGGAACCACTCTTGAGCCGAGAAGGTGAAGGTTCTCCCCTTTGGCTATTGCATCCAGTGAAGCTAAGAAAGACCTTGAGTCAGCTTCTTGCTCGAGGAAAACTAAACCAGCACCGTAAGTTCCCTTAGCAGGAAGCTCGAATTCAACTACTGAGCGTAGGAAGCGATCTGGTATCTGAGTGATGATGCCCGCGCCGTCTCCAGTTCCGGCATCAGAACCAACAGCTCCACGGTGTTCTAAGTTTCTAAGCGCATCAAGAGCTGTGTCGATGATGTCATGCCCTGGTGTTCCCCTAAGGGTCGCTACCATAGCCAGACCGCAGGCGTCCTTGTCTCGGCTTGGGTCATATAGACCAGACGCGTTAGGAGCGGTGTTAAACCGCTCAAAAGGCGACAGACCGGACATGCCGAACTCCATTCAAAATCGAAATAAACGGGGACGACAATGGCCCTAGATGAATATAGAAACCCTACTTAGGTTGGGTCTCAGACGCTTCCAATTCTATCTCAGACTCGTCCAAACTAGCCTTTTCGGTCTTCTTGACTTCTATTCTTGGGCCTCGACCCGCAAGATAGCCTGTGGTTTCAACCCCAGAGTGCTTTGAGTTTTGGTAAACCAAGATTGCCAAACCAACTAGGAAGCCAAGGATGGCTGACCACTGATTGGTTCTGAGGCCCAGAATTACTTCACTCGGGTCAAGGCGGATACCTTCAATAAAGAATCGACCAGTTGAGTACCAGATCAGATAAAGTCCGAACATGCGGCCCCAGCGGAGGTTGAATCTCGCCTCTAGAAGAAGCAGAACTGCAATGCCTAGTAGTGACCAGAGTGACTCATATAGGAAAGTTGGGTGGAACAGGATGCCTTCAGGCAAGCCAATCGGGTAAGCCTGGTTTGCATATGGAACCTCTAGGCCCCAAGGAAGGTCTGTAGGTTCTCCAAAGAGCTCGACGTTAAAGTAGTTACCCCAACGACCTAGTGCTTGGGCCGCTAGTAGTCCTGGCACCAAGGCATCTGCGAAGCTTAGGAACTTGATTCCAGCTGAAGGCATAAGGACTCGATTGCCCGCCTTAATGTCTACCTGTGCACCGATGTATGCACCTAACGCTCCGAAGATTAGAGCTCCATAGATTGCGAGCCCGCCTTCCCAGAGCTTGAACATAGAGGTCCAGTCTCTGCCTGGACCAAAGTAGTCATTAGCATGGGTAAAGACGTGGAAGAGTCTTCCACCAATAATTCCAAATGGAACTGCCCAAATCGCGATGTCAATCGCTGCACCAGCTTCCATGCCGCGAGCTTTCATGCGGCCAGCGGTAACAACTGTCGCAACGACAATTCCAGCAAGGATGAACAGCGCGTAGTAATGCACTGTTACTGACCCTAAAGTGAATGAACTAATCGTTGGTGAAGGAATCGAACTAAAAAGGTTCATGTACTAATTTCCTGTCTTTAGTGAACTAACTGTTTCGCTAAGTTTTGCTACGCCACCGGCTTTGTAAGCCTTGATGAAAAGTGAACCTACGATAGCGCCATCTGCATAAGTATTAACTTCGGCTACTTGATCTGCGGTTGAGATACCGATACCAACACAAACAGGTGTGTCGCTACCAGAGGCTTTGACTCCAGAGACAACATCTCTGGCTTTGCGGTCCAAATCCTCTCTTGCACCTGTGATGCCCATTGTTGAGACAGCGTAAACGAAACCTCTGCTCAATGATGCGCTGTTGGCTAGGCGTTCCTGAGAAGAAGAAGGAGTCGCTAGAAAAACTCGGTCTAGATCTAATTCGTCTGAGATTTTCAACCATTCTGCAGCTTCATCAGGAATGAGGTCAGGAGTAATTAAACCTGCTCCTCCAGCTGCCTTTAGGTCTCGAGCGAATCTTTCAACTCCGTATTGCAAAATCGGATTCCAGTAGCTCATCACCAAGACAGGAGTATCAACTGAGTCAGTGATTCTCTTTAGTGTTGGGAAGAGATCTTTCAACTTGAAGCCATTGGCGAGAGCTTCTTCAGTTGCTTCCTGAATCACCAAACCGTCCATCACTGGATCTGAGTATGGAACACCCAACTCCAAGACATCAACACCTGATTCACACATAGCAACACACGCTTCAACTGAATCATCGATAGTCGGGTAGCCGGCGGGAAAGTAACCAATCAAAGCTGGCTGGTCGTTGCTGTCTAAACCTCTAAGAACGTCTTCTGTTTTGCTCATGAACCTAAGCTCCTAGGAATCCAAAGTATTTGCCAACGGTTTCCATATCCTTATCGCCACGACCACTGAGGTTCAGCAAGATAGTCGAACCAGCTGGTAGAGATTTGCCATGCTCAATGACTCCTGCTAACGCGTGCGCTGTTTCGATGGCTGGAATAATTCCCTCAGTCTGGCTTAGTGCTTTCAGCGCTTGCATTGCTTGGTCATCAGTTATGCCAAAATATTCAGCACGGTTGATGTCCTTCAACCATGCATGCTCTGGACCGACACCTGGGTAGTCAAGTCCGGCAGAGATTGAATGCGATTCTACGGTTTGACCATCCTCATCTTGGAGCATGTAACTCTTAGCTCCGTGGAGAACCCCGACCTTACCCATAGACAAAGTGGCTGCATGTCTAGGTGTGTTTATGCCTTCACCCGCAGCCTCGAAGCCCCACAACCTAACGCTTGGATCATCTAAGAAGGCGTGGAATAGACCGATAGCATTTGAACCTCCGCCAACACAGGCAGCTAAAACATCAGGTAGGAATCCGAAGTCACTAAGCATCTGTGCTCTTGCTTCAATTCCAATGATTGAGTGGAAATCTCGAACTATGGTTGGGAATGGATGTGGTCCAGCCACAGTTCCAAGTAGATAGTGAGTGTCTTCGACGTTGGTAACCCAATCGCGAAGAGCTTCATTGATTGCATCCTTCAAAGTTCTAGATCCAGTGGTGACCGGGATGACTTCTGCTCCAAGTAACTTCATACGAGCAACGTTTAGAGCCTGTCTTTGGGTGTCAACTTCACCCATGTAGACCACACAGTTGAGTCCGAAGAGCGCCGCAGCAGTTGCGGATGCAACTCCATGCTGTCCAGCCCCAGTTTCTGCGATGATGCGCTTTTTGCCCATGCGCTTAGCTAAGAGTGCTTGGCCAATCACGTTGTTGATCTTGTGGGAACCAGTGTGGTTCAAATCTTCACGCTTTAGGAATACTCGAATGTCCCCTGCAAGAGCCGCAAACTTAGGAACCTCGGTAATGATTGATGGTCTTCCAACGTAGCTGTGATTAAGTTCAGCTAACTCGGCAGCAAATGTTGGATCTGTCTTGGCTGCCTTATAGGTTGCATCCAGTTCATCGAGAGCAGCAATCAAGGACTCGGGTACGAATCGGCCACCATACTCACCAAAGTATGGCCCCTCTTGGTCTCTTAGATTCGTTGGATTGTTCATGCTCTAAAGTCTAATCTTTGGAACTAGGGCTATGTCCCCCAGTAACTTAGCTGGGTCCCCAGTTACCAAGGCTTCACCGATAAGGACGCAGTCGGCTCCAGCTATTGCGTAAGCCTTGACATCCTCAACGTTTCTAACTGCTGATTCAGCAACGGCGATGCTGTTTCGTGGAAGCATGTCTACTAACTCGGCAAATAGGCCTCGATCGGTTTCAAAAGTTGCGAGGTCTCTTGCGTTCACGCCAATGAGTTCAGCACCCACATCAATAGCCCTTTTTACTTCCTC
>CAMDEV010000070.1 GCA_945896925.1 Auritidibacter sp. Marseille-P8566
CGCGTAGAAAAGAACCTGAATAAAGTTGCCGGCGTAAGTGCATACGTGGACTTTGCCAGTGAAACCGCTCATGTTAACTCAAGTACTGAAATCTCTAGGGATCAATTAGTCCAAGCGGTAAGAGATGCTGGCTATGAAGTGGGTAATGAACGCGGAACTCTAACGCTGATGATCTGGCGATTAGTTATAGGTGCCTTGATTTCGATTCCTGTTGCCATCGTCAGCATGTTCCATGAACTAATGCCAGCTAACTGGAATCAAATTGCAGCAGTTCTCACTTTCCCTGTAGCAACTTGGGTAGCTTGGCCTTTTCACGAAGCAGCAGTCAAGAACCTAAGACTCAAGACAGCAACCATGGACACTCTTGTTTCTCTTGGTGTTACTGTCGCTTACGTTTATAGCTTCGTTCAAGTCTTTACCGGTAGCCATGAAGTTTATTTTGAAGTGGCAGCCGTTGTGCCAACCATTGTTCTATTTGGTAGATGGCTAGAGGTTAGAACTAGAAGATCTGCCACTGACTCAGTCAAAGCACTGCTAAGTGCTATTCCTGAAACAGCGGTGGTTAGAAAAGGTTCAGTTCAGGAAACGATTGTCACAGGTCTAGTTCAATTAGGAGATCTAGTTGTAGTTGCCACCGGGCAAAGAGTTCCAGTTGATGGTGAAATAGTTGAGGGCACAAGCCAAATAGACAACTCTCTAATAACAGGGGAATCAGTTCCTGTTGAAGTAACTCTCAAAAGCACAGTTGCAGCTGGTTCACTAAACATTGGCCCTGCCCTAATTATAAAAACAACTGCTGTATCTTCTTCGAGCCGTATTGCTCAGATTGCAGATCTAGTTAGAGAAGCTACTGCTCAAAAAACAAAGATTGGTTCCATAACAGACAGAATCTCTTCGGTATTTGTTCCTGCAGTAATTATTCTTTCCATACTTACATTTTTAGTTTGGACATTTGTTCTGGGTGATTCTGCCAAAGGCTTGTCTGCAGCAATAGCTGTTCTAGTTATTGCTTGTCCTTGTGCTCTCGGAATTGCAGTGCCCATGAGCCTTGTGGTTGCCACCTCTATGGGTGCTAAGCAGGGAATAGTTATTAGAAACCCAGACACGCTCAGTCTCTTGAGCAAGGTAACCAAAGTTGTTTTAGATAAGACAGGCACTCTCACAACAGGACAGCTTGAAGTAACCAAAATTATTGCTCTAAGCAAGACAGACAGCAAAGAAGCAGTAGCAATGGCAGCGGCAGTTGAAAGATCTTCAACGCATCCATTAGCCAAAGCAATCGCTTCATTAGATCAAACTATGACTGCAACTAATGTGCAGGAGATTGCTGGACACGGAGTCTCAGGAACAGTAAACGGCAAAGAGATAACCGTTACCAGATCGCAGACACTCAAAGTATCAAACCAGGATGAACTGGCAACAGCAATTACTGAGGCAGGCGCCGCCAGCATCGTTGTAGTGAGTTGGGATAACACAGTAAGGCTAGTGCTAGCTCTCTCTGATGGCATCAGAACAGAGTCTGCTAGAGCTATTGCTCAGCTTCAATCTCTTAACGTCGAACCAATACTTTTATCGGGTGACACAAAAGCAAGAGTTGAATCTGTTGCACACGAACTTGGCATCAAGAGTTACTTCGGTGAAGTAACCCCTGAAGAGAAACTCAACAAGATTAAGACTCTTAGAACAGATTCTGAAGGCAACACCACAGTCATAGCAATGGTTGGCGATGGTCTCAACGATGTTGCTGCCCTAGCCGGTGCTGATGTTGGTATCGCCATGGGTTCAGGAACCCATGCCGCTCAATCAGCTGCAGCAATAACCATCGTTGACGATAGCCCGCTGGCTATTTCCTATGCGCTTGCTCTTTCTAAAAAGACTTGGACAAACATTAGACAAAACCTTGGCTGGGCTTTTGGCTACAACGTATTACTAATTCCAGTTGCAGCAGTGGGACTTCTAAACCCAATGTTCGCTGGTATTGCCATGGCTTTCTCCAGCATCTCTGTAGTCATAAATGCACTACGACTACATTTAGTAACTCCAGGAAAATAAACAGTGCTCACCGCCGGTGTTGATTTAGCAGCCGAGCCTAAAGGCACAGCTCTTGCAATCATCGAATGGAAGAAAACACAGGCAACACTTGTTGACCTTCAACTTGGTGTGAAAGACGAAACAATCGTTGAGGCAGCAGGAGTTGTCGACAAGCTAGGTATTGATTGTGCCCTGGGTTGGCCAATCGAATTCGTTGAGTTTCTAACCAACCATGCCAACCTAAAGAGCACTTCAATTCCTGATGGGGGAATGGATTGGCGCAGAAGAACATCCTTTAGAGAGTCAGACAGGAACGTTAAAGAAGTTACGGGTAAGTGGCCACTCAGTGTTTCAACCGACCGTCTAGGACTCACAGCAATGCGATGTGCAGGTCTTCAAGGGAGACTGCAACAAAGCGGAATTGAAATAGACAGGTCAGGTTCAGGCAAAGTTGTCGAGATCTATCCTGGAGCTTCCCTAAGACTCTGGGGCTTCGATACGGCAGGTTATAGGGCCAATGAGGATGCCAGAGCAGAGCTTCTAACGAGCCTTGAACGAGCTGTTCCATGGTTGAACTTAGATTCGTATAGAGATCTCATGATTAGTTCTACTGACGCATTTGATGCAGTTATCGCATCCCTTGCCACTAGAGCAGCGGCGATTGGCCTGTATTCGAAACCACCTGAAGAACACCTTGATATAGCCAAAATTGAGGGCTGGATAGCTCTACCAAGTAACCCGATTAGTGATTTGCTGTGAAAAAGGCGAGTGCTTCAGGAAAGTAAAACTTAGACTTGACCTATGACTACTTACCGTGGATACACCCAAGAACAAATCGTTGCCCTAATTGATCACACTCTGCTTAAGCCAGAGGCCACTCAAGCAGATCTAGATGTTTGCATCAAGACAGCAATAGAAGCAGACGTGAAAGCCATGTGTATTAGACCTATGGACGTCGCTCACTCAGCTAAAGGTCTTGAAGGATCAAGTGTTCTTCTCTGCACAGTAATCGGATTCCCTCATGGCACAGTAACAACAGCAACCAAGGTTGCTGAAACTATTGAGGCCGTCAAGCACGGAGCAATAGAGGTTGACATGGTTATGAACCTGGGACTCTTTGCATCAGGTCAATACGAACTAGTTCAAGACGACATCGCCCAGGTTGTAACAGCAGCCAAGAGCACAAACCCGAACGCAGAGATCAAGGTAATCCTTGAAACCTGTCTCTGGACTGAAAATCAGGTCATCAAGGCCTGTGAACTTACCGAAGCCGCTGGAGCAGACTTTGTAAAGACTTCAACCGGCTTTGCAGCCTCTGGAGCAACTACAGAAGTTATTAGCATTATGCGAAAGACAGTGGGAGATCGTCTAGGGGTTAAGGCTTCTGGAGGAGTTAGAACCCTAGATGCTCTTATAGACATGGCAGAAGCGGGAGCCTCCAGAGTTGGAGCTTCAGGAACCCCAGCGATTCTCTTAGAATTTGCTGAAAAGGCTAACTAAATCCCAAATTAGAACCCAAGAAAACTAGGATATAAACATGAACTCACATAACCCAGTAATGAACCGTATGCTTCCAGCGAAGGTTCAACAGAACCAAGCGGAAGTCGACGCCCAGTTTGATTCAATTGTTACTTCACAGAAGATGACTGTTGGCGGAACAGCAATCAAGATTGCTGGCCTCTTCACACTTTTACTAGCAGGTGCCTTCCTAGCATGGAATGTTCCAGCTATTCAAGCCCTATGGCTGCCAAGCGTATTTGTTGCCCTTGGTCTAGCAATGTGGATCACCTTCTCTAAGAAGGTTCGTCCAGGTGCTGTTATTGCTTACGCGGTAATCGAAGGTATCTTCATCGGTGCTATCTCATTCTTCTTTGAGCAGGCATATCCTGGCATCGTAATGAACGCTGTTATCGGTACCCTAACCACAGCAGGAGCTATGTTCACTGCTTACTCACTAGGTTGGGTCAAGGTAAATGCAAGATTCACTCGAGTAATGACCTTCGCTCTTATTGGTTATGCAGGCTTTGGTCTAGT
>CAMDEV010000071.1 GCA_945896925.1 Auritidibacter sp. Marseille-P8566
CTCAACCTAAATCAGAGATCAACGCAGTTGCTATCGAGGCAATGGCTGAAGAGGGCATTGATATCTCCAACCAGGAACCAAAGGTTCTTTCTGACGAAGCAGTTCTTGCCAGTGACTATGTGATCACCATGGGTTGTGGAGATGCTTGCCCATTCTTCCCAGGTAAGACATACCTTGACTGGGTTCTAGATGATCCTGCAGGTCAGGGCATTGAGGCAGTTAGACCAATTCGCGACAAGATTCGCGATCACGTTGAAAAGCTAATTGCTGAGATAGACGCTAAGACTTCTTAGTCTTAATCTTCACCTTTACCTGTTTAGCTGCCTTTTTGGCACCTTGCTTAGCTTCAGATAATTTCTTACCAAGCTCTTTACCAGCTTTTTCTGGATCAACATCTAGTTCAACATTCAGCTTCTTCTCAAGCCAGTTCTTCAGGCTAGTTCCAAGTTCACCGAGAGTCTCAGCTAGATCATCTGCTCTAGCGCCTAGGTTAGCTGTTCCAACTTTGCCAAACCACTTAGCCGCTTCGGTAAAGCCAACACGGTTAAGTGAATAGGTTTCAGTTCTACCCTTTTTCTCGACCTTCACTAACTCAGCAGCAACTAAAACATTCATATGTTTCACTACTGATGCTTCACTGAGCTTGGTGCTCTTGATGAGGGCCGCCTTGGTCTTAGGTTCTCCCGCTAGCTCTTCAATGATTCTTCTTGACTGTGGTGCTGCTAGTGCTTGAAAGACATCGGTCATTTTTGCTCCTGAGATATTTCTTTAGCTCTGGCTAGAGCTGCGTTGGTTGCTTTTAGGAATAGGTTGTGTAGTTCGCCTTCTTCTAGAACAGCAACGGCTTTCATGGTTGTTCCATTAGGGCTGGTTACTGCTCTTCTAAGTTCGGCAGGGTCACCTTGAGTTTTAGTGATTAGTTCACTTGCTCCAAGGAAAGTTTGGGTGACTAGGAGGTAAGCATCTTCTTGGCTAAAGCCCATATCTTTTGCTGTCTTGATGAACTCTTCCATGAAGTAAAAGACATATGCAGGACCTGAACCAGAGATTGTTGAGAGAGCATCAATCTTGTCTTCATCAAGGACAACGGTCTTACCAACAGCACTAAACAATTCAACGGCTAGGTTTAGTTGTTCAGCAGTTGATCTGCTACCAGCAGATATACCGGTTAGGCCAAGTCTGATCAGTGCTGGGGTATTAGGCATTGCTCTAACCACTGCAACCGAATCAGGTAGGTAGCTTTCAATAGTTGCAGTGGTAATACCTGCAGCAACAGAGATTACTAAAGCATTCTCTGAAATCACAGGCTTGATCTGCTGCAATACTTCAATAACGTTTGCCGGCTTTACTGCTAAAAGAATTATCTGAGCACCTTCAACTGCTAGCGAGTTAGCGTTTGGTTGATAATCAGTTGCGTAAGCAGTAACGCCATACTTCTTTGCTAACTGCTCAGCTGAGTCTGTCTTACGAGCAGTTGCTTTGATGTGCTCTTTTTTAATTCCGTGCGATAGCATTCCAGAAAGGATTGCGGTGCCCATAGAACCGGCACCTAAGATTGCGACTGATGTATCTTGCATATCTCTAGTTGAGCACAAACTGTTGAGTATTTTCGCTGATTACCCCATTTACTTCAGCCTTTAGGAAATAACTTGCTCCACCTGCTGAAACTTCAGGTAAGCCATCAGCTATCGAGCAGCCCTGGTCACTGGATCTAACTCGCTGCCAGTAATCAGCGTCAGATGAGACTGGTTGGTTTGGGTTCAAAAGCATTATCAGATCAGTTCGTTCTGTTCCTAGGTTGCAATCCTGGGAGGAATAGATGTTGTCACTGCCACTGGTTACTTTGAAGAATGAGGCTGAACTACCAACATTGAATTTACACTTCACTGAAGCGGTGTTGGTGATGGTGAACCAGAAGTATGGTTTGTCGCCAGCGTTGAAAGCTAACTGATTCTCTTTGTTCTTGGTTCCAACAAATGCTTCAATCTTGATTTGCTGAGGCTCACAGTTGTCACCTTCCGTTAGAACAGGTGCCTTCTCAGTATTAAAGAGCCCGCCAACATATGAGATACCTGCGCTAATACCGGCGTAAACACCCCAGATAAGGCCACCTAAGACAGCCAGGACTAGGAATCGCCTGGTCCAGAGAACGCTAGGTCTTGGTCGGTAGTTTTGGGACATGTGTTTATTTTGCCAGCAAGATTAGAGAGTGCGGAGCATTCGAGTGTTACCTAGAGTGTTCTCTTTCACTCTGGCTAGATCTAGGAACTCGGCAATACCGTCATCTGTAGATTCCACCATCTGAGCAAAGGTCTCTTCATCGACCGGAACATCGCTAATAATCTCAAAACCACATCTAGAGAAGAACTCAACCTCGAAGGTTAGACAGAAGACCCTTGCTATTCCAAGACTGAATGCTCGTTCAATGAGAGCCTCCACAATTGCTTTACCAAGACCCATGCCTCTTGCGCTGGTATCAACAACAAGAGATCTAACTTCAGCTAAATCTCCCCACATCACGTGAAGTGCCCCGGCAGCAAGAATGCGACCATCCTCATGTTCAGCAACAACGAACTCTTGGGTTCGTTCATAGAGCGCTACCAACTGGTGCTGGAGCAATACCTTGCTATCAACCAGCGGTGCACGCATGGCTTGAATAGCGACAATGTCGCTAGTCCTAGCTGGGCGAATCTTGAAAGAGTTTTGAGGCATTGCTAAATGCTAGCAATGACTCGAACGTTGGAGGTGAATATGAACTCACCGGCAACAACATCCGCCACAACATCGCTCGCGTTCTTAATGACACCCTGCAGAATGCTCTCAGAGATCTGATCTTCAATTTCGCGCTGAACCGCTCTGCGCAGAGGTCTAGCTCCAAGAGCAGGGTCGTAACCTAGCTCAATCAAGCGATCCTTAGCTGCTGCAGTTAGAGTCAAGGTAATGTCGCGCTCTTCAAGTCGAGTGTTCAACTTCTTGATGAATAGATCAACAATCTCCAACAGTTCAGATTTAGAAAGCTGAGGGAAGACAATGACATCATCAACACGGTTTAGGAACTCAGGCTTGAAGTGCTTCTTCAACTCATCGTTCACCTTTGCAGCCATACGCTCGAAGTCGTTCTGCTGGTTACCCTCTAGGTTGAAACCAAGGGCTCCCTTAGAGATGTCCTTTGAACCTAGGTTGGTAGTCATGATGATGATTGTGTTCTTGAAGTCAACAACACGACCTTGACCATCGGTTAGACGACCCTCTTCAAGAATCTGCAACAGTGAGTTGAAGATATCTGGGTGAGCTTTCTCGATCTCATCGAATAGCACAACGCTAAATGGCTTGCGACGAACACGCTCAGTTAGCTGACCACCCTCATCGAACCCTACATAGCCAGGAGGAGCACCGAATAGACGTGAGACAGTGTGCTTTTCTGCATACTCGCTCATGTCTAATGAGATCAAAGCACCTTCGTCATCGAATAGGAACTCAGCAAGCGCCTTAGCCAACTCAGTCTTACCAACACCGGTAGGGCCAGCAAAGATGAATGAACCTGAAGGACGGTTAGGGTCCTTAAGTCCTGCACGCTGGCGTCTAATGGCCTTAGAGATTGACTCAACGGCTGCCTTCTGACCAATAACTCTCTTGTGTAGTTCTGCCTCCATGAAGACCAACTTGGCTGACTCTTCTTCTGACAACTTGAATACTGGAATACCTGTTGCGGCTGCTAGAACCTCAGCAATAAGACCTTCATCAACAACGCCGTGAGCAGCCACGTTACCTGAACGGAACTGCTTGGTTAGCTTTGCTCTTTCTGAGAGAAGTTTCTTCTCATCATCACGAAGCTTTGCTGCGCCTTCGAAATCTTGTGATTCGATTGCCTTTTCTTTATCTACTCGAACTGCAGCAACCTTCTCTTCAAGTTCTCGAAGTTCAGGAGGTGAAGAAAGAATTGAAAGACGAAGTCTTGCACCTGCTTCATCGATTAGGTCAATCGCCTTGTCTGGAAGGTATCTGTCAGCAACGTAGCGATCGGCAAGCTTAGCGGCAGCAA
>CAMDEV010000072.1 GCA_945896925.1 Auritidibacter sp. Marseille-P8566
GTCATTCGAAGTGAGCTGGGTAGTTGATCCAGGTTGAAATCGGTTGGAAGCAGGTGAGTTCCGCTTAGAGTTCTCAAGGTCTTGGCAATAGTTTCAAGCAGTGGCTCAGTTGGATTATCTGGAAGTGTTGCCAGTGCTTTCTTAGACCAATCAGCTGCAGGAACAACATACTTTCTGATGTTCTTCGGAAGGGTTCTAATCAGTTCTGCAATTAGCTCTGTTCTGAGTTCCGGGACTAACCAATCAAAAGCATCTCTTGTTGTATTTGGTAATTCTTCGATTGGAATGAGAACTGTTAAACCATCCTCTATTTCACCTGGGTGGTATTTGTATTCGAGTTGATAGTTCTGTTCACCAAAGATCCACTGACTTGGAAGCTTTAAGCGTTTATCGGTTTCTTGAGGAAGCAGATCTTCCCGAGTCATGGTTAGCAGGTCTGGAGTTTCAATCTGTGCTTTTCGCCACCAGCCTTCAAAGCTTCTGGTTGAAACAACTTCTGCTGGAACTCTTGCGTCATAGAAGCGGAAGACATCATCTTCATCTGGAGTGTATTGAGGTTTCTTAGAGTTAGCAGCAACATCCTCTAGCTTCTTCAAGAGTTCTCGGTTTGCTTTATCGAAAGCCTTGATGGAATCCCATTCACCTTGGACTAGAGCATGTCTAATAAACAACTCTCGGCAGAGTTTCATATCCAACCTTGAATACTGCATTCTTCTATAGACCACTATTGGAACACCAAAGAGCGTAACTCGTTCATAAGCGACAACCGAGCCCTGAGATTTCTCCCAGTGCGGTTCGCTAAAACTTCTCTTGACTAAATCTCCCGCTAGGGCTTCTGCCCACTCAGGGTTGATAGCGGCGTTCATTCTGGCAAATACCCTGCTGGTCTCAACCAGTTCAGCACTCATGACTGCTGCAGGTGGTTTCTTAGCCAAAGTTGAACCAGGGAAGATTACAAATTTTTTGGCATTAGAACCTAGATATTCATTACTTGCTTTAGCTGGCTTATCGCTCTTCTTAGCAACATCTCCAGCCTTCTTTTCACTTAGCTGTCTTAGCCCTATCTGAGAAAGCAGACCTGAAAGCAAGCTCTTGTGAATACCTTCTGGATCAACCTTTGGTTGGCCTGGTATCAGCTCTAATGGCTTAGCAATGGAGGTGATCTGCCTTACTAGGTCCTGCCACTCCCTGACCCGCAGATAGTTTAGAAACTCCCCCTTACACAATCTCCTAAAAGCTGAGGAGGAGAGTTTCTTCTGGTTGAGTTCTATGTAATTCCAGAGGTTTAGTAGCGATAGGAAGTCGCTGGTTGGATCTGCAAACCTTGCGTGCGCAGCATCTGCCTGAACTCTCTTGATTACCGGTCGCTCACGAGGATCTTGGATGGTAAGGCCTGCAACGATAATCATTACCTCACGAACTAGGTCGTGCCTCTTGGACTCTAAGAGCATGCGACCAAACCGAGGTTCGATTGGCAATCTAGCTAGAGCCTTACCAACTCCCGTTAGCTCAACCTCTTTACTCTTTGGATCTCTTAGACAACCAAGTTCGGCAAGCAGTGAGAGTCCATCTCTAACTCCTCTAGGGTCTGGCGCTTGTAGGAATGGGAACTTAGTTATGTCTCCTAAGCCAAGCTGAGCAGCTTGCAGAATTACTGATGCCAAGTTAGTTCGAAGAATCTCTGGATCAGTGAACTCTGCCTTCGCCTCATACTCATCTTCTGAATAAAGCCTGATGACAACACCTGGACTTGTTCTACCGGCACGACCAGCTCTCTGGTCAGCACTTGCTTTGGAGATTGCTTCAATTGGCAATCTCTGCACTTTAGCTGCAGGAGAGTATCTAGATATACGAGCAGTTCCTGAATCAATTACGTATTTAATGTTTGGAATAGTAAGAGATGTTTCAGCAACGTTAGTTGCCAGAATCACTCTTCTGCGCAGACCTGCAACCTTACTGGTTTCAAATACTCGGTGTTGTTCAGCTGAAGATAGCCTTCCGTAGAGAGGTAATACTTCAATGCCTTTGCCTAAATCCCCAGAGGTTATTCTTCCTTGAATCACTTCCTGCGCATCTCTAATCTCTGATTCACCAGATAGGAAAACCAGAACATCACCGTCAGGTTCTGATGCAAGTTCATCTAGAGCACTTGCTATGCCGTCAATGTAATCGCGAGCTGTTGTGCTGGCATCAGGATCAGGATTGTCTTCCTCATCCTGTTTGATAGGACGATAGCGAACCTCAATAGGAAATGTTCTCCCTGACACCTCAATGATTGGAGCATTCTCAAAGTGTTTACTAAAAGACTCAGGATCAATAGTTGCTGAAGTGATGATGACTTTTAGATCAGGGCGCTTAGGAAGTAATTGTTTCAGGTAGCCAAGTAGAAAGTCGATGTTGAGGCTGCGCTCATGGGCCTCATCGATAATGATGGTGTCGTATTGCTCAAGCTTTCTGTTTCTCTGCATCGCATTGAGCAAAATACCGTCGGTCATTACTTTGACCTTGGTCTTAGCACTTGACTGGTCAGTAAATCTGACCTGGTAACCAACCAGATCACCTAGCTCGACTTTTAGTTCTTCAGCAATACGTTCTGCAACAGCCCTAGCCGCAATTCTTCTGGGCTGGGTATGAGCAATGCTGTTTCTACCTAATTCAAGGCACATCTTAGGAATCTGAGTAGTCTTACCTGAACCGGTTGCACCGGCTATAACAACCACCTGGTTGCTCTTGATAGCTTCCAGAATCTCGCCACGGCGAGCGCTGACAGGCAGGTCTGCAGGATAGGTAATCTTCTGGATATTCACTAGACCAATGGTATTTCCAATCAACCCCCAGAGCTTGGGAACGTAAGGATAAGACCTAGAACTGAAATACTGGGAGAGGCTAGAACTAGAGAAGTTGGGACTGATGAATCAAGGCATTGACCTAAAGCACGCTGCCAACCCGAAGGCTAAGTGGTGGAGTTCAGCAGTTATCTACCAGATTTACCCGCGTTCGTTTGCTGACAGCAACGGTGATGGCTTTGGGGACCTAGCCGGTATTACTTCACGTCTCGAATCGCTTGCAACTCTTGGTGTTGACGCTATCTGGCTTTCTCCCTTTATGTCTTCTCCGCAAAAAGATGCTGGCTATGACGTCAGCAACTATGTTGATGTTGATCCACTGTTTGGAACACTCGCTGATTTTGACCTATTGGTTACTAGAGCACATGAGCTAGGTCTAAAGGTATTAGTTGACCTAGTTCCTAATCACACCAGTGATCAACACGAGTGGTTTCAAAGAGCGCTGAAAGCGGAACCTGGTTCTCCGGAACGTAACTACTACCACTTCAAAGATAGTCAAGATGGACTACCTCCTAATAACTGGGTATCAATGTTTGGTGGTCCCGCTTGGACACAGATTACTAATCCAGATGGAACACCCGGCCAGTGGTACTGCCATCTCTTTGATTCATCTCAACCAGATCTGAACTGGGAGAACCCAGCGGTTCAAAAAGAGTTCGAAGAGATTCTTAAGTTCTGGTTAGACCGAGGTGTTGATGGCTTCAGAGTTGATCAACCGCATGCGATGGCTAAAGCTAAAGGTTTACCAGATCATCCCTATGTTGACAGAGCAGGAGCTGGATTCATCGAAGGAGAAGAATCTCCACCGATGTGGTTCCAAGATTCAGTGCATGAAATCTTTAGGCAGTGGCGAAAGATTCTAGATTCCTATCCAGGTGAGCGAGTGATGTGTGGTGAAGCATATGTTCTTCCACTTTCCTTTATGGCTCTTTGGGTAAGGGAAGATGAATTCCACCAAACTTTCAATTTCAGATATCTTGATTCAAACTGGGATGCAAAAACCATCTTCACAACCGTCAACGAATCTTTTGCTGCATTTGATTCAGTTGGTGCACCTTCAACTTGGGTTCTGTCTAATCACGACGTAATTAGACATGCATCTAGGTTTGGTGGTGACTACGGTCGAGCAACTGCTTCAGATGGAATCTCAATCAACGACCCTCAACCAGATCTTCAACTAGG
>CAMDEV010000073.1 GCA_945896925.1 Auritidibacter sp. Marseille-P8566
AGAACGAAGGGCGGCCGCTTGATGCTCTCTTCACAGAGTTCTGGGCTCACGATCGAGACCAAGAGAAGATTGCCTTTTCACAGTTCATGGTTTGGGCACTTGATCGAATGAATAGAGACCCGAACGCACACATTTACCACTACGCGAGCTATGAGGTTACTGCTCTGAAGCGACTTGCTCAAAGGCACGGAATATTTGAGCAAGAAGTCTCGTGGTTGATAGCCACAGAGCGTCTTGTAGACATGTTCAACATTGTTAGAAACTCACTGATTATTGGCGAAGAGAGTTACTCAATCAAAAAGCTTGAGCGTCACTACAAATTTATTCGCTCGTCAGATGTGACAAAGGCTACAGCAAGTATTGATGAGTATGACCGATGGAGAGAGTTAGACCAGTTATCTAGGCATCCCAGCATCGACCCGATCGAGAAAGCCAAAGCCCACAGTGAGGCAGCTCGAATATATGCAGAACTCAGGCTCTATAACCTTGAAGATGTTTGGTCTACCAGAGAGCTTTACCGTTGGCTAGAAGGAATGGAAGGAGCGTGCTCCAAATACGGATTGCCTGAACCTGGCGATTCAGATGAGGAGGATGGGGATCGCGCCCTAACCAATAAAGAGATAGAACTAGCCGAACTTCACGCTCAGACTCAAGAACTATTCGACAAAGTTGAGGGTTGGGAATGGGGCAAAGACCTAGAAGCTGATTACAGGGCAACCGTTTGGCTAGCGCTCACACACTCAATACTCTTCTACAAACGTGAAGACGTTATGTTTTGGGCGGACATCGCTATCAAAGTTCTGATGGATGACGAGATGCTTTCTAGGGACAGAACTGCCGCTTCAATAACGGAAATGAGCGAAGTCTCCAGAGAAGTTAAGACTGGACGAGACGGCACAGCAAAGCAGATTGTCACATACACCGCACAGCTCTCGGATGGTGATTTCTTTATTCCTAAAAAGCGTATGAGTATCATTACCCGTTACCGATCAGAGGGTAAGAGACAGAATAGAGATTACGGTGAGGTTGTCGAATTCTCAGAGGGGTCTTTGACTTTTACTCGACGAGTACGCAAAGGTTCAGACAGATTCATTCCTGATGCAATCATTGACGTGACTTCTTTTTCAACTATCGCAAAGCAAAGAGAGTTAACAAATCTTGCCAATGGCATCGCTAAGGAATGGGGCTCTCCACTCAACCCAGCTCCAAATAACCCCGCGATCATGGATCTACTGATGCGTAGGCCTCCTAAGCTAAAATCTTTGAACGCTCTACCAACGCCTGATCCGGATAACTACCTACCTTCAGTGATAGCCGCTGTCGAAGATTTGGATAATTCTGTTCTAGCTATTCAAGGTCCCCCTGGTTCTGGGAAGACCTATCTTGCATCACGAACTATCGCGCATCTAATTGCTTCCGGTAAAACAGTTGCAGTCACTGCTACTTCACATTCGGCAATCGATAATGTTCTTCAAGCCTGCGTCGAAGCTGGAGTGCCCATCGAGCTAATAATGAAAGCACAGAAAGACGCACCTCCTCAGGTTTGGGAAACCAAGGACACTTCTCCTGCCGCTACCTGGGTAAGGAAACAGGACGGTGCTTTCCTAATAGCGGGAACTTCATACTTCTTTAGCAATGAAAGAGTTCGAGAGCGACAAGTGGATTACTTATTCGTGGATGAAGCGGCACAGTACTCACTTGTCGATTGCATGGCTGTTAGCGGCTTTGCTAAGAGCATCGTTCTAATGGGCGACCCGCAACAGCTTGCCCAGGTAGTTATCGCCGTCCACCCAGGTGGGGTTGAGAACTCTGCTCTGGGCCATTACATGGGGGATCATTCGATTCTCCCGACAAACATGGGTTACTTCATAGAGGTAACGAGAAGATTGCATCCAGAGGTCAACCACGCAGTGAGTTGGCTCGCCTACGAAGGGAAATTAAGATCTCACCCATCAACAGTAAATAACAAGATTGCTGGACATGAACAGGGATTGATTACTGTTCCAGTCCCGCACATTGGTAACTCCACTTCAAGCGAAGAAGAGGCATTAACCGTTGTGGAGTTGGTTGAATCTCTTCACGCGAGACAAGATCCTTCCAACGTTCTAGTCGTGGCAGCCTATAACGCGCAGGTAGATCTCATCAGGCAGAAACTGAACGAGGTCGGGTTTGAAGATGTAATGGTGGGAACTGTCGATAAGTTCCAAGGACGAGAAGGCATGGCAGTCATCTACAGTTTTGCCGCCTCATCCAGCATGGATGCTCCAAGAGGCTTAGAGTTCCTTTTAGACAGAAACAGGCTGAATGTTGCGATTAGCCGGGCTAAGGCCACTTGCTACCTAGTTTTCAGTGAAACTTTATTGCAAAGCCAATTTAGGACTGTTGCTGAGGTCAAGGCAATAAGCCGTCTAGCTGGACTTCTGGAGATTGCCGCTAAATAGGCTCTTTGCCACAATCAAACATGTCTACCCGGTGTTTACAAGACTTATCAAACACAATCCAGCTACCTTTAGGTGCTGCTTTGGCATCGCTGGCATGTTGGTCACACATGAACTCGAACTGGCCGCAAGGACAGATAAGTCTGTGAGTCGCCGTACCTTCACAGTCTTTATAGTCACAGGTGACGCTGAAGCTGAGATGGTCAATTAGGGCTGTGTCGTCCTTCAAGGCTGTTGAATTTTTTGCTTCTGCTGGACCTGGCACTACAACCTCAACTTCCCAGTGTTAGGCGCGTAATGCGCACTTGACTGCTTAAGCCTATTTCAACTCCGCAACAACCTAATCAATTGCGCGAGCTCATGCCTATAAACTCGGTTCATGAAGAAATTTCAACACTTTCTAGAAGTCTTTATCTTTGGAGCCAGATGGCTATTAGCTCCCCTATACATCGGCCTAGTGGGAGCACTGGGTTTACTGCTCTGGCGCTACACCCTTGAATTCATTTCTCTTGCCCAACACATCAACAGCGAAGACGCTCACGACTTCACTTTGGATCTCTTAGGCCTACTAGACCTAGTGCTACTAGGTAACCTTGTCATTATTGTTCTCTTCGCAGGTTACGAGAACTTCGTAAGCAAGATTGAAATTGCTGAAGGTTCAACAGACAGACCTTCTTGGATGGGAACTATTGATTTCAGTGGTCTAAAGCTCAAACTAATCGGATCCCTAGTCGCTCTATCAGTCATTGAACTGCTTAAGGACTTTATTGAACTTTCCAAACTCGAACACGGGGACGTCGGTCAAGGAACAATTTGGAGAATTATCATTCACCTAACCTTCGTAGTCTCCGGGGTGCTCTTTGCAGTGATGGACCGCTTAAGTGAAATCGGCGGCAAACATAGTTCAGGTGACTGAAGTTAGTGTTTCACTAAATCCAAAAATAGTACTCACCGGATAACTCAAGTAGTCTGCCCACTCTGTCAACCTTGGTTCACGCCACGCATAGTCTCTCGCCACCTGAGCAATACATGCCCAATAAAAAACGGTGACTAGATCTATCGTGAGATAGTTCTTAGTCTCATCTTCGAACACTCGTCCAAGTATTTGTCGAAGCAGTTGGGGAACTTGAGCTAAACCATACTCATGCAATGTATCTAGGATTAGCAGTTCAACTTGGTTAGCTCTGGTGTGATTCCAAACAGCAGAGGAATCTGCTCTTCTAAGCAAAGTGCTAACCGCTAGTGCTTTTCTAAAACTCGCTGAGTCAATTGCCAGTAGTAGTGGCTCAAAGCGCTCTAGTTCGTAGCCAACTAGACGAAGATCTAAGATGTCAGGATAGTAAAGTATCCCCGCTAGGGAACTCCTGTTAGCCGGTGGATCAAGGCGGACTTGGTCCTCTGGCTCAGTGAAATCCTGCATAAACCAATTGTCCTGTGTCAGCAGTAGGTTTAGAGCAACCAATAGACAAGGGGAAATAAATATGGGAGCTATTCTCGGTGGTTGTTT
>CAMDEV010000074.1 GCA_945896925.1 Auritidibacter sp. Marseille-P8566
TGAAGCTTCAAGGGATCAAGATGAAGTTCTTGTTGCAGAACTTGACCTTGATCAAAGACGTGACTGGTTAGATCTTTTCCCGTTCCTAGCAACTAGACGACCAGATACGTATGAAGCCCTGAGCACCCCGGTCGCTAACCACAGGACCGATAGCGGTGACGGCGTTGATGGTGGAATTGCTGGAGTATCAAAGGATTACCAATGAGTCTTCTAATGCCTCCAGAGTGGGCAAAGCATGAAAGAACCTGGTTAGCCTGGCCCGCTGCAGACTATTCGCAAGAGGAAGATGCATATCTTGCTTGGAGTGAAGTTGCGAACACTGCGGCTGAATATGAACCGGTAACCGTTCTTGTTGATCCAAAACATTACGAAATTGCGAAGAAGTATTTATCTGAAGCAATCGAACTAGTTGTCTGCCCTTTGGATGACAGTTGGATTAGAGACTCAGGTGCCACCTTCGTGTTCGATAACAATGAACTAGCTGCTGTGAATTGGGTTTTCAACGGTTGGGGTGCACAGAGCTGGTCTAAATACGAAAAGGATGCCAAGGTTGCAAACTTTATGGCCAATCACGTGGCCGCAAAACTAATACATAGTGATTTGGTTAACGAAGGTGGCGGAATTCACACCAACGGAAGTGGCTTACTGCTGGCAACTGAAACTGTTCAGCTAGGAACAGAGCGAAATCCTGACTGGAGCAGATTAGAAGTTGAAGCAGAACTGAACTCAAAGCTTGGAACAGAGAAGGTCATCTGGATTAGACGAGGGCTTACCCGAGACTATGAAACCTTTGGCACTAAAGGACATATCGACATCGTTGCCTGTTTTGCAGATGAGAACACGCTCCTAGTTCACGACCAACAGGACCAATCTCACCCGGATTATTCAGTTACCCATGAAGTTATTTCAAGGCTTGAAGAGCAGACTGACTGCAGAATAGTCAAAGTTCCAGCACCAAAGGTTCTAAAAGACGACCTAGGCTTCGTTGACTACTCGTACATCAACCACTACATCCTGAACGATGCTGTGCTGCTCTGTGCTTTCGATGACCCTAATGATCAGATAGCCAAAGGCATCCTCGAAGAGGT
The DNA here is from genome assembly GCA_945896925.1 of Auritidibacter sp. Marseille-P8566. Classification (GTDB taxonomy): domain Bacteria; phylum Actinomycetota; class Actinomycetes; order Actinomycetales; family Microbacteriaceae; genus Rhodoluna. The sequence continues at coordinate 1,089 of CAMDEV010000074.1, forward strand.
GTATCCAGGTCGCGAAATCAGGCTGATTGACGCTCGCCCTATCTTCGATAGAGGCGGCGGAATTCACTGCATTACCCAACAGCAGCCAGCTATTTAGAGCCCTACGGCGTGGGGTAAAAGCGGACCCAAAAATGGGCGTAAATTATCTATATGCCCCAAACCCCACTCCACGCTGAACATGCCCGTCTAGGGGCTAGTTTTACCGATTTCGGTGGGTGGGAGATGCCGGTTCGATACACCAGCGACCTAGCTGAACATCAAGCAGTTAGAGAATCAGCGGGGCTATTCGATATCAGTCATATGGCTGAAATCTTTATTACAGGAGTAGAGGCAGCAAGCTTCCTCGACTACGCACTAGTAATCAAGTCTTCAGCAATTGCAATTGGAAAAGCTAAGTATGCGCTGATCTGTAATGAAGCAGGTGGCATCATCGATGACCTCATTGTTTACCGCTTAGAAGAAAACGAGTTCTTGGTTATTGCTAATGCTGGTAACCGCCAGGAAGTTGTTGCTGCTCTAAAAGAACGAGCAGAAACTAAAGGCTTCAACGGAGTTGAAGATAAAAGCGATGACTTTGCATTACTAGCCGTCCAAGGACCAAGGGCTACCGAACTACTGCAGAAAATAGTTGACGCAAATCTTGATCCACTTCCCTACTACTCGATTGCAACAGGCAACATTGACGGTGTTGCTGGCTATCTCTGTAGAACTGGATACACCGGTGAAGATGGTTTTGAAGTATTAGTGCCAAGCTCATCTTCGGTTCAAATTTTTAATGCACTTCTGAATACTGGAATTAGTGCCTGCGGTTTAGCAGCTCGAGACACTCTCCGCCTAGAAGCAGGAATGCCCCTCTACGGTCACGAACTAAACCTTCACGTTAATCCGTTTGAAGCTGGCCTAGGACGCGTTGTAAAGCTTGAAAGGGATGAAGACTTTGTTGGTAAAGAAGCTCTGATAGCCCTTTCAACTAAAGATCAGGACACAGTCCTAGTGGGTCTTACCGGTGAAGGTAAGCGAGCAGCTAGAGCTGAATACAAGATTTACGATGGTGAAACCGAGATTGGTGAAATCACCTCAGGTGCGCTATCCCCAACTCTTGGTTACCCAGTTGCCATGGGCTTTGTCCGCAAAGCAAATTCTGAATTGGGTTCTGAAGTTAGTGTTGATATTCGTGGAACCAGACTGCCGATGACAGTTGTGAAGTTACCGTTTTATAAGAGAAAGTAAAGGAATAAAGATGAGCAATCCAGAGAATCTCCAATACACCAAGGAACATGAGTGGGTATTAGTTGAAGGAGATCTTGCCACTATTGGAATTACTGCATACGCTGCAGAAAAGTTAGGTGACGTGGTATTTGTTGATCTCCCTAAAGTTGGAACATCAACTACATACATGAAGATCTGTGGTGAAATCGAATCCACTAAGTCTGTTGGTGAACTTTATGCTCCCCTTGACGGCGAAGTAGTTGAAACTAACGACTCTGTGGTTTCAGCTCCAGAGACTGTTAACTCAGACCCGTTCGGCGCTGGCTGGCTAATCAAGGTTAGATTCACTAACCTTCCTGAACTTCTAACTGTCGCGCAATACAACGAACTAACTGGCGAGGCATAAACCCTAAATGGTTCTAGCTCACGAAGATTTCAGATACCGCCACATTGGACCAAACCACGCTGACCAGAAGGACATGCTCAGTGCTCTGGGCTATTCCTCACTTTCAGAGCTTTTAGATGCTGCTCTTCCAGACGCCATCAAGTTCAAGGGTGATTCAACTCTTCCTAGCGCTATTAGTGAAGCTGATGCAATCGCAGAACTTCGAGAGATTGCATCTAAGAACAGAATTACAACTTCCCTAATTGGTCAGGGTTATTACAACACCCACACACCAGCTGTCATTAAGAGAAATGTTCTAGAGAATCCTTCCTGGTATACCGCATACACTCCTTACCAGCCTGAAATCTCTCAAGGCAGACTTGAAGCTCTAATCAACTTCCAGACCATGGTCACCGATCTAACTGGCATGAAGACTGCTAACGCATCAATGCTTGATGAAGGCACTGCTGCAGTTGAAGCGATGCTAATCGCTAGAAGAACCTCAACTGTTGAAGCAAATGTCTTCTATGCATCGAGCGACATCTTCCCTCAGACTAAAGCGTTGCTAGATCACAGAGCAGAACCACTTGGGATTCAGGTTAAGTACTTTGATCTAGCTCTTGCTTCAACCAATCCAGAACTTCTAACCGGTGAATTCTTTGGAGTGTTTGCTCAATACCCCGGCTCATCTGGAGCCATCTACGACCTAACCAAGCTCTTTGCATTCGCACACGAAAATAAGGCTGTTGCCATTGCAGCAGCAGACCTTCTAGCACTAACTCTGTTCACCCCACCGGGTGAGATGGGTGCTGATGTGGTCGTTGGTTCAACTCAACGTTTCGGTGTCCCGATGGGCTTTGGTGGCCCTCACGCTGGCTATCTAGCTGTTCGTGAAGACCTAGAGCGTTCAATGCCAGGTCGTCTTGTTGGAGTTTCCATTACCTCTGATGGTTCATCTGCATATCGTTTGACTCTGCAGACCAGAGAACAGCACATTAGACGTGAGAGAGCAACTTCAAATATCTGTACTGCTCAGGTGCTACTTGCAGTGATGGCTGGCATGTATGCGGTCTACCATGGTCCAGCAAGATTAAAGGCAATCGCTACCGATGTTCTAAACAAAGCGCACTCACTAGCCAACACACTTCGGGCTGCAGGCCT
>CAMDEV010000075.1 GCA_945896925.1 Auritidibacter sp. Marseille-P8566
TCATCCTGCTAGACGGTGGCCTTGCAACGGCTCTTGAAGACTTAGGTAATACTTTCAAGTCAGAGCTTTGGACTGGTGAATTACTAAAGAGTGCTCCAGATCAGATTCGTGAGGCACACAAGGCTTTCGTTGAAGCTGGTGCTGAAATCGTAATCACCTCCACATATCAGGTTTCTTTTCCAGGCTGTATTGCCAAGGGCTGGACTCACGCTGAAGTTGTTGACGCTCTGAAACTGTCTGTGCAGTTGGCTCGAGATGCAGAAGCACCCTCTGTAGCAGCTTCGATTGGACCATACGGTGCATACCTGGCGGATGGGTCAGAGTATCGAGGAAACTACGAGGTAACTGAAGAAGAACTGATCGATTTCCACAAAGAGCGACTAGAGATTCTTATTAGTTGTAAACCTGACTATCTGGCGTTTGAAACTATTCCAGAACTAAGAGAAGCAAGAGTCATACTCAATCTCCTCAAGGAACTAAAAAACAGCATTCCAATTTGGATTGCTTTTTCTTGTAAAGATGGTTTGCACTTGAGTTCAGGTGAACTCTTTTCTGAGGCTGCCAAGCTATCTAAAGAGTTAGGTGCAGACTATGTTGGCATCAACTGCACCAGCCCTGAGCTTGTTACATCTCTCCTAGAGTCTGCTTCCGGCTATGGACCTTTTGTTGTTTATCCGAATGCAGGCAAGACCTGGAATGAGAAACTGAAGCAACTAGAGGGATCAGCCGTGAAACTCTCAGATAAACACATAGAAGAATGGGTTGACTGTGGGGCAACCATTATTGGTGGTTGCTGCGGTATTGGCCCTAAAGAAATCTCTGAGGTCAAGAGCTCTAGCTAATTGGAGCTGCTATAACCACTCTTGGCGGTAGCTGTGGATCTTCACTCTCGTGGTAGATTTCCAGATCCATTCCCACTCTTCTCTCAAGATTGCTCTCAGGAAGCAGTTTGGAATAGAAATTGGTAATCGTGACTGGTAGCTCAGACATTGGGCCCTGATGCTCAACCAAGGCATAGTTCGAAGGCTCTAAAGCCAGAACCTCTAGCCCACCTAGGTCTTCGGGGACTTCATGCACTTCATAGCCTGCAAAGTAGATCATCGAGCCGTCTTCTTCAAAGTCCTCATTGCGCCACATTGCACCTACGCCAACTGGGTTAGCGTCTCGAGACAGTGAAAGTTGGAAGAAAATCTTTGACATTTCACCCCAGAGCGGACCTATTACTTGAGGGGCATTGGAGTTGGGGCTAGTAGCTGAAATGAATGGGCGACTGAGCCCGAGTAACGTTCTAACGGGGAAGATAGAGGTTGAAATCATAAAGAAATCATAGTTGCTGGGTGAGAAACGAACCTAGCCATCTGAATAGCTTTGCCCCGTTCTGGTCGTGCACCCACGCAGGTCAGCATCTATCAGCACATTAACAGACAGCCCTTACTTGCCCTAAACCCAGTTGCAACCTAGCCTAAAGACATGAGAACAAAGTTAGTTGGCTGGATAACACCAATCCTCTTGGTGTCACTGTTCTCTGCCGTGCCTGTGCACGCAGCTACCCTAACTGTCCCCAACGGTATTCAGACCACAGATCTAAATTCTGTCGGCACTGATCCCCTCTCTCTGGCTACAGAACTAGCTGGGCCCGGAGTTACTTTATCGAATGTCCAATACAAAGGTGCTAACTCTCAGGCAGGAACCATTGACATTATTGACCCTGAGGTTGTTGCTTTCAACCGTGGCGTGATCCTCTCCTCAGGAAACATATCTGATGTTGTTGGTCCTAATAAGAGCGAATCCATTTCTGGAGACATGGGTGGCTCTAATGACACTGACCTCGATGCCCTGATAGCAGAGAGCCAAACAGTCAACCCCATTACATTCGATGCAGCATCTCTAGAGTTTGATTTCATACCAAACTCCAACAAGGTTTACTTCACGTACGTTTTTGGAAGTGAAGAGTATTTAGAGTGGGTAAATCTTTCCGATGACGTTTTTGCCTTTTATGTTAATGGCGTGAACTGTGCAACAGTGGGGCCAGGCAATTCTCCAGTCTCTATTGACACTATTAACTCAACGGTCAATAGCAATTACTACAGAGACAACTCATATCTAAACTCAACCAACCCAATCAACATTGAATCAGATGGCCTCAGCGTAGAGATGATTTGTGTTGCAACGGTAACACCAAATCAGACCAACCATATCAAACTTGTAATAGCTGACACCAGCGATCAGGTTCTTGATTCTATAGTCATGATCAAGTCAGGTAGTTTCTCAACGATCAAACCTGAGTCTTGTAATAACAACGTAGATGACGATGCAGACAACCAAGTTGATTTCGCTGACCCTCAGTGTCTAAATTCCACTACCCAAGCTCCGCTTGGTCAATCTGGTATCGGTCAGGCGGGAGACCCACCAGCTTTCACCGGTATTGCTAAATCTCCGGTAAAGCTTGATGCAACAGCCCTGGGCTGGGAAGCTTCGGATAACACTGTCAGCACTTCTTGGGAAGTGCATGGCATCAATGGTAACCAAGCAGTGTGCCAAGTGATTCCAGGCGGCAAGCAAGGACTGAAACAAGACGGTGCTATAGCAATAGCTGGGGCAATCTGCCCAGTTGCAGGTGAATACGTTGCCCGTATCGATGGCTGGGACTCAGAGGGAAGTTCCGACTTTGATTACGATGTTGATTTCTTTGTGCAACCGGCAGCAGCCGAAGTTAATATCAATCCTCTTCCAGCTGATCTTTTCGCTGCACCCGGTGAAACCGTCAACCTGACTGCAGAAATTAGTAACGTCGACCCGGGTGAGGATGTCCTCTGCAAATACAGCTGGGGCGACGGTGAGAAGACTGAAGTCACATCTGACCAAGGCATCTGCTCTGCCTCTCATATCTATAAAGCGATGACCACCACCGTAATATCTGTATTGGCTGTCACCGCAGACGGGGTAAGCGCTGCAGACCTTGTCTCTATAACAATCGGTGAGACAGTGAAACCCGTTGACAAACTCTTTGAGATCTCTGCTCCGCCAGTTATTCAAGGAGCGGCAAAGGTTGGCACTTTGCTAACGGCAAGCCCTGGCACCTGGGCTCCAGCGCCGGACTACAGATTCCAGTGGCTTAAATACAAGACCCTAACTGAGGTTCCAGTTCAAATCTCAACCAGTTCAACTTACTCCGTCCAGCCATCCGACTTAGGGTTTAACTTGGTGTTAAAAGTCAAAGGTAATAAGACCGGATACACCCAAGGTGAGTCAGTTAGCAGCGTTATAAAGATAGTTGCTGGAACAATGCAAAAGACTCCTGTTCCAAAGATCACTGGGACGTTCAAGGCTGGTAAGACCCTCAAAGCGGTTGCAGGAGCTTGGGATAGCGGTGCAACTCTGAGTTACCAATGGCTCAGAGACTCAATTCCAATCCCTAAAGCCACCTCTAGCACATACAAGATTCTTGCAAAGGATAAAGGCCACAAGATCTCAGTCAAGGTGACAGCAAAGAAGACTGGCTATGTTGCTTCGTTCAAGATAAGCAATTCAGGGAAAGCTAGCTAGCCCTAAGTTGAACTACATACTGCCCGCCACCTGCTTTTAGCTCCGTCTCAAACTTCATCCCAGGAGCAAACCTAGATAGCCGATCAAGTAACCAAGTAGAGGCAGCATTAGCGTCTTCTTCATTTGGGCAGCGAGCAACTACTTCTCGGCCACCTTTACGGGTTAGCCTCTCAACGGTTTCAACAATTGGGGCAGGGTCTAAAACAAACAAGTCTTTAGACCAAGGCACTACCGGCGCTTTCTTACCCTTCATCGTGTTACACATGCGGTGAGCTAAGCGCTCA
>CAMDEV010000076.1 GCA_945896925.1 Auritidibacter sp. Marseille-P8566
CGAAGAGAAAGTTCTAGAACCTTCTTAGCTCTAGGAGTAAAAGGAATGTGTCCGGTAGGAGCTTGCTGTCCCTGACCAATGATCTCTCTAACCTGGTCACGAACTGCTTCTTGAGAAATACCAAGCGCTTCTAGCGCCTTAGCGGCTACACCTTCACCTTCGTGAATAAGACCAAGCAGAATGTGCTCGGTACCGATGTAGTTATGGTTAAGTGACTTGGCTTCTTCTTGCGCCAAAACCACTACCCTACGGGCCTTATCAGTGAACTTCTCAAACATCTTTACTCCTTTGACACTTTTATGTGCTTACAAAGAAGATAACCCTGTTTACCCCTGTTTATTCGGGCTGTTCGCCAATGGGAGAACGATATTCGCCTTTTAGAATGCTGGGACTAGGCTGACCGAGAACCATTCGGAGACCAAGATGTCTTGGTCTGTCCATGGGATGACCTCGACTCTGAACCAATAGTCACCGTAATCCCCTGGATCCGCCGCCAGATTGAAGTCTTGACTACCAAAAATGTTGTCTTCTGCGGAGTAGTAATCCATAGGAACCCAAGCTACGTCCGTGGAACAGTCATCCGCTTTAGGGCAATAGAAAGAGCCGATGCTGTACTGAGATGTACTCGGGGCATAAACAGAAACCTCAATATCAGCTGGGTAATAGTCGTCATAGTTAACAACATCGTCGGCGTAATAGACGTCCATCTCTATTGGATCTGCTGGTTCATTACTGTATGGGCAAACAACATCAATCCAGTTGGCCTTTGTAGCTGCTGCAGGAGATGTTGCAGTAGCGCTCATGTAGAACCTAAAGTTCCAGGTAACAGTGTCGCCGGGGGTGCAATCGGAGAAAGAATCGATCTGTGCAAAGGAAAGTGCGATACCGTACTTATTTATGTCTGACTGCCAGCTGGTTGTAGCGCTGTACTCATCCTCATACTTATTGTTGGTCCTGAGCGTTTGGAAGCTCACTTTTCTACTCTTTGGTGATCCAGATGTTACACCCGCTGTAATAACCTGCTCAGTGATGTTTAGGTTTAGCTGCGCTGGGACACCTTGAACACAAACAGTGCCGCACGATCTAGTACCGAGAGATGATGGCTTTGCCTTTGATTTGACGCTGACCTTCTTAGGCTCAGAGGATGACGCTCTGCTGCTTCCACTTGCAGTCACGGAAGCCTTCATAGTGACAGAACCAGAAGATTTTGGAGTCCAACTGAAAGTTGCAACACCACCGCCACCGGTTGTCTTAAGTGTTTGGACTTTAGTTCCGTTTGCCCAAAGAGTAACAACGCGCTCTGACCCTTGAACACAAGCAGTGGCATTCAAGGATGACTTCGGGCAAACCGCAACATCAACAGGATTTGGGATTCCTGCAAAAACATATTTGGGAGTTGAAACAGTAACTGTAGTTTTCACGATGGCAGCAGTTGCCGTCAGGGCTGGGGTTAGCGCAAGAGCTAAACCTAAAATTGAGGCAAACACTAGAAACTTACGCACAAAAACCCCTCATTCCCGATTGGAAATAGTCTAGCCACACTAATTTCTAAGGACTGGACAAACGACAATTACTGGCAATTGTTTTTGAAGTTTTAACCCTTCGTATAGCGGATCTAGAGCAACCTAAAGGGTGCTAGCCAGTGCGGCAGCAATAACTAGACCTGCGCCCGCCGAAATAAGGACTTGCTTGATTGAAAGGTTGCAAGGCTTGCTGGCTTTGATTTCTTGGTATTTGGCTCTCATTCTTGCCTTCTCCGCCTTGTTAGAAGCATATGCCCTGAGAGCCTCTTGATAGCCGGGGAGTCTGAGCCCAGCAAACAAAATGATTACTGCTGCTACAGCTCCGCCAAAACTAACCCACAGCAAAAGGAAGATCGCCACCTGAGCAAAAAGCCCTGTTGCATTGGGTAAAGTGGCGGATCCCAGTGCCATGATTGCTAGCGCGTAAACTACGAACTTCAACATAAATGGTCCGTTGACATAGGCAACCATTACTTCCGGATCTTTATTCTTCATTGTCCCCTCCAAGGAAAATAGTTGTTACTTACTTTTTCTTACTTTCGTGCTTCGCACGCTCTTCGGCCTCAATTTCAGCCCTGACCTTACGTTCTTTAGCGTCAGCGCCGATGATGCCCTTGAATAGGAAGAATACCAATACACCCATACCCAGTGGTGGCAGGATTGCTAGCAATGCATCTAGGAAAACCTGCATTATTTGACCAGTGGGAACATGATGGTTTCCCTGATACCTAGGCCGGTAAGGCTCATTAGTAATCTGTCGATACCCATACCCATACCACCGGTTGGTGGCATACCGAACTCAAGCGCCTTTAGGAACTCTTCGTCTAGCTTCATAGCCTCTGGATCTCCAGCAGCTGCAAGCTTCACTTGCTCAACAAATCTTTCACGTTGAATAACAGGGTCAACAAGCTCTGAGTAACCGGTGGCTTGTTCATAGCCACGAATATACAGGTCCCACTTCTCGACCACCCCTGGCTTTGATCTGTGGTTACGAACTAGTGGAGAAGTATCCACTGGGAAGTCCATTACGAAAGTTGGCTTCTGCAGATCAGCTTTAACAAAGTGCTCCCAGAGTTCTTCAACATATTTACCATGCAGTGGGTGATCTATCTCTAGACCTTCTTTGTCGGCAAGTTTCTTTAGGACACTGATGTCAGTCTCAGGAGTGATTTCAACACCTGATGCTTCTGAGAGAGATTCAAACATCGAAACTCTTGCCCACTCACCAGATAGGTCATTAACTTCACCGTCTTCTAGCTGCACCTGCAATGTTCCAAAACAATCCATTGCTGCGTTCTGAATAAGTGCCTGGGTTAGCTTTGCCATGGTGTTGTAATCACCATATGCTTCGTAGGCTTCAAGCATTGCAAACTCAGGTGAGTGAGTCCTGTCTGCACCTTCGTTTCTAAAGTTGCGGTTGATTTCATAAACACGATCAATGCCACCGACGACTGCTCGCTTTAGGAATAACTCTGGAGCAATTCTTAGAAACAGTTCGGTATCGAAGGCGTTGCTGTGAGTTTTGAAAGGTCTAGCTGATGCTCCACCGTGAATGGTTTGCAGCATTGGAGTTTCAACTTCAATGAAGTTATCTTCAGTGAAGGTTTTGCGAAGTGACTGCATTACCTTTGATCTAATCTGAACAACTTCTCTTGCTCGGTCTCTAACAATCAGATCAACGTAGCGGTGACGAACTCGATACTCTTCACCAAGGTCGTTGTGCAGGTTAGGTAGTGGTCTCAGAGTCTTAGCCGCTATTGACCAACTATCAACCAAGATAGAGAGCTCTCCACGTTTAGAAGTGATTACTTCACCAGAAACAAAGACGTGATCACCTAAGTCAACAAGTTCTTTGTATAGTTCTAGGTTTTCTTCGCCAACCTTATCTAGGGAAAGCATTATCTGAATTCGAGCACCGGTTCCTGATTGCAAAGTCGCAAAGCAAAGCTTTCCGGTGTTTCTCTGGAACATTACTCGTCCTGCAACACCTACGGTTTCACCGGTGGCAACATCGACTTCTAGCTCTGGATATTTAAGTTTCACAGCTTCTATGGTTGTGGTGATAGGTAGGGATACAGGATAAGCCTCATGGCCTAGGGAAAGGATGCGCTCGCGCTTAGCTAAGCGAATAGCAATCTGTTCAGGTAGGTCTTGCTCTTCAGTGCCCTCTACTGGCTCTTGGTTCATTCCTGCTCCTGAATATAAAAACTAATGTTGTCAATAAGTCGGACTCCATCCACCACTGCAGCAACCAACATCACGGCAATGCCTGTGAAATC
>CAMDEV010000077.1 GCA_945896925.1 Auritidibacter sp. Marseille-P8566
CGGTCCTGTGGTTAGCGACCGGGGTGCTCAGGGCTTCATACGTATCTGGTCGTCTAGTTGCTAGGAACGGGAAAAGATCTAACCAGTCACGTCTTTGATCAAGGTCAAGTTCTGCAACAAGAACTTCATCTTGATCCCTTGAAGCTTCAACCAGGATGCGACCATAGGGGTCACTAATGAAACTTGTGCCATAGAAGTTAAGTGAACCTTCATTACCCCAACGGTTAGGAACCACCATGAATGTTCCGTTAGCAATGCCGTTACCAACGATTACCTGCTTCCAAAGGGGGGCGGTATCAAAATCTGGATGATCTGGTTCTGAACCGATAGCTGTTGGGTAAACGAGGACTTCCGCATTAGCTAACGAATAGGCTCTGGCAACTTCAGGGAACCACTCGTCCCAACAGGTTGGTAAACCAAAGTTAGCTGTTGTTCCGCTCTTGAAATCAAAAGTGTAAACAGGGTAACCATCGGGTTGGTTAGGACCAGGGGCAAAGTATTTATCTTCGTAGTAGCCGGCTGTAACGGGAATGTGAAGTTTAGGTGTGTATGAGACGAGTTCACCTTCAGGGTTGACAACGATTGCTACGTTGAGTCCTCTACCGTCACCTAGTTCAGTGTCGTGATACAAAGACGCATGAACATAGACACCAAAGGTTTGTGCCACCTCAGTTGCAAACTTCAGAGTTGGGCCAGCCTCTAAGTCCTCAGCAATATCCGCTGGTCTCTCACTCGGTAACTTATCTGCTGGGTATCTGGAGAGGGTAAGTTCTGGGAGACAAACAATCTCTGCTCCCGCTTCTGCAGCTAAGTTAATTCCTTGAGTTAGATTCTCAAGGTGCTTAGCGGGATCTTCTTCCCAGTGCATCTGTATTAGAGCAACCTTGATAGGGGTTCTAGAACTTTCCTTTACTCTCGAGAGCGAAGGCAATGCTTTGGCAACTGTAACTTTCATTTACTTGTCATCCATTGAGTCAATGATTTGGCTTAGTAGTTTCACATCAGTTCTAGGGTTCACAATCGCAAACCTTGCATTTGGCTTACCTAGGTGAGAACTAGGGGTAACAAAACCTAAACCCTGCTTGAGGATTCGATCTGACCACTGTTCGTAATCAGCTAGCTTCCAGCCTTTTTTCTCAAAGACCACAATTGAAAGTTCTGGCTCTCTAACTAGAGTTAGGTCTTCACGCTTACGAATTACTTCTGCAATCTTGTGTGCAACTTGGATGTTTTCAGTAACTGCCTTCCGATAAGCAGCGACACCGTATGTTGCAAGCGAGAACCAGAGCGGTAAGCCTCTAGCTCTTCTAGTGAGGTTGTATGCGTAGTCAGAAGGGTTGAAGTCCCCACCATCGGTCAAAGTATCCAGGTATTCACCGTGTTGGGTGTGTGCTGCAGAAGCTAACTTAGGATTTCGATAAACCAGAGCACAACAATCAAAAGGAGTAAAGAGCCACTTGTGAGGATCAACAATGAAAGAGTCGGCAAACTTAGAACCCTTGAATAGCTGTTTACTTTTCTCATCAAGAATTCCGGCTAAACCATAGGCACCATCGATGTGATACCAAACACCAAGTTCCTTAGCTGCTTTGCCAACTTCATCTAAGCGATCAACGATTCCAAAGTTAGTTGTTCCTGCAGTTGCAACGACAGCAAATAAACCTTTACCGGCTTTCTTAGCCGCAGCTAAGACAGCCTTTCCTCGAAGTCTTCCTTCACTATCCACATCAGCAGTGATTACATCAATGTCCATCACTCTGGCAGCTGCCTTCAGCGACGAATGAGATTCCTTGGATGCGATGATGCTCCAGCGCTTAGGCATTTTCTTTTTACTCTTCTTACGCTCTTGAATTGCTGTGTGACGAGCGGTAACTAGAGCAGAGAGGTTACCGAGAGATCCGCCTTGAACAAAAACTCCACCCGATGACTTAGGTAAGCCAACTTCTTTGGCTAACCAAGCGAGTACTTCGTTCTCAGCAAAAACTGCTCCTGAACCTTCAAGCCAAGAACCGCCATAAACAGAGGTTGCTGAAACAACTAGGTCGAACAGTGTGGCAGCTTCAGTTGGTGCAGTTGGAATGAAAGACAGGTAGCCAGGGTGATCTGTTGAAATACAAGCTGGAGCTAGTACCTCTTCGAATACCTTGAGTGCTTTGGTTCCACCAAGGCCACTCTCTGAGATTGTTCCACTGGCATGCTCTTGAAGATATTTAAGTGTTTGAGGACCATCCAATGGAGCCGGATCTAGTTCCATCCGCTCACGTGCATAATTCAAAACCTGTTCACGAAGTGCTTTCGTTGCAGGAGATGAGCTATGCATCTTTGCGGCTGAATTTGGCATCTCTAGCCTTTACTTCTCTTTGAAAGCGAAACTGTAAAACCGAATAGGCAAACTACAAAGAGAGCAACAGAGCCAATAGTTCTCTGTTGAGCAATGGCTTCACAGGAAGTCCAGTCATCTTGCTGGGGGACTGTGCAGTAATCAGGACTAAAGAACCCGATAGCTGAAGCCAGCATGCCAACCAGGGCAACGGTTGCAATCATCGCAAGGCTGTTGTTCTTTATTTCACGCTTAGCCATTTAGGTTCTCTTTCTTGAGGTCTCTGCCAGAACTATTCCTGTAATGACTATTAAACCGCCAAATATCTCTAGCGTTGACATGTCTTCACGAAGCCAAGCCCAAGCAAACACGGTGGCAAAGACAGTCTCTGCAGTAGCAATGACTCCAACTGCTGTGGCAGATAGGTTACCTAGGGCGATGTAGTCAAGGAGCATTGGAACAAATGAACCCATGATTCCAATCCAGAGCAGTCCCGCCCAGACTGGCCAAGAGATACCGCCTAGGTTTCCAGTTAGGGAAAAGACCTTGTAGGGATCAAAAGCAGGTGCTGGGTTTACCAGGTTGATGATTCCCCAGAAGATTGCTGCAACAAGGAAGGAGTAGAAGAGCGTGGACATGGCGTCACGGTTTCGCTGAGTGTGTTCACCGGTGATGAAGTAGATGGTTACACATATCGCAGCACCAACAGCCCAGAGCACACCGACTGGATCAAGGTTTGAGTTCCAGATATTGCTCACAACTGCAAGTCCACCTAGAACAAGTGCAATGCCAATCCAAAGCCTAGGCAGAACTCTTTCTTTGAAAAGAAAGATTCCAACGATCGGAACCAAAGCGATTGCGGTGTATTCAATAAGCAGTGCAACGCTGATGGGAAGAAGATTTACCGCATTCGAGTAAGTCCACTGCATCAGACCTATACCGAAGATTCCGTAGAAGACAAAGAGCGGAATCTCTTTGAGTTCCATCTTGAAAGCTTTACGGTTTGTGATTAGAAGTGCGATGCCGGCAAGAACTGCAGTGAAAACAGTTCTAAAAAGTACCAGCTGTTCTGTGTTGATTCCAGTGCTCAGAATCACCTTAACCGAACTGGCATTTAGCCCAAACAGCAGAGCCGCAAAAGATACTGCTGTTGCACCGACACCTGGTCTTCTTTGAGCTACTCTGTTCACCAATTCAGCCTAGGCTAGATACATGACTGAATTTGTTTTAGCTGGTGGCTGTTTCTGGTGTTTAGACTCCTCATACTCGCAATTTAAGGGAGTAATTGATGTTGAGTGTGGTTACTCAGGTGGCCACAAAGCCAACCCAACCTACGAAGAGGTATGTGGCGAAGGAACAGGCCATGCTGAGGTTGCGAAGGTCATCTTCGACGAGAGCGCTATATCCTCAGATCTAATTCTGGATATCTTCTTCACAGTGCACGATCCAAGACAGCTGAACCGTCAGGGTAATGAC
>CAMDEV010000078.1 GCA_945896925.1 Auritidibacter sp. Marseille-P8566
GCTTTCGCCAAGAGTCAATCAGCTGCAGGAAGCGCTTTGCCGAAATCTGGAAGTATTTTCATCTCTGTTGCAGACCGAGACAAACACCAGGTAATTCTTCCCGTGAGAAGGCTTTGGCAATTAGGTTATGAGATTCTGGCAACCTCTGGAACAGCAGCAATTCTCAATCGCCACGGTATTCCTAACCGCATTGTTCGAAAGCACAGCGCGGACGATAACGCTCCAGCAGGACCTTCAATTGTTGATCTGATTCTCGCTGGTGAAGTCGATGTAGTTGTTAACACCCCATCAGGCACCGATGCACGTAAAGATGGCTACGAGATCAGAGCAGCAACAACTGCAGCAGATGCTCCTATCTTCACAACCATCGCTCAACTATCAGCAGCGATCGGATCATTTGAAACAGTTATCGCTGGCCCATTCAAGGTTCGTTCTCTGCAAGAGCATGCTGAAGACAGGAGAGCAGCCATTGCCTGAGTCATTCTCAAGAAAAATTGAAGCCGTCTTCAGTAAATATGGTCAACTGTGTGTTGGACTGGACCCACATTCTGAACTCCTTGAAGCAGAGGGACTACCTGACACCGTCGAGGGTGCGCGATCATTCAGCTTTCAATTGCTCGACCAGTTGGACGACGTCATTGGAATCATCAAACCTCAGGTGGCTTTTTATGAGCGCTTTGGTTCTAAGGGTTTCGCTGTCTTAGAAGAAGTTTGCTCAGAGGCTACTAAGCGGGGGTTCCTAGTTATAGCAGATGCTAAGCGAGGAGACATCGGCTCTACCATGTCTGCATATGCGGAAGCCTGGTTAGGTAAGGCGTCTCCGTTTGTTGTTGACGCGCTTACCGTGAGCCCTTACCTGGGGACCGGAGCGCTATCGTCTGCGATCTCATTAGCTAGCGAAAGAGGCAAAGGGTTATTCGTGCTTTGTGCGACATCCAACGCTGAAGGTAAGGGTATACAACAGTCAACGAGTAACGGACAGACTGTGGCAGCGGCTGTTGCTAACGAAATTGAAGCCCTAAATAGAGTTTCGGCTCAAGCTAAGACTAAGTTCGGAACTGCCGGACTTGTAATCGGTGCCACTGTTAATCTGAAAGAATACGGTGTTGATACGCTAAACACCTCAGAGCACTATAAATCGTTGATACTAGCTCCAGGCTTCGGAGCTCAGGGTGCTTCTCTGTCGGCTGCAAGAACTATCTTTGGCTCTAACGCTGACAATGTGATCTACACTGTTTCCCGCAGCGCCCTTAGGAATGGTTTAGACCAAACTCGACAGACAATAACCAGTGACAAGAACGAGCTTGCTCTGGCTCTTGGTGCTTAGGCTATTACTGTGAACAGATTGACCGTAATCGCTGGCCCAACAGCTGTGGGTAAGGGAACCGTCGTACGTTGGCTTCTCGCCAAAGACCCAAACATCCAGGTCTCCGTTTCAGCAACAACCAGATCCCCTAGACCTGGGGAGATACACGGGGAAAGCTATTTCTTCGTCTCAAACGAAGAATTTGACCAAATGGTTCAAGACGGTGAACTTTTGGAGTATGCAGTAGTTCATGGGGAAAATCGTTACGGAACACCTCGGAAACCTGTTGAGGAAGCTCTAAAGGCTGGTAGGGAAGTCATCCTAGAAATAGACATCCAAGGAGCCCGTCAAATAAGGCAGAGTATGCCATCGGCTAACCTAGTCTTCATCGCCCCTCCAAACTGGGAGGAATTAGAGCGCAGATTAGCGACCCGAGGCACAGAAACACCCGAACAGATAGCCATTCGACTAGAAACAGCCAAGCAGGAGATTGCAGCAATGGAAGAATTCGATCACGTAGTTATCAACCACGAGGTAGCGCAATGCGGCCAAGAGGTCTTAGACTTAATACAGGCTTCGTAATCCAGACTGGATTCTCACCCCAAACATCAACTGAAAGCAACTAACTTATGTCCGAAAAACTTGAAGGTATCGTTTCTCCATCTATTGACGCGCTTATGGCTAAGCACTCATCTAAGTATGGATTGGTAATTTTCGCGGCTAAGCGTGCTCGTCAGATCAATGACTACTACTCAGCTCTACACGAAGGTTCACTATTCACTAACGTGGGTCCACTAGTTGACGCTGCTGTTGATGACAAGCCGCTTTCAATCGCTATGCGTGAAATCGTAGCTGGCGCGATCACAGCTGAAGATTCAAATAACTAACAGAAGACTAAGCTTGCGAATTATCGTTGGCATCACAGGCGGAATCGCTGCATATAAGTCGCCAGCGGTAATTCGAGCATTTACTGAACTCGGCCACGATGTTCAAGCATTGCCTACTCAAAATGCACTTCGATTTATTGGTGCAACTACTCTAGAGGCGATCTCTCACAACGCTATAGATCCGAATCTGTTTACCGACGTCGAAAGCGTAAAGCACATCGCACTAGCTAAAAATGTAGATCTAATTGTTGTTGTACCGGCAACGGCAAGCTTCATAGCCAGATATGCAGCCGGCTTAGCTGATGATTTGCTCATGAACGTACTACTGGCAACCAAAGCCAGAGTTGTAATTGCTCCAGCCATGCACACAGAGATGTGGGAGCATCCTGCCACGAAGCAAAACATTCAAACTCTTAGAAGTCGTGGAGTAGTAATCGTTGAGCCAGGCGTTGGTCGATTAACGGGAGATGACACCGGAGTTGGAAGATTGGCAGAGACTGCGGAAATTGTTATACAAGCTCTGTCTGAAGAGACGTCAAATGATCTTGACGGACATTCTTTTCTAGTTATTGCTGGAGGAACAAGAGAGCCAATCGATTCTGTTCGATACATCGGTAATCGTTCATCAGGTAAGCAAGGACTTGCCCTTGCCAGAGCTATCAAGAAACGCGGTGGCTCTGTTTCACTTCTAGCTATAAACCTTGCGCAGGATTTATCTGGTTTCACTGATGTCCACACGGCTCAAACTGCTGTGGATGTCGAGACCATAGCAAATCAGATAGCTAGTGGATTTGATGTAGTGCTAATGCCTGCTGCAATTGGTGACTTTAGGGTTGAGGAGATCAATCCTGGAAAGCTTCATAGAGCATCAGATTCTGAATTGAATCTTCACTTAGTTGCAAATCCCGACATTCTTGCAAACCTATCCGCGTCATTCGGTCCCGCAGATAGGCCGCTACTGGTCGGGTTCGCAGCACATGCAGCTAAACATGAGAAGTCAAGCCTTCGAGACGCAGCGCTCGCGAAACTAGAATCCAAGAACGTCGATGTCATCGTGGCAAACGATATATCGGATGGATCGGTGTTCGATTCTGATGAGAATTCAGTCCTGATTGTGTCCAAGCATGGGGACCTCGCTACCTCAGGAACAAAGGTCGATGTTGCAAACGCAATCTTGGACTTCATTGAACCAATGCTCAAGAGTCACTAGCCACATTTAGCGCCTTTTGTCAGACAGCAGAGATATACTTACAAGCCTATGAACGACTTTAGATACTTCACCTCAGAATCTGTCACAGAGGGGCACCCTGACAAGATTTGCGACCAGATAAGTGACGCAATCCTGGATGATCTTTTGTCACAGGACAAACACTCTCGAGTTGCTGTCGAAACCCTTGTAACAACAGGATTAGTCCACGTTGCTGGCGAGATAACCACTGAAGGTTATGCCGAGATTCCAGATATTGTCAGAAGTAAGTTACTCGACATTGGTTATAACTCCTCAGAAATTGGGTTTGATGGAAACTCATGTGGGGTATC
>CAMDEV010000079.1 GCA_945896925.1 Auritidibacter sp. Marseille-P8566
TTAGGAAGTGGGAAGACAGCAATCTTTGCTGTGGTTGTTGATACTTTTGCATCCTGCATCTGGCTGGCAATAGTGCGCTTCCAAATCAGATCGTAAAGTTCAAATGCACGTCCATGTAGCTCGGAAGCAACTTCACTTGGCTTTCTAAAGATCTCACCAGCCGGACGAATTGCTTCGTGAGCTTCCTGAGCATTCTTGTTCTTACCTTGGTAAACACGAGGAGCGCTTGCAACATACTCTTCGCCAAACATTTCCTTTGCCTGGCTTCTAGCAGCGGTAATCGCCTGTGTTGAAAGTGTTGGTGAATCAGTTCTCATATAGGTGATGTATCCCTCTTGGTAGAGAGATTGAGCAACATCCATAGTCTGCTTCGCAGAAAGTCGTAACTTACGAGAGGCTTCCTGCTGAAGAGTTGAAGTAGTGAACGGTGCAGCTGGTCTTCTAGTACTTGGCTTAGCTTCAACTGAAATAACTTCAATTGGAACACCAGGTGTCTGGATAGCGGTTGCAAGTGAAGTTGCAGTTCCTTCATCAAGCAAAAGAACTTGAGCAGTTAGCTCACCCTTGTCATTAAAGGAATCACCGGTAGCAATGCGTTGACCGTTGTATGTGTGAAGCTTTGCTTCGAACTTAGGCTCTGAGTCTTTGCCGGTGTCAAAGGTAGCTTTGATATCGAAGTATGACGCTGAGACGAAAGCCATGCGCTCACGCTCACGCTCGACAACTAATCGAACCGCTGGGGACTGAACTCGGCCAGCACTCAGACCTCTGGCAACCTTGCGCCATAGCACAGGTGAGATCTCGTAACCGTATAGGCGGTCAACAACTCTTCTAGTTTCTTGAGCCTGAACTAGGTCATCGTCGATCGCTCTGGTGTTAGCAACAGCTGCCTGAATGGCTTCTTTCGTAATTTCGTGGAAAACCATGCGGTGAACTGGAACCTTTGGCTTCAAAACATCTAGCAGGTGCCAGGCAATAGCCTCGCCCTCGCGGTCCTCATCTGTTGCAAGGTATAGCTCGTCTGCATCTTTAAGCGCTGCTTTTAGCTCCGATACGGTCTTATTCTTACCTGCTGAAATTGCGTAGTAAGGCTTAAAGTCATCTTCGACATCAATAGAGAACTTGCCGATAGTTCCTTGCTTCTTTAACTCCGGAGGTAGGTCTTTTAGGTCGATTAGATCGCGGATGTGGCCAACTGAGGCGAGTACGCGAAAGTCATCGCCAAGATACTTGGCGATGGTCTTTGCCTTAGCTGGTGACTCTACGATTACCAGTTTCTGACCTGAACTCACTAATACTCCTACCTAAGTGGGTTAATGCCCGAGCCTGCCCGAGCCTTAACCCTATGAACTATACCTAAAACTTGCTGAGATACACTTATATAGATGTCAGAACCGACTTTATGGCATTCCTCCAGTGTTGCACCAAACTCTCTAACTATCTGGTCAGCAGTTTCACAGGGAAACCCGACAGTCAGGCCTCTAAGAGCGTCTTCCGCTGCTAAAGCAGCCCCTTCGGTTACTGCCTGAAGCCTAGCAACAGCAAGGTTTTCCGCCTGAACCCTTATGCCTAGGCCAATAATCACCAACAGGGTGAGAATTATTCCCAAACCTAGAATGCTTCCAGAACCTGAATCGTTCATAAGCCAGATTTCCGAGCACAAGCTCGCTCGATCACAGGAATCTCAAGGATGCCGGCAACCTTTGAAATCTTTGTGAGCTCAAGGCAAACACTCATGTCCAGATACTCGACATTCATACTCGTTGCTTTGGAACGCTCCTGGATGAGTTTAGACACAAAAGACTGGTTCTCCCCTCTGGCTAGTGCCCGAGCTCCCTCGGAAGCGAGAGCCACCATACTCATTCGACCTGTTTGGATGGCTAGTGCTTGAATGCCAAAAACAAGAATGAGTATTGCCGTTGGAAGTACTAATGCGAACTCTGCCGTCACTGATCCACATTCAGAGGCTAAGCCCCAGAAACGCTTAGAGCAGAGCGAACAAGCTCTAAAAGCATGCCCTTCACTTCTTCGCTTCGGAGTATTGCCAGAAGGATTCCTGCAAAGCCGACTGCCGCCAACGTGATGATTGCGTATTCGGCAGTGCTCGCACCTCGGTCGTCTAACCACAGTATTTTTCTCATTTACTTTTCCTTTCAATTGGGTCCAAACATAGAAGCCATCAATGGGATCACTGCCAGACATATAAACGCGGGAAGAACAGCTAGGCCTAGAGGGATCATCAATCGAACGCTTAGCCGCTCAATGCTTAGTTCATTGGCTGTGAGGATATCCCTCTGCATGGTCCGAGCCTGAGACTTAAGTAAGTCACCGACTCTTGCACCGGTAGTTTCTACGAGGTTAGTAATTTCCGCCATAGCCAAGAGTTCTTCCTTGCTCGGTTCATGACCAAATACATTGTGATGAGATTCAAAAGCGATTTTCTGAGCTTTGTTGAGATTTGCTCCTCCGCCTGAGGCCAGTGCAACTGCCATTAGAAAGTATCCTGAGTAACTCTCCGTTGGCATGGCTCTCTTAATCAGCCTCGAACTAACTAACCTGGCAGATACGAGGAGTGCAATTCCAAGAACAATAGAAATGGCCAAAGCGGGTTGCCTGTTTACTTCCCCAATTAGTTCAAACCCCGCTAGCTGAGCAATGAGCATTGTCAAGACAGGAAGCCAGATCACAAGTCTTGAGCTTGACTTGGGTCCTGCATAGGCAACCTTAATTCTCGCTAGTGAATTCTCTCGTTGATAACAAAGATCTGCAACGACATCAATTTCGCTAGCAACACTGGCACCCGATTGAACTGCAACTTCTAGTAAATACTTCAAACCAGGATTATTAATTGGAATGCCGCCAATAATCTCTATTGCCTTTGGCATAGCAACACCTGAGCGAAGCAATCCAGCCAACTTAGTCAATGTGACTGCATCAGAGCTCAATCTTCAACCTCTCAATAGCAACAACTCTTCGTTGACTACCTTCACGCTTGACTTCAATAACCCAGTGGATGGAGTTAGCGATAAGAGACTTAGCGAGCTCATTTTGAACTCCGGCGAAGTTCAAGATGCCAACCATACGAAGAAAGGCTTCTTGATATGAGTTGGCATGCAAACTAAATCCAGCTCCAGTGTGTCCAGTATTCAAACTCTGCAAGAGAAGCACTAGCTCTTCTCCCCTCGCTTCACCAATCACTATTCGATCTGGCCTCATACGAAGGGCATTACGTAAAAGGATGGAAAGAGTTATCTCACCTACGCCTTCGTGATTACTCTCTCGAGTCTTTAGTGCAACAGCGTTACCTCGCAGAGCTAGTTCAAAGTTTTCTTCTAGTGTGATGATTCGTTCACCTGATACCTCACTAAGGATTGCTCGAAGCAAGGTGGTTTTACCTGACCCAGTTCCGCCCACAATTACAAAGTTCTCTCTGTTTAGGAGAATGGAATGGATTTGACGTAATTGGTTTTCGTCTAAAGAGTTGGCTGTATAGAGTTCCTGCAGGGAAAGGGAACTTATCGGATGCCGTCTAATCGATACCTGAGTGTTAGCGGAACACTCCCCGGCTAGAACCGCATGGATTCGGAGTAATCCGTACACTGTCGAAACGCTGACTTCACCTAGCGGCTGGGATAGGTCTAGTCTGCCGCCACAAAAACTGAATATC
>CAMDEV010000080.1 GCA_945896925.1 Auritidibacter sp. Marseille-P8566
ACTTGCAGTGATGGCTGGCATGTATGCGGTCTACCATGGTCCAGCAAGATTAAAGGCAATCGCTACCGATGTTCTAAACAAAGCGCACTCACTAGCCAACACACTTCGGGCTGCAGGCCTAGAGGTTTCAGAGGGTAACTTATTTGATACTTTCACAGTTACTAACGTGAATGCCCAAGAGATTTTTGCTAAGGCTAGAGATAAGAACATCACTCTTTTGGTAATTGATTCAAAGACAGTTGGTATTTCTGTTGATGAAACAACTTCTAGACACACTCTCAACGAAGTTCTAGAAGCCTTTGGTGTCTCACATCCTCTAACCGATGCTGAGGTAAAGGTATCACCTGCTAGATCTTCAAGTTACTTGAGCCACGAAGTTTTCAACTCTTACCATTCAGAAACAGCAATGCTTCGTTACCTAAAGCGTCTAGCTGATTACGACTTTGCTCTTGATCGAGGAATGATTCCACTAGGTTCCTGCACCATGAAATTGAACTCCACCACAGAAATGGAAGCGGTGACCTGGCCAGAGTTTGCAGGTCTTCACCCTTTCGCTCCTAAGGAAGATGTTCAAGGGTATCTAGAGCTAATTGGGCAACTGACCTCTTGGCTATCTGATGTCACTGGATACTCAGACATTTCACTTCAGCCAAACGCTGGAAGCCAGGGAGAGCTTGCTGGACTACTAGCTATTCGTGGTTACCACCTCTCTAGAGGAGATCACCAAAGAACCATCTGTCTTATTCCATCTAGCGCTCATGGCACTAACGCTGCTTCTGCAGTTCTTGCTGGCATGCAGGTTGTTGTGGTTGCCTGTGACGACAATGGAAACGTAGACGTTTCAGATCTAAAGGCAAAGATTGCTGAAGCTGGAAACCAACTCTCAGCGCTAATGGTTACCTACCCGTCAACTCACGGTGTTTATGAAGAAGCAATTGTTGATATCTGTGATCAGGTTCATGCAGCCGGTGGGCAGGTATACATCGATGGTGCTAACACCAATGCTGTTGTTGGTTATGCCAAGTTTGGTGAATTCGGAGGAGACGTTAGCCACCTGAACCTCCACAAGACCTTCTGTATTCCTCACGGTGGCGGTGGTCCAGGTGTTGGCCCAGTTGCGGCTAGAGCACACCTAGCAGCCTTCCTGCCGGGACATGCAAATGCTCAGTCAGAACTTCCTAGCTACGGCCCTGTTTCAGCTGCTCCTTACGGTTCAGCAAGCATCCTTCCTATATCTTGGGCATACATCCGCATGATGGGAACTGCAGGCCTTAAGGATGCAACAGCTGTTGCAGTGCTCTCAGCTAACTACATTGCTAAGAAGCTAGGTCACGCTTACCCACTCCTATACACCGGTAAGAATGAGCTAGTTGCCCATGAGTGCATCATCGACATCAGAGGTATTACTAAGGACACTGGCGTTACAGGTGAGGACATCGCTAAGCGTTTGATTGACTATGGTTTCCACGCTCCAACCATGTCCTTCCCTGTTGCGGGGACTCTAATGATTGAGCCAACCGAGTCAGAGCCTAAAGAGGAACTAGATCGATTTATTGAAGCAATGCTTCAAATCAAGGCAGAGATTGATCAGGTAGCTGCTGGTAAATACGCAATCGAAGAATCACCGCTCCGCAATGCCCCACACACCGCCAAACACTTGGTTGGGGCCTGGGAGAGAAAGTATTCTCGTGAACTTGCAGTATTCCCTGCTAAACAGTTCAGAAATAAGTATTGGCCTATTGTGAACCGAATTGACAATGTCTATGGGGATAGAAACCTGGTTTGTTCCTGTCCTCCAATCGAGTCATTCGCTAACTAATTGCAGCAACTCTGAGCCTTTAGACTTATCTAATGGACTCTTCGATGATGAATGTTTCACTAGAAACATGGGTAATTACCGCAACCGTTTTGATGGCAATTCTTATTGCTGATATCTTCTTCCAGTTAAAGCGAAAGAATGAGCCTTCATTCAAAGAGTCTGCGATCATCAGCACGGTCTTCATCATCCTAGCTATCGCATTTGCTCCACTTGTTGGAGCAATTTGGGGAGTTGAGTTTGGTGAACAATACATTGCAGGATTCGTAACCGAGAAGAGTCTCTCCGTTGACAACCTATTCGTCTTCCTAATCATCTTCACCAAGCTAGCTGTTCCAAAGAAAGCACAAAGCCAAGCTCTGATTGTTGGAATCATGATTGCTCTAGTGCTTAGGTTTATCTTCATTGCTGTCGGAGCGGCTGCCATCAGTGCATTCTCCTGGGTCTTCTACATCTTCGGTGCATTCCTGATCTACACAGCAATCAACCTGGTCAAGGAGCATTTCGGCTCACACGACTCTGCTGATGCTCCTGGGGGAAAGCTCATTGACTTCGTTAAGAAGAGAGTCAATGTAGTGGAAGAGTTCCACGGCTCTAAGGTCTCTATCATCAAAGATGGTAAGCGCTTCTACACTCCCCTGCTGTTCGCCATGATTGCAATCGGAAGCGCTGACATTCTCTTCGCCTTAGACAGCATCCCGGCAGTATTTGGTCTAACCAGTGAGCCATACATTGTCTTCACAGCAAATGCTTTTGCACTGCTTGGACTTAGACACCTCTACTTCCTGCTCAGTGGACTACTGATGAGATTGAAGTATCTGGGTCTAGGTTTAGCTGTGATTCTAGGTTGGATTGGTGTCAAACTGGCCATCCATGCTCTCCATAAAAACGAACTACCATTTATCAACGGTGGTGAGCATGTTGATTGGTTACCAGAGATTTCAACAGAACTTTCCCTAGGTGTAATTCTTGGAACCATCACAGTAGCAACTGTTGCATCCCTGATCGCAACCAGAGAGAAAAATAATGCCAAGACTAAATAACACTGAGCTACAGGTTTCAAATATCTGCTTTGGCGGTAACGTCTTCGGTTGGACTGCTGATGAACAGCAGTCATTCGCACTTCTCAATCGCTTCACTGAACTGGGTGGAAACTTCATCGACACCGCTGATGTTTACTCTTCTTGGAAAGAAGGGAACCAAGGTGGAGAAAGTGAAACCATCATTGGTAACTGGGTTTCAAGCAAAGGCAATAGAGATCAAGTGGTTATTGCAACCAAGGTGGCTCTTCTAGAAACCCGTAAAGGACTTAGTGCTTCAAATATTGCTTGCGCTTGTGATGATTCACTCAGAAGACTAAAAACTGATTACATCGACATTTACTATGCGCACACAGATGACCTTGAAACACCGCTAGAGGAGACTCTAGAGGCTTTCAACAAGCTCGTTGTCGCTGGCAAAGTCCGATACATTGCAGCATCAAACTACACATTCGATCGCCTAGGCGAAGCCTTGGCTACCAGTGAAGCAAACAGCTTTGCTAAATACATTGCACTCCAGAACCGATACAGCCTTGTAGCTCGTGAACCTTATGAATCTGATGGTACTAAATCCGTTAAGTCCTACGGAGTCTCTGGCCTTCCATATTCAACTCTTGGCAGTGGATTTCTAAGTGGTAAATACCAGCCAGGTGTTGCAGTGAGCTCAGCAAGAGCTGAAGGTGTTAGCAACAACTACGCTAACGATGAAAACTT
>CAMDEV010000081.1 GCA_945896925.1 Auritidibacter sp. Marseille-P8566
AGCCGTCGATACTCTTCGGGGCTCAGCCGGTCCTGCTCAGCGAGCCTTAGACAGGCTGATAGCCCAGCAGGTGTGTCAACGAGACCAAGAGTCAGTGCCAGTGAAGGGGCAAGGGTGTCTAAATCAATTAGCAATACTCGTTGCCCAAGCGAAGTCATCTCGCAGGCTAGATTGGTTGCCAGCGTGCTCTTGCCAGGTGATCCTGCCGGCCCCCAGCAGCTAATCACATTTACCTCGAACTTCTCACTCTTGGCGTTTGTTGTCACAGCACCTCTGTGCTCAGAAACAACAGCGAGATGAGATCTTCTTCCGTGAACTTTGCTTTCTGTCAACGTCAAGTTCTTGACCTAACCGCCACAACAGTTGATTGTTTAGCAATGGCTTCTACTAAAGACCTAACCTCGGCAGCAGAGACACAAACTTCAACCTTCTGCTGCCGGTCTCCCATTCCTGTGTCAATCTCCCGAACTGAAATGAGTTCGGCACCAATGGCTAATTCATAGGGAATGGAGTCTTGGGTTGGGGACTGTTGCGCTGCCCACAAGTCGACTGTTGAACCGGCAGCAAGAGCGTCGGGAAGTGTCGAACCTAGGCTCAGGATGATTGGAGAGCAATCCTCCTCCTTTTTGGCAACCAAAGAGCTAACCGGTATCAGTTCTCCAGAAGCCACTGGCTCAGTGAGGAACCACCTCTCATACTGGTCTTCACTTGCAAGCAGATATCTTCCACCTGAGTTTCCAAGATCTGCTGTCATGATTTCAACCGTTGTTTCATTCAGAGCGGTTGACCTAGCTAAGTCTCTCGAAGCAACAAAATACTCTCTTGAATGTGATTCGGTGTCTGAGTTCGCAAACCATGCTGCTGCGGCGAGTAATGTGAGCGCGAGAAGGATTAGGGTCTTGCTTCTAGCAGATGAAAAACTACGGCGGGCTCTAACTGCACCTGATTTGTTCTTGAGTAATCGCACTCTTAGATTCTGCTCAAGATCTGCTAGCTGTGCCCAAACTATCCACAGCTAACCACTGAATGCTTTCGAGGGGAACAAGCCTCAATACGTTTGCCTTTAGAACAAGCTGATTCCCAAATACACTAAGCAGCTTCCCATGAAGTATTTGAGCTGCATCGATTTGCTGGATGGAGACATTTGCGTTTCTTAGTTTGGAATCTAGAAACATTGCAGCACTAAGTTCGACCATCGCCTTATCAAGCGAGCCCTGTAATACCGAGACATTCCTGATGGCCTGATTTGGGATTAGCAACCAGGAGGTAGTTTGCCTTCCACGGGTATTTTGAAATCCTGCAACAAAGTCAAGCCCAACTAAAGCCATGCTTAAACCTTTTGAGTGTTGATTGTTATGTTGTAATTCAACTTCGACAATCAAAGAGAACCCATTAGCTGTCTTGTCCTGTTGAGATGCGAAGTATGCCTGAGCTTCTAGATCTTCAATAGTTGAATCGATGTCCATTGCCTATTTGTATAACGAAAACTTGTTATAAAACTAGTTATCCACAAAGCGTGTTCCCGATTATCAGAATCTCTTTTGTTTGGTAACTTTGGCTTATTCATGCAGGGGGGAAGTCAAATGTCTAATGGAACCAAACTTCAAATCCTCGCAGGGGAAAACCAGTAAGCGCAAAGTAAACACCCCCATTGAATCTGATGATTACTTCGGCAACCATTTCAGTGACAGCGGTGAACTGGGTGATCCGAAACCTGTGCTCGCCTTCTTAGCTCAGGCAATTATTGAAACTCTTGCAGGAGTGAGAGATATTGACCAAAGCTCTAGATGGCTCAGTGACAGTGTTTACCAACAATTACGACAGCGGTCCCTGGCTAGTAAGCGCGCACTTCTGGATAAGAACCGAGCAGCGATGAGACCCAATCTTGTAATTGGAAAAATCTCATCCTTTAGCCCAAGAGATGGGGTTGTTGAAGGTGTAGTCATAGTTCACAATCGTGACCGTGCAAGAGCTGTTGCTATACGCCTAGAGGGCTATAACGGACGCTGGCGAGCAAAGAGCGTTGCTGTGCTCTGACTACTTCTTGAAGAAAGAACTGCCCTCACCATTGTCTGGCCTAGAGTCTTTGACTTCAGTTTCACCGGTTTCGCTTGGAGCACTAAAGGTTAGATTCGCCTGAGCAGGCGCTTGTTGAACTCTGTTCTCAACCTGAACATCCAGGTTGAACAAGAAGCCAATTGACTCTTCCTTGATTGCACCCATCATTTGAGTGAACATGTTGAACCCCTCGCGCTGGTATTCAACTAGTGGATCACGCTGAGCCATCGCACGAAGACCAATACCTTCTTTGAGATAGTCCATCTCATACAGGTGATCGCGCCACTTTCTATCTAGAACTGAAAGCACAACTCTGCGCTCTAGTTCATGCATTGGAGCTTCACCAACAGTTTCAGATCGCTTTGCGTAAGCAATGCGGGCATCCGCAAGAATTTCTCTTGTCAACCAAGCTTTGGTTAGCTTTGATCTGGTTCCTGCTTCAGCAAGAACTTCTTCAACTGTGATGCCAACAGGGTAAACAGTCTTTAGATCATTCCAAAGAGATTCAAGATCCCAGTCAGTTCCGCTGTTTTCAAAGATTTGGCTATCAACAACAGTTGTAATCACGTCTTCTAAGAATGTGTCTACGCGACCGGTAAGGTCATCGCCAGCGAGGATGTGTCTACGGTCTGTGTATATGGCTTCACGTTGACGATTAAGCACATCGTCATACTTCAAAACGTTCTTACGAATTTCTGCGTTACGGCCTTCAACCTGAGACTGAGCTGAAGCAATAGCCTTGCTAACGATTCCAGATTCGATTGCAACATCATCAGGAACATTGCTGCGGTTCATCAAAGCAGCCGCTGCCCCTGAGTTGAAAAGTCTCATTAGATCATCGGTTAGCGAAAGGTAGAAACGTGATTCACCTGGGTCGCCCTGACGTCCTGCACGTCCACGAAGCTGGTTGTCAATTCTTCTAGATTCGTGACGCTCAGTTCCTAGAACGTATAGACCACCAACTGCAACGACCTTGTTTGCTTCTTCAGCAACCTGCTCCTTTACCTTCGGGTATTCAACAGCCCAAGCTGCTTCATACTCTTCAGGCTTTTCAACTGAATCCAAACCACGCTTCTCTAGAACCTCAAAGGTAAGGTGCTCAGAGTTACCACCGAGCATTACGTCAGTTCCACGTCCTGCCATATTGGTAGCAACAGTAACGGCACCAAGACGACCAGCCTGAGCAACAATCGAAGCTTCACGAGCATGGTTCTTAGCGTTTAGAACTTCGTGTCTGATACCGCGCTTAGCAAGCAGCTTGGACAGATACTCGCTCTTTTCCACGCTGGTGGTTCCAATTAGAACGGGTTGACCGGTTAGATGTCTTGCCGCTATGTCTTCAACAACCATCGCGAATTTGACCTGTTCGTTCTTGTAGATCAGGTCACTCTGATCCTTGCGAACCATAGGACGGTTGGTAGGAATAGGAACAACACCGAGCTTGTATGTGCTCATGAATTCAGCGGCTTCAGTAGCTGCAGTTCCTGTCATACCTGAAAGCTT
>CAMDEV010000082.1 GCA_945896925.1 Auritidibacter sp. Marseille-P8566
CTTGGGCAACGAGTATTGCTAATTGATTTAGACACCCTTGCCCCTTCACTGGCACTGACTCTTGGTCTCGTTGACACACCTGCTGGGCTATCAGCCTGTCTAAGGCTCGCTGAGCAGGACCGGCTGAGCCCCGAAGAGTATCGACGGCTTACAGTTGCTATCCAGGTCGGTAGACACGAGCTGAGGTTCATGTCAGGTCTAAGTTCACCTTCTAGGTGGCGTGAAGTAACGATAGAGCGAGTGTTCAAAATGCTTGCCACCCTAAAGAGTGAAGTAGACCACGTCGTCTTAGATCTGCCTCAGGCAACAAACTTTCAGTCAAGCCTTAATCATCCTTCGACCAATTCTCTAGTTACTGATACCAATCGAGACAGTCTGCTGGTGGGAGTTCTGGAAAGCAGCTCCAAGGTAGTTCTTGTAACTGGCTCAGACCCTGTTTCAGCTCATCGGTTTCTAGGAGCTAAGGACTATCTGGATAACAATGTGCAGAACGCCAACCCCTATCTAGTTGTAAATAGATTTAGAACGAGCGCTTTAGGCTCAAAGGCTAGAACAGAACTCGAAGAGACCTACC
The DNA here is from genome assembly GCA_945896925.1 of Auritidibacter sp. Marseille-P8566. Lineage (GTDB taxonomy): Bacteria > Actinomycetota > Actinomycetes > Actinomycetales > Microbacteriaceae > Rhodoluna. The sequence continues at coordinate 575 of CAMDEV010000082.1, forward strand.
TCTCTTTAGCCAAAGCAAGAATCGACGCATTTATCCCAGATGAGCCAGGCAACTTCGATCGAGCATTACTCAATGGCCTCCCTTTAGCTTTGCTCAAACGGTCATCTCCAGCCCGACAGGCAATCAGTGACCTAGCCAGAGCATTGCTCTTGGATAGTGCTTCAGGGGATGCGCTGGCTAAACTTTCTTAAGTGTCCACACTTTCAGATCTCATGAAGCAATACGGCCAGACTCACTCTGCCGATATTGAGTGGTTGCACGCTCTTACTGGAGACTGGCAGGTCATCGCCGACCTCAGCTTTGCTGACCTAGTGCTTTGGATTCCTGATGGTGAGAATGGTTTTATCGCCGCTGGGCATGCGAGACCTTCAAGTGCCGCAACTGTGTTTTATCGAGACATCACCGGTAAGCCTGTTGAAAAATCTTGGGCTTCTCTAGTGGACACCGCATACAAAACAGGCAAGAGCGTAGATAACGGTGAACCAGATAAGTATCAAGGTGTTCCAGCGAGACTTAGCGCAGTTCCTGTCTTTAGAAGATTGAATATTGAAACAGGAACCGACATCACTCCAAGCCCTGTAGCTGTAGTTACCAAACACACAAACCTCGGTGAAGTTGCAGCACCTAACAAAACTAGAATCAACCTCACTGTCTTAGGAGACGTTCTCCTCAACATGGTCGTTGACGGCAGTTACCCAGAGTTCAATAAACAGAGTGCACCTAGAAGAGGTGCACCTCGTGTCAACGATGGATTACTGCATCTTGATGCAAACGGTGCTGTGGTGTTCTCATCACCAAATGGAATGTCTGCATTCCAGAAACTTGGGGTTACGGGTGAACTCGAAGGAAGAAGTCTTTTAGAAGTTACTAAAGAGATCAATAAGAACAGAGTAAATGTTGATGAAAATCTTCCAATAGTTGTTTCAGGAAAACTTGCTGGTCGAGCAGACATTGAAGGAAATGGTGCAGCACTTTCAGTGCGTTCAGTGCCTATCTACGAGAACTCGGTAAACACCGGAGCAATCTTGCTCTGCCGTGATGTTACTGAGCTTAGAAGACAAGAGCGTGAGCTCATAACCAAGGATGCAACCATTCGTGAGATTCACCACCGAGTGAAAAACAATCTTCAAACAGTTGCAAGCCTGCTGAGAATCCAGGGAAGAAGAAGCCAGTCAGAAGAGACCCTAGAGGCACTAAGCGATGCAGAGCGAAGAGTCGCCGCCATTGCGGTTGTTCACGACTCTCTTTCAGAAGGTCTGGCACAGGATGTTAACTTCGATGAGGTTTTCGATCGAATCATTACTCTGGTGAGTGAACTTGCTTTAGCTTTCAATGCCAAAGTCACTAATTTACGAATTGGAAAGTTCGGCAGATTACCAAGTGAGATGGCAACACCTTTATCTGTTGTATTAACAGAGATTGTCACCAACGCTTACGAGCACGGTCTTGCCAATAGAACAGGCCATGTCACAGTCAATGCCTCTAGAAAGTCCAAACGCCTATACATAACAGTCGCTGATGACGGCGTGGGTTTAGAGCCTGGCAAGGTTTTGACAGGTTTAGGAACTCAGATTGTGAAGACTTTGGTTGAAGGTGAACTTAGAGGGAAGATTGAGTTCAAATCCGATAAGACCGGTGGAACAACAGTCGCTCTAGAGTTACCGCTTATTTAGGCTGAGCGACGTGCGCGAGCATACTTGCGCTTGAGCGACTTACGCTCGTCTTCACTTAGACCGCCCCAAACACCATTGTCTTGGTTCTCTTTGATGGCGTACTCAAGGCAGTTAGCTGTCACTTTGCAATCACGGCAAATAGCTTTAGCTTGTTCGATCTGGTCTACTGCTGGGCCTGTGTTACCTACTGGGAAGAACAGTTCTGGGTCTTCTGTTCTACAGCGAGCTTCGGTTAGCCATGGCAGTTCCATATATTTATGTTCCTTAAATCGAATAACAGGGGAAGCGCATCACAATAAAGGTAAATCTTGGAAGATTTCTAGGTTTATTCGCGACCGCGACTAGATAATTTTCCCACAGCGAGGGGTCGTTTGTAAATAGGCATTTAGGCTTGGAACTATGGGCAAAATCAATATTCAGACCACTCTGAGAGCTTTGGCAATTGCCTATTTTCTAGAAGCTTTAGTGCTTTTCCTAGCCACCGTAGCCATCGTCTGGGGGATGACGACAAGCCAGGCTGGAGCCCTTCTAACTAACTCCGCTCTGGTGGTTCTAACCCTCTCAGCGGGCGTCTGGCTGACCTTTGCAGGATTAGCCATCACCAAGGGCAAGAGATGGGCTAGAAGCGCCGGAGTGTTCTGGCAGTTGATTCAAATAGCCATCGCTCTGGGGACCTTTGAGGCAAGCCTGCTAGGTGGCTTTGCGATCGCATTACCCTCTTTAGCAGTCTTATTTACCTTGTTTAGCGCTGGGGTAGTAAAGGCAACCTCAGAGCCTAAATAGCCAAAACCTTACGAAGCATAGCCACGTGGCCGGTTGCCTTGACGTTGTATAGGGCGTGCTCGATCTTGCCCTTCTCGTCAATTACGAAGGTAGATCTGATCAAACCCTCATAGACCTTGCCATACATGCTCTTCTCACCAAAAGCTCCATAGGCCTTGATGACCTTCATCTCTGGGTCAGACAGTAGGTCGAACTTCAGACTCTCAGCCTTACGGAACTTAGTCAGTTTGGCGGCGTTATCTGGAGAAACACCTAGAACCACATAGCCAGCCTTCTTCAAAACTGACATGTTCTCTTGAAAATCACAGGCTTGCTTGGTGCAACCTGGGGTTGAGGCAGCGGGATAGAAATACAGAATTACTCGACTACCTTTGAGATCAGCTAGTGAAACAGCCTTCTCATCTTGGTTAGTCAATTTGAATGCAGGGGCCTTAGAGCCAACAGTTAGTTCAGTCATGGCTCTAATCTAATCAAACCCACGGCAAGTGCAACTTTGTAACGCACCTAG
>CAMDEV010000083.1 GCA_945896925.1 Auritidibacter sp. Marseille-P8566
TTAGACAATCTAAGTTTCGACAGAAAGAAACTCAAGGCATACCTTCGTGAACGAGGCATCGGGACTTTAGAGATAAAGAAGCGTGGAGCAGATATCACTCCCGAACAATTGCGAAGAGAGCTAGATCCAAAGGGCCCTAACTCGGCTACTCTGATTGTTACTCGGGTAGGGACTACCCACCGAGTTTTGGTTGTTGAAGGGGTAAAGTAACAGTTCTAATCTGTGAGTGCGAGAACTACTTTTCAGCTAAGACTGTATTTGAGTTACCAGAAGAGTTGAATCAGCCGGGAAATCAAGAGAGCTAGGTGCAAAACCAGCCTGAACTAGCTGAGATCCAAGCGCTGCAATCATTGCCCCGTTATCGGTGCAGAGGGATAGTGGTGGAATTCTAAGTTCAATATTGTTCTCTCGACATGCTTCAATTGCAACCTGACGAAGTCTGGCATTAGCAATCACACCGCCACCAAGTAATAGTCGTGGAATGTCATGATCCAAACATGCTGCTACAGCTTTCCTGATTAGAACATCAACTACTGCTTCTCTAAAGCTAGCTGCAACATCTGAAACATTAAGTTCTTCGTTCTTAGATTCAGCTAATTCAACATGTCTAGCAACTGCAGTCTTTAGACCAGAGAAGCTGAAGTCGTAGCGGTGCTCTGCCATATCCTTTGGCAAAGTTAGGCCTCTAGGGAATCTAATTGCTGCTGGATTACCGCCAAGAGCCGCTCTATCAATTTCTGGGCCACCAGGATATGGGAGCCCTAGAACTCGTGCCACCTTATCGAATGCTTCACCAGCAGCATCATCGATGGTCTCTCCTAGTAGTTGAACATCTTTGATGATGTCTCTAACTAGAAGAAGTGAGGTGTGACCACCACTGACTAATAGTGCGATAGTTGGAACTGCCAGCTTTCCCTGATCCAAAATGTCAGCAGCAATGTGTCCAACCAAGTGGTTCACCGCATAGATTGGTTTACCAGTTGAAACAGCTAAAGCTTTTGCTGCTCCCACTCCGACCATCAGTGCTCCTGCTAGGCCAGGACCATTGGTAACAGCAATGGCGTCTATTTCATCCAGCGTTACCTTGGCTTCACTAAGGGCTTGCTCTAGAGCTGGGGTTAGAGCCTCTAGGTGAGCTCTGGCAGCAACCTCGGGAACTACTCCACCGAACCTAGCGTGCTGTTCCATGCTGGAAGAGATCACATTAGCCAACAGGGTATTACCTCTAACAATTCCAATGCCTGTTTCATCACAAGAAGTCTCAATACCTAAGACCAGTGGTTCAGAAACTGATTCTCTAAGAAGGGATGTCTTCATTACAAAAGCATCAACCCCATCAGGTTGGTAATACTTCTTCCGAAGACCAATCTGCTTGAAGCCAAAGAGTTTGTATAGCTTCTGAGCAATTGTGTTATCCGCTCTAACCTCTAGGAAGACTTCCTTAGCGCCTCTTCGAGTTGCCTCTTTAGTTAGCTCTTGCATTAGAGCTCTACCAATGCCAGTTCCTCGCTGGTTAGGTTTCACAGCTATTGTTTGGATATCAGCTTGGGTAGCGCCAACTAACTGACTAAGTCCTGCATAGCCGACAACTTGGTCATCAACCTCAGCAACTAGGTAATAGGTGTGTGGAGCAACTAGCTCTGAAAGCATCACCTCTTGAGACCAGGCATCGGTTGCAAAGCACTCGTTCTCTATCGTCATGATTGCTTCTAAGTCCTGGGAGTGTGCTTCTCTAATTAGGAATTCCATTAGCCGCTCACCTTCTTAGCTTTACCTGGTGTTGCATCAGGCTCGCGAAGGTAAATAGGTGAGGAATCCTTTGAGACACCTAGGTCGGTTAGCGATTGAAAGTATGCAACCTGACCAAGAGCAGAAGCAGTGATTGAAAGATCTGTGACGATGTGCTCCTGCCCGCTCAGCAGTTCTTCCAGGTAATCAGGCTTATTCACACTTGGGCCTTCGACTCTTATTGGAACGCCTTCATCCAAACCGTTATAGAGCGACCAAAAAACTTCTTGCCTTCTAGCATCGGTTGAAACCAGCACGGGTAGTTTCTGCCCTGGGTTGCTTTGGTAATAGGAATAAGCAATGGCATCCAAGCTGCAAACCCCAACAAGTTCAGCATTAGCACCGAGAGCAAAGAACTTTGCTGCTGCTAATCCAACTCTCAGACCGGTGTATGGGCCTGGTCCTCTGCCAACGACAACTTGAGAAATGTTGCTTGGTGCAACCTTTGCTTTAGCTAATACTTCTTCAATTGCACTTCCAATTCGCTCAGAGTGCGTCATTGGTTCTAGGTAGTTCAGTTCGGCAAGAACTTCTCCAAGGCTCAACACCGCAACTGTTGTTCCAGCTGAAGTATCAATTGCTAAGACATAATCTTGTTTCACTGCCACCAAGTGCTCACTCAAAGAGTCACCTGCTGCCAACGAGAACCGTAACCTGTTATCTCAACGGTTCTATCTTCAGATTCACCAGTGTGATCTCTGCCGATCTCGATCTCTAGCCAGTTCTCGGCTATGCCTTCGGTGAGGCCTTTACCCCACTCAACTAAAACAATCGAGCTGCTGAAAGGTATATCTAAATCATCCAACTCACTTGGTGAACCTAAGCGGTATGCGTCCACATGCACCAGAGGAGGCTGGTTGTTTTCTCGCTTATGAGTTCTGGCAATAACAAAGGTTGGGCTTGAGACATTACCTATTACTTCTAAGCCGTGTCCAACACCTCTGGTGAAAGTAGTTTTACCGGCTCCAAGTGGGCCGATAAGAAGCACTAGGTCACCGGCCGCAAGGGTTCTTGATACTCGCTGGCCTAGGTCAGTCATCTCCTCAGGTGTGCTTACTACTGACTTGAAGAGCGAAGAGCTCTCGGTCAATTCTGACTACCCTCAACGGAACCTAGGAAAACCCTGTTTAGTCTCGAACCAATTCTGGTCACAATCTCATAGTTGATCGTGTCAGCAGCGTTAGCTAAATCATCAGCACTAGGGCCACAGTCACCGAAGATAACAACCCGATCTCCTGGACTAACCGAAGCATCTCCAACATCAACTACAAACTGGTCCATAGCAATTCGAGAAAGGATTGGGTAGCGCTTGCCATTGATGCAAACCTCAGCCTTGCCAGTTGCATTACGTGGTAGACCCTCTGCATAACCAACTGGCACTAGAGCCAAAGTGGTCTCTCTTTCAGTGTGATACAGGTAACCGTATGAGACTCCACTGCCTGCAGGGACTCGCTTAGTTTGAACAACCTTAGCCTCGGCACACATCACCGGCTTTAATCCAAACTCTTTACCCTTGTTGTCACTAAATGGAGATAGCCCGTATAGAGCAATGCCACAGCGCACCATGTCATACCTAGCCTGCGGGTAACTCAAGGTTCCATCGCTAGCAGTTAGATGTCTGACTTCAAACTCAAAACCATGTTCTAAAGCTAGAGCTAGAGCTTCATCAAATCGAGCAATCTGCTCCAAATCTTCTCGTGCTCCGGTTGAAGAGAGGTGGCTAAAGATACCTGAA
>CAMDEV010000084.1 GCA_945896925.1 Auritidibacter sp. Marseille-P8566
CAAACAATCTTGGTCTCATCTGGGCTCATCAACATTTCTTCACGACGAGTACCAGAAGCATTGACATCAACAGCTGGGAAGATTCTCTTGTCTGCAAGTGAACGTGAAAGACGAAGTTCCATGTTTCCAGTTCCCTTGAACTCTTCGAAAATAACTTCATCCATCTTTGAACCAGTCTCAACAAGAGCGGTTGCAAGGATGGTTAGTGAGCCACCATCTTCGATGTTACGAGCAGCACCAAAGAAGCGCTTAGGTGGGTAAAGAGCTGATGAATCAACACCACCGGAAAGAATACGACCAGATGCCGGAGCTGAAAGGTTGTATGCACGACCTAGTCGAGTAATCGAGTCAAGGAGCACAACAACGTCGTGACCTAGCTCTACCAAACGCTTCGCACGCTCAATGGCAAGTTCTGCAACTGTGGTGTGATCTTCTGCAGGACGGTCGAAAGTCGAAGCAATCACTTCACCCTTAACAGTTCTCTGCATGTCGGTAACTTCTTCTGGACGCTCGTCAACGAGAACAACCATTAGGTGAACCTCTGGGTTGTTCTGTGCAATTGAGTTAGCAATCGCCTGGAGTACCAAAGTTTTACCAGCCTTAGGTGGTGACACGATCAGACCACGCTGCCCCTTACCAATTGGAGCAACTAGGTCAATGATTCGCGTTGAGAGCTTGTTTGGTTCAGTCTCTAGACGCAGTCTGGTCTGAGGGTAAAGAGGAGTTAGCTTGCCGAACTCAACACGCTTAGCTGACTCTTCTGCAGTTTGACCGTTGATTGAATCGATACGGACAATTGCGTTGAACTTTTGACGCCCCTGGTCACCTTCGCGTGGTTGACGAATTGCACCAACTACTGCATCTCCCTTACGAAGCGAATACTTCTTTACTTGACCAAGGGATACGTAAACATCGTTAGGGCCAGCTAGGTAACCTGTGGTTCTTACGAAGGCGTAGTTATCCAGAATGTCCAGGATTCCAGCAACAGAAACTAAAACATCATCCGGAGAAATCTCTGGCTCTGCTTCTTCACGGTCGTTGTTTGGGCCACGACGGCGGTCGCGATCGCGGAAGCGATCGTTGCCACGGTTGCGGTTACGGTTACGGTTACGGTTCTGACCTTGACGATCGTTACGCTCTGGTCTTTCGCTATCAACTTCACGATCACGCTGAGGTGATTCGCTGCGCTCTGAACTCTCCTGAGGAGCTGATTCAGAACTAGCTGAACGGTTACGGTTACCTCTGTTTTCAGAAGGTGCTGAATCTGCTGGCTTTGATTCAGCTGCAGGTGCGTCTTCAGTCTTACGAGATCTAGTTGGCTTCTTCGCTTCTGCAGGGGCAGCATCAGTTGCTGGCACGGCAGTTACACGACGAGACTTCTTTGGTGTTTCTGCTTTTTGGATTTCATCCATTGGTAATAACTCTTTCTTAGTTAGCAATCGGTTTCTAATTTGAGGTTGATTGCTGTGATGCACGACCTTGTCGTGCGCTATCCGCAAGTTTTTGCGGGCTTTGGTACCAGACTCTTAAAGATAAGGTCTTATTTGCGGTACGTGATAACAGTAGCACCTTTGAAATCAACAGCCAACATTAAAGGCTGCCACTGTGGGAATTTTTCGGCTGCCAGCTTGGCTGCGGCCAGTCTTTGAGCGGGGTCTGAAGCTAAAACAAGAACTGAAGGCCCTGCTCCAGAGACCACGGCAGCATGTCCCGCTGCCCTAAGTGCTGTGATTACTGCGTCTGTCTCAGGCATCGCTGCGGCACGATAGTTCTGGTGCAAACGGTCTTCTGTAGCAGCCAAAAGTAGTTCTGGGCTCTGAGTTAGAGCAGCAATCAAAAGTGCCGATCTAGAGACATTGAAGACAGCGTCATCGTGAGGGACTGAATCTGGCTGAAGTGATCTGGCTAACTCTGTTGACATCTTGTTCTTAGGAACTAGAACAAGCGGAGAAACGCCCCTGTGCACAAAGAGCTTCTTGTGCTTAGGTCCAGTTTCATCTTGCCAAGCGATTGTAAGTCCTCCAAAAAGTGCAGGAGCTACGTTATCTGGGTGACCCTCTAATTCAGTTGCAATCTGTAGCAAATCATTTGAAGTCATCTCGACTAAGCCATCTAGTAAACCTTTAGCAGCCATAATGCCTGAAACAACAGCGGCACCTGATGAGCCCATTCCCCTTCCGTGAGGAATGTAATTCTTTGCCTTTAGTCGAAGACCCGGCATTGGCTGTCTGTAGTGGGCAAATGTATAGGCAATCGATTTGACAACTAAGTTGTCGTCACCGGTTGGAACATCTCCTTGGCCTTCACCAATAACTTCAACAACTGAATCTGTTGTGTCAACAGCTTCAACCTCTAGTTCGTCATAGTAAGAAAGAGCCATTCCCAAAGTGTCAAAACCAGGGCCAAGGTTTGCTGAAGTTGCCGGAACCTTTACAACAACCTTTCTCCCAATGATGGAATTGACTTCGTCTAAACGCATTAGTTTTTCTCCAAGCCAAGAAGCTCTGCAACTTCGGCGGCATCCTTGGAGCAAGAGGTAGGGCTAACTTCGTTGCCATCCTCATCCTTCAGAGCCCAACCAACATCCTTTAGACCATGACCGGTAACAGTCACAACGATCTTTGCATCGTGTGGAACTTTCCCTAGCTTTGAGTTCTTCAAAAGACCGGCAGCTCCGGTTGCAGAAGAAGGTTCAACAAATACACCGACTTCGTTTGAAAGGAATCTGTGCATCCAAAGAATCTCAGCATCAGAGACTGCACCGAACTCACCTTGGCTGCACTCCTGGGCGCTTAGCGCTAGATCCCAAGATGCAGGGTTACCGATACGAATAGCAGTAGCGATGGTCTCAGGGTTTTCAATCGGGTGACCTGCAACAAAAGGTGCTGAACCCTCAGCCTGGAATCCCCAAAGCTTTGGCACTTCCTTGATGATTCCCTCATTGAACTCTTCTAGGTAACCCTTGAAGTATGCAGAGTAGTTTCCAGCGTTACCTACAGGCATAACGTGGAAATCTGGTGCAAAACCTAGATTCTCAACAACCTCAAAGCTTGCGGTCTTTTGACCTTCAATGCGGTCAGGGTTTACTGAATTCACCAAATGCACCGCGTAGTTCTCAGATAGGTCACGAGCCAAAACAAGGCAGTCATCAAAGTTACCTTTGACTTGAAGAATCGAAGCTTTGTGAGCAATGGCCTGAGCTAGCTTTCCAAGGGTGATCTTTCCCTCAGGAATTAGAACGACTGACTTGATTCCAGCAGCTGCAGCATATGCCGCTGCGCTTGCTGAAGTATTACCAGTCGATGCACAGATCACTGCTTTTGCTCCGTGCGCAACAGCTTTTGTTACAGCCATTGTCATTCCACGGTCCTTAAACGAACCAGTTGGGTTCATACCTTCGACCTTTAGCCAAACTTCTGCAGACCCAACTAACTTGGCTAGAGCAGGTGCATGAACTAGTGGAGTTCCACCTTC
>CAMDEV010000085.1 GCA_945896925.1 Auritidibacter sp. Marseille-P8566
GGTTACCGAGACAGTATTTTCAAGCAGGGTAAAAAAGGAGTTGTTACCTGGGTTGATTTCCAGTTCTACGTTGACCTTCCTGCTGGCTCAACTGCTCTGATGCAATCAAGAGCCGAGGAGGTGCTTGCTCTACGAGCAAGCAAGGGAATGGTGCTTAGTGAAACAGATCATGACACCTGGTCCTGTGGTTCGTTCTTTACCAACCCAGTAGTAACTGAATCTTTTGCTAGAACACTTCCACTGGATGCACCACAGTGGCCAAGCGTTGAAGATGACGGTAAGACAGTCAAACTGAGTGCTGCTTGGTTGATTGAACAAGCAGGTGTGATTAAAGGATTTTCACTTCCTCATTCCAGTGCAGCAATATCTTCAAAGCATGCATTAGCAATTACTAATCGAGGTGATGCAACGGCTAATGATGTTGCGGAGTTAGCAAGATTTGTTCAATTACAGGTTTCCAACAAGTTTGGAATTACTTTGGTGCCAGAACCTAACCTGATTGGCTTCTAGTTCAAGTCACCAACAGCTAGGTTTATTGCCAAGCTAAACATCACAGCAGCAATAAAGATATCGAGTATCTTCCAGAACACCGGCTTTGCCATCAGCACCGCCATCTTCGATGCGGCTAATCCCAAACTGTAGAACCAGGTGAAGCTTGCAATTACTGCCCCTAGAGCGAAGAACCATTTATTATCTCCAAAATGGTTCGCCACGCTTCCAACCAGAATCACAGTGTCCAGATAAACGTGAGGGTTTAGGAATGTAAAGCCAAGGGTTAGCAGGAGTGTTTTCTTTAGCGAAACCTGTGTTTCATCAGCAACAGTTAGAGCATTTGTCTTTAGCGCTTTTTTAACCGATGTTGCTCCAAACCAGGTTAGATAACCAACACCAAGCCAACGCATGATCTCTAAGAGATTTGGAATGGCTTGGATAAGTGCACCCAAACCAAAAGTTCCTAGAGCTATTAGCAGAGCGTCACTTAGCGCGCAGATGGTGACAATCAAAAATACGTATTGTTTGGTGAGACCCTGCCTCAAGATGAAAGCGTTTTGTGCACCGATAGCCACAATTAGTGAGAATCCAGTTAGAAAGCCAGGCAATATTGCGTTCACAAGTTATCACCATACTCCTTAGACGTAATGGGTTCGGTAGGCTGAAACCATGAACGAGTTCCCAAGAATTTCTCACCGCATTGGCTCTATTGCTGAATCAGCGACTCTGAAGGTTGATGGCAAGGCTAAAGCGCTTCAAGCTTCTGGTAAACCAGTTATTTCCTATGCAGCCGGTGAACCAGATTTCCCAACCCCAGCTCACATCGTTGAGGCTGCTGTTCTTGCAGCACGTGACCCTAAGAACCACCGATACACACCCGCTGTTGGTCTTCCAGAACTTAGAGAAGCAATTGCTCACAAAACAAAGATTGATTCAGGAACTGAAGTTAGTGCAGCACAGGTGGTTGTTACCAACGGCGGTAAGCAAGCTGTTTACCAAGCCTTTGCAACACTTCTAGATCCAGGTGATGAAGTATTGGTGCCAACACCTTTTTGGACAACTTATCCAGAAGCCATTCACTTAGCCGGTGGTGTTCCAGTTGAGATCTTCTCTGGCAGCGACCAGAACTACCTAGTAACAGTTGACCAACTAGAAGCAGCTAGAACTCCAAGAACTAAAGTTCTACTATTCGTATCTCCTTCTAACCCAACAGGTTCAGTGCACTCAAGAGATGAAGTTGAAGCCATTGGTAAGTGGGCTTATGAACATGGTCTATGGGTTATCACTGATGAGATTTATCAGAACCTTACTTACGACGGGCTAAAAGCATATTCAATTACTGAAGTGGTTCCTGAACTTATTGATAGAACCATCATGGTCAATGGTGTTGCTAAGAGTTATGCAATGACCGGTTGGCGATTGGGATGGATGGCAGGTCCCCTAGATGCAATGAAAGCAGCAGCCAATTTACAATCACACCTTTCTTCAAACGTTTCTAACATCAGCCAGCGTGCAGCTATCGCAGCGCTAACTGGACCTCAGGATGAAGTCGTTGCAATGCGTGATGCATTCAACAGAAGAAGACTTATTGCTGTTGATGAACTAAACAAGATCCCTGGTTGGGTAGCACCAACCCCTCAGGGTGCTTTCTATGTTTATTCAGATGTCACAGGACTACTTGGTAAAACTTGGGGCGGTAAAGAAATCAACAACAGTCTCGAACTTTGTGATTACATGCTAGATGCTGCAGAAGTTGCATTAGTGCCAGGTGAAGCTTTCGGTCCTTCAGGTTACGTAAGACTTTCTTACGCACTTGGTGACGCACAACTTCTTGAAGGCATTCAGAGACTTCAGAAACTATTTAGCTAAGTCTTTTGGACTCAGCAACCAGTTCGTCCCAGCTATTTGGAACTCTGCCCGACTCAAGCATTTTCTTGAAGACAAGGTAGGCATCTGTCTTTGATCCGTAGGAACGCAAAGTCTTTGGATCATTCACCCACCCGTACACAATTATTTTTCTCATGCTGCTATATCTGAAAAAAACTCGATATTGTTGTAAAAACTTGGCCCTAAACCATAGTTTGTATTTCTGCCCAAGGGCATTCCCTAATCGAAATTCTGGAGATGATGGGTCTTCAGGAATTCGTTCAGTTATCTGACGGGTGAGGGTGAAATGGCGCTTTGCGTCCGAGTGGTGTATCCAATCAACCCCAGCTTTGGCCTTGGCATCGGCCATTTTTTGTGTGGAGATTATGAGTTGATTCATGAAAGCAGGATGAGAAAGCAGAAACCATTCCGTTGAGGGCATCTAGATCTCCTCATCCTCTGGCAGTGCCTTATCTATGTCAAACGGCAATGGTTGCGCTCTGAACTCAGCCAAAGTAGGTGGAAATCCAGGAACTCCTACTCCTCTTTCCCCGGATAACTCGAAGACCATGTCCTCGTACCACTTTTCATCGAGTGGTATCAACCGTTCGGGGTGTTCAAGCATGTCCTTCTCAAGAAAATCAAGCCATTGATCAAATATTGGGTCAAAGTGCTCTGTTTCTGCCGGCTTCTTGCTAACTCGGATACCTCCAGACTCATCGAGTATCCACTCCAGCTTGTCCCTCTTGTTTAGACCTAGAAGTTTGCGTATCCTCGCTGGAACGGTTGTTTGGTAGCGATCGGTAAGGCTTGATTCAAGTTCGTTTTCATCCATGTGGATATGGTAATGCATATGCATTACCTCCACAAGAATCAAGATCTCTCTTTGCATTTAGCGGGGTTCGGGGATAAACTCCTAGGAGGTAGTTTGACAACTGCCCCAAGCCTAATCTGGCAAATTAATCACATTAGATTTCAATCTATTAGTGTGCCCATTTGCCTCCTTAGGGCAGTGGCTCAATTGGTAGAGCAGCGGTCTCCAAAACCGCAGGTTGCAGGTTCGAGTCCTGTCTGCCCTGCAAGCATTAGCG
>CAMDEV010000086.1 GCA_945896925.1 Auritidibacter sp. Marseille-P8566
AGGCTAGCTGGATTCACGATACCGTCTGGGTTTCCCTTGATCACAAGCATCTGTGAGCCACCGACGTTGTAGTCAACAAAGTCAACCTTTGCCTGACGCTCAACTGTGTCGCTCATTGAGCTGATGATGATGTCGTTTGTACCTGCTTCAAGAGAAGCAATGATGGTGTCGAAAACTGCATCGTTGAATCTAAGTTCAGTACCTAGCTTCTCTCCGATTAGAGCACCTAGCTCAACGTCAATACCGGTTAGGTTACCGTTCTCGTCCTCAAACTCGAAAGGCTCGTAAGGGATGTCGCTGGCAACATCGATGCCATTCTCTAGATACTCAGCTGGAAGAAGAGCCTGAGCGTCCTTGTCAACCTTTGACTGGTCAACACCGTTATCAACACTGCCTGCACAACCTGCAAGTAGTAATAGTCCAGCTGACACTGCTGCCACTAAACCTAGTTTCTTTATAGCCATTTGAATCTCACTCTCTGGATTGGTTAACTAAAGGACCTTATTGAGGAATGCCTTGGTTCTAGACTCTTGTGGATTGTCCAAGACTTGTTTCGGAGTTCCTTGCTCCACGATGAGCCCTTTGTCGATGAATACTACTTTATCGGCAACTTCACGGGCAAAGCCCATCTCATGGGTGACCACAATCATGGTCATCCCAGCTTTGGCAAGGTTCTTCATAACATCTAGGACATCACCGACCAGCTCTGGATCCAGAGCTGAGGTCGGCTCATCAAAGAGCATTAGTTTAGGTTTCATTGCCAAAGCTCTAGCAATAGCAACACGTTGCTGTTGCCCACCGGATAACTGAGCCGGGTAGTGATCTGCTTTATCAGCAAGACCAACCTGCGCTAGCAGTTCGAGTCCTAACTTCTTTGCATCATCAGGGCTCACCCCTGCAACACCAATCGGCGCTTCAATAACATTTTGCAGTGCAGTCATGTGAGGGAAGAGATTGAATCGCTGGAACACCATTCCAATTGACTGACGCTGTCTAGCAATATCCTTTGGCTTTAGTTCATGCAGAACCTTACCAACCTGACGGTAACCCATCAGTTCATCATTTACATATATGCGTCCACCATTGATTGACTCAAGGTGATTTAGACACCTGAGGAAAGTTGACTTACCGGAACCAGAAGGGCCAATAATGCAAAGAACTTCTCCTTGCTCAACAGTCAAGCTAATTCCGTTTAGGACCTGATTGGCTCCGTAGGACTTACGCACACTTCTTGCATCCACCATCAATTCAGCCATTAGCGTCTACCAACCTTGAATGCTCTAGGGGCTGCTCTACCGCCAACGCTTTCAAAGCCACGACCGTATCTTCGCTCAAGTGCACGCTGTGGGAAACCAAGAACAGTAGTCATTACCAAATACCAGAAACCGCTAACAATTAGAAGTTCGATCTGAGCTAGGTTCGCAGATGAAATAGTGCTTGCTGCTGTGTATAGCTCAGCAACTGCGATTAGCTGCAGCAAGGAGGTGTTCTTCAACATACCGATGAACTCATTACCCATCGGCGGAATAATCACACGCATTGCCTGGGGTAACACAATTTTTCGCATTGTGTAACTTGATGACATTCCCAAAGACTTGGCTGCCTCAACCTGTCCACCATCAACGGCAAGAATTCCAGCTCGGACAATTTCAGCAGAGTATGCTGCTTCGTTTAGAGAAAGAGCGATGATGCCTGCAACAAGAGCAGGGATTAGGTCGCTAGTGTCACCGCTTAGAAAAACAATCTCGGTGTAAGGGACACCCAGAACTAGCTGAGGAAAGATGATGCCTAAGTATCCCCAGAAAACAATTTGGAGTAGGAGAGGTGTTCCGCGGAAGAACTCAATAAACCCGGTGGCAAGCCAACGCTGAATTGGGTTTTCGCTTAGTTTCATAATCGCAAGCAAGGTAGCCAATGTCGCTCCACAGACCATGCATATCACGGTCACATAAAGTGTGACCACCATTCCCTCGAGAATTCTGTGGTCAAAGAGGAACTTGGCAACCAGTTCATACTGAATGGACTTAGCGCTTGCGACAGCGTAGATGAAGCTTAAGAGAAGTAGAGCGGCTAGACCACCAAAAATCCACCGAGCTGGATGGCGCAGAGGCACTGCAACGACATCGTCGCTGTAATCGGTTGCGTCTGCCAAATCTCTGCCTTTATTCTTAGTTCCTAAAATCCTATTGCCTATTAAATGCAAAAGCCCCGAGTTCCCTCGGGGCCAATGCTGAATCTGTTTAGCGCTCTACGATTGCAAGCACATCGCGGGCTGAAAGTACTAGATACTCTTTACCGTTGTACTTAAGCTCAGTGCCACCATACTTCGAGAAGATAACGCGGTCACCAGCCTTGATGTCTAGTGGTACACGGTTACCGTTGTCGTCGATGCGACCTGGACCTACGGCAATAACCTCAGCCTCCTGAGGCTTCTCTTTAGCGGTATCTGGGATTACCAGACCTGATGCTGTGATCTGCTCTGCCTCAACTGGCAAAACTACAATGCGATCTTCAAGCGGCTTAATTGAAACCGACACGTTTGACCTCTTCTGTTTATGAAAACGGGGGAAAGCGCTGATTTAGTCTCAAGCGCAGTCTTCAGTTTATCTGCTGATTAGCACTCTTGCAACCAGAGTGCTAATCCTTGGCTGTTAGCGTTGAGCCATGGACCGCACCAGCTTTCTCCGCCTGATCAGCCCTGAAGGGCAGGCACTATTGGTAGAGGTTGGTGAGCTGGACAGCAAGACTGATGTCCTGGCTTTAGTGAGCAAGTTTAGAAAACATGGCCACAGCCCTGAACTGGTGGCCGATGTCCTCTCCCAAGCCAAGCTCAGAAGAAGAGCACAGGCTAAATTCGGGGATTTTGCCAGCACCATGTTCTTTACCGAGGCAGGGTTGGAGCAAGCCTCCCGTTTGAAAGTTGCTGCCATCCACGCTGGCAGATTCAGAGGTGCCGGTGTCACTGATGTTGCCGATCTGGGCTGTGGGATAGGGACTGAGTCATTAGCGCTAGCATCGCTTGAGATAAATGTTTCAGCCTATGAGCTCGATGAGGTCACTGCTGCAATGGCTACCTATAACCTAGCGAAGTTTCCAAATGTCAAAGTTGAACAAGCAGATGTCACCAAATTAGAGCTCAGTTCGTTTGGGGGTTTCTTTATTGATCCTGCACGCAGAGAACTAGAAGGACCTGCGAGAGAGTCAACCAAACGCAAGTTTGACCTAACAGATCTGACCCCTTCTTTTGACTTTGTGCTTGAAATATCAAAGTTGAAGCCGACGATTGCAAAACTTGGTCCGGGTATAGACCATAAAGACATACCTTCGGAAGCTGAAGCTGTTTGGGTTTCAGACAACGGTGACCTTGTCGAAGCCGGCCTTTACTTCCACCAAGTAAGAAGAACTGAAGTTGCCAGAGCAGCACTACT
>CAMDEV010000087.1 GCA_945896925.1 Auritidibacter sp. Marseille-P8566
CTGAAGACGGTGGATCCCGAGACCTAAGCTACCCAGAGGTTCCAGAACCATTAGAAGTTGGTGTCTACGATAACCACACTCACCTCGAGATAGCTGATGGTGAAAACCCAATGGACTATCGCGAGCATCTAGAACTAGCTAACCAAGCAGGAATTCTAGGTGGAGTTCAAGTCGGTGGATCTGTTGAAACCTCTGCTTGGTCAGCAAGAACTGCAGCAATTGAACCAAGACTTCTTGCAGCCGTTGCACTTCACCCAAACGTTGCTGCAGAACACGGCACCCTTCAAGAACTGGATTCAGCAATTGCAGAAATAGCAAAACTTGCAAAGGAACCTAGGGTTCGAGCAGTTGGTGAAACTGGACTTGACTACTTCAGAACAACTGAGGACAGACTGTTCCTTCAACGACACAGCTTCGAAGCGCACATCGAGATTGCTAAAGAAAACAACATTGCACTACAGATTCATGACCGTGATGCTCACGCAGACGTTGTTGAAACTCTGCTTAGAGTTGGAGCTCCAGAGAGGACAGTGTTTCACTGTTTCAGCGGAGATGTTGAACTAGCAGAAATCCTAAAAGTGAATGGCTGGTATGCCTCGTTCTCTGGAACTGTCACTTTCAAAAAGAACCAGTATCTGAGAGATGCATTAGCGCTAATGCCAAGAGAACTCATCCTTGTCGAAACAGATGCACCATTTCTAACTCCGGAACCATTTAGAGGAAGACCTAACTCTCCTTATCTGATCGGTCTAACCGTTAGAGGAATGGCTGAATTTTTAGAACTGGGTGTTAATGAATTGGCTGCCCAACTAACCAAGAACACAGAAGAGGTTTATGGTCTATGGTCTGAAGGTCTAAATGGTTGAGTTACTAGGTGGATCAGATGTTAGAGCTCTTGCTGAAGAGCTAGGTGTTGTTCCAACCAAGAAGTTGGGGCAGAACTTTGTAACTGACCCAAACACAATTAGAAGAATTGTGGCAGCTGCAAAGCTGAAGGCTAGTGACGTAGTGGTTGAGATTGGCCCAGGTCTAGGTTCCCTAACATTGGGGCTTCTAGAAGAAGCTAAGACTGTGATCGCAGTTGAGATTGATCAGAAGATGGCACAGGCCATCGAAAAGACAGTCAGCAAAAGAGCTAAAGGCAAAGACTTTAGGTTAGTAACCGCTGATGCAATGAAAGTAACAGAGTTACCGTTGGCTCCAGACGCATTGGTAGCAAACCTTCCATATAACATCTCAGTTCCAGTGCTACTGCACTTCCTTGAGACCTTCCCCTCCATCCAGTCAGGCTTAGTTCTAGTCCAGGCAGAGGTAGCTCACAGACTAGCTGCAGCACCAGGTTCTAAGGTCTACGGAGTCCCTAGTGCGAAGTTAGCTTGGTATGCCGACTCAAACCTTGCCGGAAACGTTGGTAGAAGCATCTTCTGGCCCATTCCAAATGTTGATTCAGCTCTGGTTTACTTCACAAAACGAAGCACTCCACTGGGTGATGAAGCACTTAGGTTAAAGACCTTTGCTGTCATTGATGAGGCTTTCTCACAAAGAAGAAAGACGCTAAGACAGGCTTTAGCTAACTGGGCTGGATCACCTGCTCTCGCAGAACAGCATCTGGTTGCCGCTGGAATCGATCCTTCTAAACGAGGAGAGGCACTCAACATCAACGACTTCGTCGCAATAGCAAAGGCAGCTAATGCTATTTAGAAGAAAGAAAAAAGAAGCAACCGGCATCTTTGACGATCTGCCTGTTTTCGAAGGGCATCCAAGCACCCGGAGAATTGAACAGAAAAAGCGCGGAAGAAGAGCAATGCATGTTCCAACTGTTGCCGCAAATCCAGATGTCAGAGCTGATCAATTATTTGCAAACACTGGGAAGAGGCGCGAGCAATGGTTAGAACTAATCTTTGAGAGCACTGTTCGAGAGGCTAAGCAGCGAGAGATATCTCTCTGGCTGCAACAAAACTACCGAGTTCAAAAGTGGTGGGCTAACTCAATTGCTTTAAATTATCTCCAGTGGCGTGAAGCTCCCAAGACAAATTCAGCGCAGGAGAGTGTGCTTCGTTTGGCTCTGCTGATTCCAACCACGCCCGCACTTTCTTTCAATATCTTCAAGTCAGAGTCTCTATACGGTGACGGATTCAAACGTTTTCTGAAGCAAGTCCAGTCAGAGCGGTTGACGATTGCGTTCAAGGATGAAACCAGAGCAACATTGATCTTCAGGTCGCATGATGAAGGATGTGAGATTCTGATTGAACATGAGTTCATTGAGAACCCCGTAATGCTCAAAGCTAGAACTAAGTACTGGAATGAACTTCACGCAAAGGTTAAAGTACAGGTGGGCCGATGAATTCAATTACTGCATCAGCACCAGCCAAAGTAAACCTAGTTTTTGAAGTTGGTCCGCTTAAGCCAAATGGTTTTCACGATGTGAATTCACTTTTTCTGGCTCTCAACCTCAGAGAAGAAGTAACAGTATCTAAAGCACTACCCGGAACCGGCATTTCTATTTTTGTTAGTGGGGAGGGACTACCGGCTAGACATGTTGCTTCGGTTCCAACGGATGGTTCAAATCTTGTCGCAAAGGCCGCAGCCTTACTTTCTCAAAAACTAGGAATTGAAACACCTGACATTCAGATTGATATCTTGAAGAGGATTCCAGTTGCTGGAGGTATGGCAGGAGGCTCTGCCGATGCAGCGGCGATGCTCGTTGCTTTCAATGAATATGCACACCAAGAGTTTGGAACAGTAAAGCTTTCAAATGAAGAATTGATGGAGGTAGCAGCTGAGCTGGGTTCAGACATTTCTTTCTGTGTTCTAGGGGAGTTGGCCATCGGGACTGGAAGAGGAGAGCAACTTCAACCAGTCACACCTTTTCTATTTGAAACTCACTGGGTCCTTGCCATAAGCCAACAGGGGCTCTCGACTCCTTCGGTCTATGCAAAATTCGATGGATTAGGTGAATCTGCAGAGTTCAGTGACTTCAGTCAACTGGTCGACTCTGTTCACACGGTAGATGAGTTAGCTCTAAAGCTGAGCAATGGGCTCCAAAGCGCAGCGATAGCGCTTATGCCTCAGCTGGAGTCTCTCATTGGCGAGATTGAGGGTCTTGGAGCATTGAAGGCAATTGTGTCTGGCTCTGGACCGACAATTGCTGCGCTATGTTCTTCAAAGGATCAGGCTAATCAGATTGCAGAGAGCCTAAATGAACGGGGAATCTTTGCCTTGACCGCTGCTTCTCCAGCTCTAGGTGCAAATCTAGAAGCCTAAGGGCTCAACATCTGGCAGACTTAGAGGGTGCTAAAGCCTTCTGGCCTAACACAATGCTCCCTAGTGTAACGGCAGCACGGCACCCTTTGGAGGTGTTCGGTCCAGGTTCGAATCCTGGGGGAGCAGCG
>CAMDEV010000088.1 GCA_945896925.1 Auritidibacter sp. Marseille-P8566
AGCCATCTGGAACTAGTGGTCTAACAACATCGGTTAAACCAATCTGTTCAAACATTTCAAATGCATCTCGCTCTGCTTGGGAGACATGTGTTGAACCAATGAAGTCATCCATGTCCCAAACATCTGTGTCTAGTGGTGCAATGTTGAAATCTCCCATTAGGGCAAGTGACTGACTCGGATCATGTTCTAACCACTCTGCTGATGCTGCAGCTAGTCTGTCTAACCAGTTGAGTTTGTATTCGTAGTGCGGATCATCAAGCGTTCTACCGTTAGGAATGTATAGGGACCAGAGTCTGACATCTTCAAAAGTTGCACCTATTGCTCTAGCTTCTTGAGCAAGTTCTGGCCCAAAGCCAGGCATGTCTGCGAAGCCTATTTCAACATCTTCAGCGGGTATCTTGCTGGCAAAGGCGACACCGTTCCACTGGTTTAGACCATGTAATACGACGTGATAACCAGCGTCAGTAAAGGGCTGCATAGGAAACTGCTCTGGTTTGCACTTGATCTCCTGCATAGCTAAGACATCGATATCGGCTCTCACCATCCAGTCCACTACGCGAGAGACACGGGTTCTAATTGAGTTAACGTTATGAGTTGCTATGCGCACTGTTTAAACTTATGGCATGACCTTTTCTTCTGCTAACAAGCCTCGCCTTATTGAACTAATCAAAGAACTTGCTGTGGTGCATGGCAGAGTCACTCTTTCAAGTGGTATCGAAGCTGATTACTATGTTGATCTTCGTCGAGCAACTCTTCACCACGAAGCAGCTGTATTGATTGGCCAGGTAATGCTAGATCTACTTGACGCTAATGGAGTTACAGATTTCGATGCTATTGGTGGTTTGACTATGGGTGCAGATCCAGTTGCAACTGCAGTGTTGCACCAGGCTGCTGCAAGAGGAAGAAGCATTGATGCTTTTGTTGTTCGTAAGCAAGCTAAAGCTCACGGTATGGGTAGACAGGTTGAAGGACCTGATGTTAGAGGTAAGAAGGTAGTTGTGGTTGAAGATACATCAACTACTGGAGGTTCTCCTCTAACTGCAGCTAAAGCTCTGGAAGAAGCAGGAGCAATCATTGTTGCGGTTGCAACAGTGGTTGATAGAGATACTGGTGCACAGAAGGTTATTGAAGACGCAGGTTATAAATATCTAACAGCAGTTACCTTAGATGATTTAAATCTTCGCTAATACTTGATTAGCTGACCTTTACCTCTGTATGTTGTGTATTTGATCCAGTCAATTTTTAGCTGAGCTTGCTCAATGGTTTCATCTAGCTGACCGCCGTCAAAGTTACCTCCGGTAGCAAGGTTCATAATCAAATAGAACTCGGCATTGAACACCCATGAGTCTGGCGCAATTGATTTCTTAGTCTCGCCACCAACAAACTTGTTGTCTACGTAGAACTTAATGCTGTCTGGCAACCAATCAACACGGTAGGTGTGGAAAGCATCTGACAATAAATCGTTACCCGCGTAGAAGTAGTTAGTCTTCGCATTTCCACCTGAATAGTCTGGACCGTGCAAACTGTGAACTGAAACGGAGGTGTTAGATCCTCTAGATTCCATGATGTCGATTTCGCCGCATGAAGGCCAACCATCACAGCTGTTCCTAGGAACACCTAGCATCCAAAATGCTGGCCACAGCCCAACACCTTCTGGAACTTGGATGCGTGCTGAGATAGAACCGTACTTGAAACCAATTTTGTCTTTGGTCATCACTCTTGCGCTTGAGTAAACACAATCGATGCACCAGTTCGTGATGTATGTGGTCTTTGGGTCATCAGGAATTAGTTTGATCGCTTTGATAACCAGGTTGCCATTACCATCTGTTGAAATATTGGCTGCCTTGTTGGTGTAATACTGCTGCTCGTTGTTGCCCCAACCACCGGCACCGATGTTGTAGCTCCAGATTTTAGGGTCAACCTTGGTACCGGCTTTTTCATTGAAGGACTGTGTCCACAGGATTCTTTCGCCAGCAGCATTAGCTGAGACAGGGGCGATAAGCAGTATTCCAGCTGCGGCGATGGCAACAGCACTCTTTAGTATCGGGAGCTTCTTCACGGGTACCTCTTCTATTAGAGAAAGTATTACAGAGTAAATGATTACTTTTTGGTAACAGTTACTAAATCTGTGGCTTCTCAGATTGCTAAGAAACCGCTTTCACGCTTAACTTGTCTTATCTGTGAAACCGCTTTCGCAGTTTACTACAAACCTTATAACCGAGGAAGTAGGCCTCCCCCAAAGGTTGTCGCACAACAACCAAAAGGGGAGGCAACCCCTCAAGTAGGAGAACGAGATGTTGTTCAACAAGCTTTCAGCCAAGACCACTGCTCTTATCGCAGCCGGCCTGCTTTCTATTGGATCTTTGGGGGCAATTACCCCAGCACAGGCAGTTGTTGACTGCACCACTGCAACAGCAGACACTGCTAGCTGCACCGTTCTCAAGGTTGAGACTTTCGGTGACGTTATTCAGCCAGCTCTAGTTGCTGACTACCGCAGACTTCACCCTGAAATCAAGCTGAGCATCAAGAAGTCAGATCTCGATGCTCTAAACGGAACTAGCCTTTACACCCAGTGTGCTGCCGGTGGTGCTGGTAACCCAGATATTGCTGCTGTTGAAATTTCTTACTCAGGTTTCTGGCGTTCATACCCACAGTGTTTCACTGACCTACGTACTCTTCGCACCACTGTTGGTAACAAGTCCGCCAACGAACTAAAGAAAGATTACCTATCTTGGCGCTGGGAACAGGGTGTTGGTTACAACGACTCTGTAATTGGTATCCCAACTGACGTTGGAGGCCTAGAAGTTGCTTACCGCTGGGATCTATTCAAGGCTAAGGGCCTTCCTTACAAGCGTGACGCTGTTTCAGCTGCTTGGAACACCTGGCCTAAGTTCATTGCCTTTGGTAAGAAGTACATGGCTAAGGTTTCAGCTGCAGATAAGAAGAAGAACATTGGTTTCATGGACAACGTTGCAACTATCTACGCTGCGATGATGAACCAGGGAACCATGAAGTACTACAAGAACAATGGAACTGACGCAGGTCAGCTAATTTTCAAGACCAACCCTCAGGTGAAGCTTGCTTTCAACACCACAATCGAGGCAGGTAAGGCTGGTATCGGTACTCGTATCGGTCAGTTCTCATCTGACTGGAACGTGGGTATGTCTAAGGGAACTTTCGCTGTAATGCTTGCACCAGCTTGGATGATGGATTACATCAAGGGTCAAGCTCCTTCCACAAAGGGTAAGTGGGACATCGCAGACATTCCTGGTGGTGGTGGAAACCAAGGTGGTTCTCAGCTAACCATTCCTAAGGGTGCTAAGCACAAGCAAGAAGCTTGGGACTTCATCTCTTGGTACCTAGCTCCTGC
>CAMDEV010000089.1 GCA_945896925.1 Auritidibacter sp. Marseille-P8566
CCTAGACGACTTGCTAGGGTGCTGTATCCAAATGTAAGGGTTGGTTTGCTCATGTTGAGCTACATCATCTCGTCTTCGTCTTTGTCAGGCTTAATGCCTTTGTATTTCTTGGGAGCTTCGCTCATCGCTTTAGCTCTAGCGAATCGCATCAAAGATCCGCTAGTCTGCCCCAAGTTATTGTTCTGCATTCTGAAACCGAGGAAGAGCATAACCGCATCAGCTGCAACTATTTGACCCATGTAGCTGAAGGCCAGCAGTGCACCAAGAGAAAGAACAAATGTTCCGTTGGCAATTAGAGTTCCAATTTCCGCCGAACGAATTCGTGAACCAACTTTGGTGAAAGCAGAAACGGTCTGGTTCTTTTTGTGGGCCAGAGCAAAACCTTCTTGGGTTGCAACTTGCTTGGTAAACATAATTTTGATGAATTGCAAGGTGATGAGAATCAGAAGAGCGTTGATGATTCCCAGCTGCCAGTTCACAGTGCTGAAATATGCTGCTAACACTACAATTTGAGCAAAGGTGTGCAGCAGGTTGTTTGTTTCAAAAGCTAGAGCCCACTCCCAGCTCTCAGTAACTTTGCTCTTCCAGCCTTCTTTTGAAGTGAGCGCTTCATTGAAGACCTTAACTCGGTAGGTCTTCTGCCAATAGGTGGCAATGTGGGTTAGAGCAAATAGGCCAAAGAAAATTACGAAGTTAACGATTATGTCGTTTAGCTCTTGATCCTTACCGGCTGTAATCATGTGGCTGAAGATGCGGATGATGAAGAGCTGAGTCAATGGCACAATGGTCGCAATTAGTGCAAGCCCCAGGGCTTGGTTGCGATGCTTGCCTTTAGGGAAAAGGAACGCAAATGTTTTTAGCACTTGTCGCAAGATTGAAATCATTTGGTTCCTTTAATTGATAGTTGTCGATGTCTAGAGATAACTAAGACCCTTGATGATTGCTGCCTCTACTTCATCCAGTTTCTCACCACTGATTTTGTGATCAGTGGTGATGTTGTCGAAATCGACTTTACCTAGGTTTAGTGCGATTGGGGTTGGGCTGATTGAATCTAGTCCAACACCTTGGGCATAGTCTCCATACTTGATGCCGTTCCCGTGGACGCTGTCTTCAAAGCCTTCGAAGGTAATTAGTGCACATGGAATCCCGTAAGACTGACAAGTGATGAAGATGTGCATCGCAGAAGTTACAACACGGTCAAATTGATTTAGGGTTTCAACCAAGATCTTGATGTCATCAGGATGTGACATGAAGATATCTAGTTCATCCATGTCTGGGTTTAGAACTAGAGGGATGCTCTTGTGAGTGAAGTGCCTAACTAGAGCAACACGACCATTGGTCGTCTTTCTCTCTACAGGGAAGATTCTAGAAATTAGAACACCAGGGTCACCAAAACTGTCAACTGTTGGGCCACCTGATTCCTTCACAACACTGGCTGTGACTGGTCCTCTAACTGAAACATACTTAGCACTCTTAGCAAGAGTCAACTCATCTGTTGAAATACCTGTGCCAACAACTACAGAGTTCGGCTTGATGAACCTACCGATAGAACCAAGGCCAATCATGTGTTTACGTGAAGCAATCTTGACCGGTGACTGGAAGAAGATTTTCTTGTCGGTGTATTGATTGACTATTAGTGGGGAAAGCCAGTCACCGAAGTTACCTGGGAATGGCTTAGCCCACCAAACCAAACCGATGCTTTGGGTAGATGGTTTCGAGGCGTAGTAAAGGAAACTCTTTGCAACAGCAACAGTGTTTGATTCTGTCTGGGTAGCTAGATACTTTTCTTCAAAGCTGCTCTTGGCTTTGTCAAACTTCGCAGTGTCACCAACTTGGCCGGCATCGAAGACTGAGTAAAGGGCATTCTTGCGTTCCTGATTCTCAGGGTTTAGTTTGCTGGTAGTTAGTGCTCCTGTGATGCCAACGGTGTCAGCTAGCAATCTCAATCTCTTGGATGCACGATCTGGAAGTTTGCTCTCGAGCTTCTTTGCCAGCTTTAGGGCACGCTTACGAATACCGCCCTTGGTTGCAGAGTGCTGTTCAACTTTGCCTTTGAAATCAGCGACGTTACCGCTTGAACCAAACTTGAAGAAAGCCCCTCTTGAGTCATCTCCCGAGGTTCCCATGCCAACAACAGCATTGGATGGGATGATCTGGAAAGTCATGTTGTCGCAGTTCGCTCGCCAAGCTTCTTCCATGAAGTAATCGTCAGTTGCTTTTATCTCAGATGTCTTCTCAAGTTCGTATGCTTCAGCAATCATCTTGCGTGCGAGAGGGGTTGTGTTTACCCCCCAGAAAGATGGCTCCCAGAATCTAGCTCTTCTGTCGTAACCAATTGATAGTGGGCTTGAGTATCCTCGTTGGAAGCCAACGATATCTGCTGTTGAGTTGAAAATGTATTCAGGAAGTTCAAGAAGGATGCAATCGACATCCATCCAGAAGACTTTCTTGTCCGGATTTTCCGCACAGACATCGGCTAGGAAACCAACTTTCTTACGACAGATGTCAGCCCAGTCTTCGCCTTCTTGTTTCACAATTTCTCGCAGCACATATTCAACGCCTAGTTCCTCAAGGTTCTTAGCTAGACGCTCACCGTGTGCACGGTAGTAGTCGTCTGCTGTGTAGAAGGAGCAAACTAAAACATTTGATGCTGTAGACAAATGGGTTCCTTAGGGTTAAATCTCGTTGTTGAATTCATGTAGCCATTGACGGAGGTCTTGGCCGATGTCTTCTCGATCAACAGCAATACGGAGAGTAGCTTTGATGAAGTCAAGTTTGTCACCGGTGTCGTATCTTCTACCTTTGAAGACAACTCCTAGAACACCGCCAGCGCGATCAGGGTTTTGTGCTGCGGTCATTAGTGCATCAGTTAGCTGAATTTCTCCACCACGACCCGGTGCAGTTTCTTCGAGGATGTCGAAGATCTCTGGTCTCAACACATATCTACCGATGATTGCAAGATTTGATGGAGCTTCCTCAGTCTTTGGCTTTTCAACAAGGCTGGTGACTCTAACAACTCCGTCAGCAACTTCACCATCTGTTACAGCACAGCCGTATAGATGTATCTGTGAAGGGTCAACTTCCATTAGGGCAATAACGTTCTCACCGGTTGACTCATGTAGTTCCAACATCTTGGTGAGAAGTGGGTCTCTGGCATCCATAACATCATCACCTAGTAACAGAGCGAATGAATGATCTGCAATGTGAGCTTTAGCTTTTAGAACTGCATGCCCTAAGCCTCTAGGGTCACCCTGCCTCACATAGTGAATGTTGGCTAGATCTGTTGAAGCCATAACTTTCGCTAGTCGATCAGTATCACCCTTGCGTTC
>CAMDEV010000090.1 GCA_945896925.1 Auritidibacter sp. Marseille-P8566
CCTTTACCAGACCCAAAGAGAAAAACCTTCGTTGAAGTTCCTTGGGTAAATGGATTAGTTCTTGGTGCAAGAGAGCCTCGGAGCATTGCTTTTAGGTTATTTAGTTCTTCAACACTCATAACCTGCATGTTTATGTTGACCGAAGAGCCAAATTCTTTATTCAATGCCGCAGAGACTTTATCCTCAATTTCTTTAGCTGCCGGGCAGTGGCTAACAGTTAGCTTGACTATTACCTCAATGCCATCAGCTGACTCAAGAACATCGCCGACCATACCAAGTTCGGTGATTGGTCTGCGAAGTTCTGGGTCTATTACCTGACTTAGAGCTTTGAGGACTCTAGAGTTGACTTCACTCATTCAGTCTTATCGACAGTCTTATCCTGTGCCTTTAGTTCAGACAGCAGCTCTTCTAACATTTCACGAAGTTCATCTTTTACAAATTCCTTGGTAGCAACTTCCTGCATTGCAAGACGAAGAGCAACAACTTCTCTAGCTAGATACTCAGTGTCGGCTAGGTTACGTTCAGCGCGCTGTCTATCCTGCTCAGTCTTTACTCTGTCTCTGTCATCCTGACGGTTTTGGGCTAGCAGGATCAGGGGAGCAGCATAAGAAGCCTGAAGTGAAAGCAATAGGGTCAGCAAGGTGAAGTTAGTGGTCTTTGGGTCAAAGATCACTGAATCAGGGGCAGTGCTGTTCCAAATCAACCAGAGAGCAACAAAAACCGTCAATCCGATTAGAAAGCTTCCAGTGCCGAGAGCCCTAGCGAAGGTCTCGGAAGCGCGACCAAAACGCTCGCGGTCAATCCTAGGGACTAGAGTCTTTCTCTTGCCGAGTAGAGGTGTGTCAAGACGGTCTAATGACTTAGCCATGGTTTACCTCACTCTCGTCTTCTGTTCGCCAGTCTTCTGGCAGTAGGTGGTCTAAAACGTCATCTACTGTGACAACGCCTATAAGTTTGTTTTCTTTGTCCACAACCGGCAGTGCTACCAAGTTGTAGTTTGCTAGTGTCCGGTGAATCTTGGAGATGTGTGTTTCAGCACTCACTGGTTCAACATCGGTATCTAGCAAAGATCCAAGACGTTCATGAGGTGGATACCTAAGAAGTTTCTGGAAGTGGACCATACCCAGGTATCTGCCTGTTGTTGTCTCATGTGGTGGCAGAGTAACGAATACTGAAGCTGCTAGTGCAGGAGCAACTTCCTTACGTCGGATAAGAGCCATGGCTTCAGCTACCGTTGCATCTGCTGAACAGATAACTGGTTCGGTTGTCATAAGACCACCAGCAGTGAACTCACCGAAAGACATCAAACGACGAATGTCATCCGCTTCTTCTTCATCCATCAGTTCAAGAATTGCTTCTGCACGATCCTCCGGAAGGTTCATCATCAAGTCGGCTGCGTCATCTGGTTGCATAAGGTCTAGAACTTCAGCAGCACGTTCATCGTCTAGGTCCTGAACAATCTCAATCTGTTCTTCCTCAGGAAGCTCCTCTAGAACATCTGCTAGACGCTCGTCATCTAGTTCTTCAGCGACCTCAATCATTCGATCTTCAGGAAGGTCCATCAAAGCGCTGGCAAGGTCAGCCGGGAGCATGTCTGAGTATGTTGCAATTAGCTGCTCAGCGCTCTGTGATTCTTCAGATTGCTGTTCAGTGACATCGTTCCATTCAACAAAGAGAGTTGTGCCTTTTCCGAAAGGTGTTGCGGAGGTTTTAGGTCTTCTAATGAAAAGGTCTGAAACTACCCAGTCCTTCTGAGCATTCTGTTCAATAGCAAGATCTTCAATTGATGCTTGTCCCGAACCATCCTTGAGGCTAACCTTACGGCCAAGCATCTCAGCGATAATTCTTACCTCTTGGCCTCGCTGGGTGAAGCGACGAAGGTCGATAAGTCCATTGGTAATGACTTGACCTGGAGCAATGGAGGTAACTCTGGCGATAGGGACGAAGACTCTTCTCCTACCGGTGATCTCAATCAGCATTCCTGTAGTTCTAGGGGCACCGGAATTACGGTATGCCACTAGAACGTCAATGACTTTCCCAACTCGATCGCCGAGTGGGTCAAAGACGCCACAGCCCGCCAAACGGGCAACAAAAACACGATTTGCACTCACCTCTTAACCTTAGACGAGGCTTGCGGACTCTGGCAGACTAGTGAGATGGCAAAAATCAACAATTCACAGAACCCCTCTGGTATAGGAGCAGGCATGCCCAACGGGGCAACGGTCGCTGAATTCAATACATATCCTGAAGCTGTTAGCTACGTAGAACGGATTCTGAGGGGTGAATTCCCAGCTGCATCAGTCGCGATTGTTGGAACTGACCTGAGAACTGTTGAAAGAGTGAGAGCAAAAATCAATTACGGCAAGGTAGCGCTGAGTGGTGCAATGAACGGATTATGGCTGGGACTCTTTGTCTTTATAATTTTCGGGTCATCAACTAACCCAGATTCAGAACAAACCGTTCAATTGTTCTCAATAGGCTCAGCGCTTGCTGTTGGAGCAGGTATTGGAATGCTCTGGCAAGTAATTCGCTTCAGCATGAATAAGTCAAAGCGCAGTTTTACCAGTGCTTCGAGTGTTGTGGCGAACAGCTATGCAGTGCTAGTGCCGAATGAACTAACTGGCGAAGCTAATCAGGCTTTTATCAAAGGTGGAGAGCTAGAAGCCTAAGCTTTCAGCTTCGCCATCCAAGTTTCAATCTCTTCTGGCTTTCTAGGAAGCTTTGCAGTTAGGTTCTGCACACCATTCTTGGTAACCAATACATCGTCTTCAATACGAACACCAATGCCGCGGAACTCCTTAGGCACCATTAGGTCGTCCTTGTGGAAGTAAAGACCAGGTTCGATGGTAAAGATCATTCCTTCTTCTAGAACGTGATCGTGATACATCTCTCGTCTAGCCTGAGCACAGTCATGAACATCTAGGCCTAGGTGGTGACCAGTTCCGTGAATCATCCAACGACGGTGCCACTGGTTCTCCGGCTTTAGAGATTCTTCGTAACCACCTTTATAGAAACCCCACTCAGCTGTCTTCTGAGCAATAACCTTCATAGCAGTCTTGTGCATCTCTGAATATGTAACGCCAGGCTTTGCTATTGCAAACACTGCATCGGCTGCCTCAAGAACAGCAAGGTAAATCTCTTTCTGCAATTTAGAGAACTTACCGTTGATTGGAAGTGTTCTAGTCACATCTGCTGTGTATAGAGATTCAACCTCAACTCCTGCGTCAACAAGAATCAATTCGCCAGGCTTAACCGGTCCATCGTTGTT
>CAMDEV010000091.1 GCA_945896925.1 Auritidibacter sp. Marseille-P8566
TCATCTCCAGAATTGTTTGGTTCTCCGCCAGACCAACCGTTAAACATTTCATTCTGAGCTGAACCGTCTATGCCTCCTAGCCAGAAGAGTTGATCTTTCTCTGGCCCGCCAACCCAGCGCCATTCACCCTCTACTAGATAGTCGCTTGCGCCAAATTTAAGATTAGGAAGTGTTGAACGGATGAACTCGTTTTCTTCTGCACTTGTGATCGTCGCAAGGTAACCAAAAGTATTTGTCCCACCTTGACTAAGTGGCAACGACTCAGCATAAGTAATTGCGTCAGCGAGATTGTATGGATCTGCTGAAAGAGCGTAGTAGTGCCCATTTGCTGGGTTCCTGAATCCGCTGTACTCGGAGACATTTATGGAAATTGTCATGTCACCTTTGCAGGGAGCTGTAATTACGATTTCGTTCTGCAAAGATTGGTTTAGTTGATCCTGTGTTCCATGCAGCAAAAGTGTTGTGACGGAGTTTGAATTTCCTCTAGTCCCTACCCCAGAGCCCAAGTCATTCCTTGTTAGAGTTCCAGCACTTGTAGTGATTGTTGCGTAGAGAGTCTTTTGTGTGTCGAATCCAGAGAGGCTAGAGCCAGCAAGGCTGGTGGCTGACGCAGTTACTGACGCAGTTACTGAAACAGCCTCACTTACCGCCGTTGCTGGTGCACTTAGTAGCCCAACAGCCATAGTGAGACCTGCAGTGGTCGCTAGAAGTGATTTGACGATGGAACTCAAAGGAATCTCCTAAAGAAGTAAACAGTTATCTCGATGGTACTGCTGACTTTCCTTGTTTCCATGTCGATTTACCTATTGTTTACAAGTTCTGAAGTAGCAAACCAGACCTGAGGTGATGAATAAGTTGTGGAAGCGTTTACTCATTTCGCTAAACATTTCTTTTGCTCTGCATTATTATTTGTTTCAGACAAAGGAAAGGCTCTAGATGAGATTCATAATCGCAGTTATAGACAGTAAGTCAAGATCAGCATCGGGGAATGAGATGGCTGCCATCGACGAGTTCAATGACAAGCTTCAGGCTAATGGCCACTGGATTATGGCCTGTGGCGTTGACGATCCAGCTAAGGCAACCGTCATTGATAATCGTTCAGATTTGGGCCAGGTAATTGCTGGCCCGCTTCACAATACTGAAGAATTCATGGCGGGCTTCTGGATTATCAATGCTGACAGCCCAGAGCAAGCCAAACAATTAGCCACAGAGGGCTCAAAGGCATGTAACCGAAAGGTTGAAGTTCGCCCAATCCTGGGTTAGGGTTCCCCCCTTATCCAGGATTACTAAATGTGTATTTGGTCAGGAAGCTTTACTTGGTAGCAAACCCATTCTCAATCAAGTAATCACAAGTATCCAAGATCGAATCCTTAGCTGTGATGAACTTGATTCCCAAGACTGACTTAGCTCTGTCTGAATTAGCCAAGCGCTTCTTGCCTAGAATCGGCAGAACGCTCTTAATCTCTTTATCAAACAGGGCAAGGAGTCTAATCACAAAATTTGGTGCCTGAGTCGTGGTTACTTTCCTATTCGGATAAGCAGCCTTGATAATCTTGGCGATCTCCACGAAAGACAGGGTTTCCGATGCCGCTAAGAATCTTTTGCCCTTACTTGCCTCGACCTTTATCGCATTAACGTGCATCTCAGCTACGTTTTTCACATCGACTATCGAGAAAGCCACATCTGGAAGCATCGGATCTGAAGCCTTTAGCACTCGCTCCATGACACCAACGGAAGAACCAAAGTTCTTATCTAGTGGAGCACCGGTAACCAGTGCTGGATTGATTGTAGTTAGAGCAATCTCCGGAGCAGTAGTTGTCACATAGTCCCAGGCAGCTTGTTCAGCCAGAGTCTTTGACTTTGTGTATGCAGAGTTACCAAGTGGGTGGTTGATATCAGTCCACATCTCTTCATCCAAAGAAGTTTTGCCTGTAGGGAAGTCATTGCCATCAATCGCAGCAACAGATGAGGTCAGAATCACTCTCTTCACGCCTGCCTTGTGGGCTGCCTTTAGGGCTCTTAACGTTCCATCAACTGCAGGTCTAATAAGTTCATTCTCATCTTTAGGTTGAGCAATAGGGAATGGAGAAGCAGTGTGCATTAGAACATCCACGCCCTCAAGTGCTTTACCCCAACCAGAGTCCTTTTCTAGATCTAGTTCAATGAACTCTAAGTTCTTTGCAAAATTGAAGGTCTTCGGCAGGTGGGCCGAAACAGCATCCGTTACTTCTTGTGACCTATTTAGAGATCTCACTGAAGCGACAACGGAATATCCCCCCTGCAGAAGTTGCAAAAGAATGTGCTTACCGATATATCCGCTTGCTCCAGTTAGAAGTACTTTAGTCATTACTGCCTCTCGGTTTTCTCGTCTGAACAAAGTCTACAAAGGCTAGTCCTAGGAAATAACAGCGACAAAGAATCTAGTAATAGAGATGGAACCTCCCCGCACTAATTGTTTGAGCAAAACTTCCTCGAAAACCAAATTTTCGATTTTTACCATTACAGGAATACACTTTCGACATGGGCAAAGAACCTAAAGGTAAGAGGCATGAGCTAAACCCTGGTGAGCTGCAGGATGCACTCGAAGTCGAGTGGTACAGAATTGGCCTCACTGCCCCTGCAAGGAAAGCCTTGGTAGAGGCAAAGCTCTATAAAGTATCAGACTTGAGAAGAATCTCGGTTGAGGAATTACGTTCGATTCCAGGTGTTAGTAAATCAGCTGTCGCAAGAATCCAAGTGATTATGCATGCAAAGAAAATCAACTTCAGGAACTAGCGCCTGGTTACTGTTCCTTGGCCGTCTAGCTGCCAAGCTCTCACGTAGTCAATCTTTGTTTCGCTAGTCTGCCAGCCGGTGTAATCTCCACCAAAAGGACCGGTTGCATTATTCAAAATCAAGAAGAACGGTTCATTGAAAGCCCAATGGTGTTCTCCAACATTTCCTGGATAAACGGTCCAAAACAATTCCCGGTCGACGTAGAACTGCATTAGGTCTGGGGTCCAAGCAATGCCATAGGTATGGAAGTCACTTTGGTAGTTGGCTTCATCGAGAATTTCACCCATTACATATCTGTGGTTATCACAACAGGTTGCAATGTTTTGATTTGAGTAGTGAACAGCGCTTGAGTTTCTAGTTGGCCGGTCTCCACCTTGTTCTGCAATATCTATTTCACCTGTGAGCGGCCAACCAAGTTCAGTGATTGAATCACCTAAAGCCCAGAAGGCTGGCCAGTTGGTACCGCCAACCGGCATCTT
>CAMDEV010000092.1 GCA_945896925.1 Auritidibacter sp. Marseille-P8566
TAAAGCTCTTTCAGTTATTACAGTTGACTCACCAGTTGATGCCAAAGTTCTTGAAGAAGTTCGTGTAGCCATTGAGGCAGATGTCTTGAAAGCTATCGATCTAAAGTTTGACTAAAGCGAAGCTTCGAAAGATAGCTCGCGTTCAGAAGCAATCCAAGCCTGGGTACCACCGGCTACTGAGACAACATCAAAACCCTGCGCTTCAAGGTAGTTAGCAACAGTCATTGATCTACCACCTGAGCGGCAGATGATGAAGATTCTTGCCCCATCATCTAACTTGTCTAGTTGGTTGGCAACCTCATTCATAGGAATGTGGTGGGCATTAGGAACATGTCCTTCAGCCCACTCATCGTCTTCTCTAACGTCTAGAACGAAACCGCCGTGTTCAATAACATCAGCCAGTTCTTCAATGCTTACTTCGGTTGCCATGTATTGCTCCTTCTCCTAACTAGTTTAGTTATCCTTGGTTTAGGGGATGAGTAAAGGAAGATTATGGGCAGAGTTAGAAGTTTGTTTACCGCAGTTCTAGCGGTTTCGCTAGTTGCGGGTTTGGCTGGTTGCGCTCCGGCAAAACTGGATGTTAGTGATGTGGCCGGAATCATCGACGTTAGAAGCCCAGAGTCATTTGCCGAGTCACACATTACCGGTGCGATTAACATCGATTACTCTTCAGCTGACTTCCTCGCCAACTCAACTTCTCTAAGAAAGACGGATAAATACTTCGTCTACGGTGAATCAAGCGAACAGGCTGGTGAAGCATCTGCGGATCTAATTTCAATTGGAGTTAGCGACATAACTAACCTTGGCAGCTTTGAAGATGCTCTGAATGTTTTACCTTTAGGCGCAACCAACTAATGGATTCAAAATACTGGGACGATAAGTATTCAACCCAGGAGTTCATCTATACCAAAGTCGTGAATAGATTTGTTGCTGAGCTCTGTGGTGACTTAGAAGTATCAGGATATAAACGTGCAATTGAGTTAGCTGGTGGGGAAGGCAGGAATGCCGTCTGGTTAGCTAAACAGGGCTGGCATGTAGAGAATGTTGATTTCTCACAGAAAGCCCTGGATAAGTATTTAATTCTTGCCCAGGAAGAAGGAGTTGCTGAACTTTGTTCAGCAACCTGTGCAGATGCATTGAAGTTTGAACCGTTAGTTAGCCCAGTGGAATTAGCCGTCATCGGTTATTTGCAGATTCCAGAAGCACAACTTGAGGTAGCAACTAGACGCATTGCGGGCTATGTTGCAGATGGGGGTCACCTGATGGGGGTTTGGCATTCCAGAGACAACTTGGTCGGAGGCTTCGGTGGACCTCGAGACCCTGATGTCCTACCCAATGTTGAGACCATTACCAAAGCCCTTGAAGGCACAGGCCTGACCATCCAGATCCTTGAGAACCGAGAAGGTCAGATCCAGACCAAGGAAGGGCTAAAGCCTTCGACTACCTTGGTTCTGCTAGCTAAACGGGAAGCCTAGTTCTGCTCAAGTAAAGTTGTACTAAACGAGTTTGAAAGAATCCAAGTGACTGAGCAGATAAATATTGGTGTTATTGGTGGAGACGGCATTGGCCCTGAGGTCACAGCCCTAGCTCTCGAAGCCCTTCACCTAGCGACCCGCGGCTCGGGTGTTGAATTTGTCACTAAGCAATATGACCTAGGTGCTAGAAGATACAGCGCCACCGGTGAAATCCTGACTGATGCTGACATGGCTTCACTTGCTGAACACGATGCAATCTTGCTTGGTGCTATCGGAGATCCATCGGTTCCTTCTGGTGTTTTGGAGCGTGGACTGTTACTGAAACTTAGGTTCAGTTTCGATCACTACATCAACCTAAGACCAACCAAGCTATATCTAGGAGTTGTTTCTCCTCTTGCTGATGCAGGAGAAGTGGATTTCGTAGTTGTTCGTGAAGGCACCGAAGGTGCTTACGTTGGTAACGGCGGAGCTATCCGAGTTGGCACCGAAAACGAAGTTGCTAATGAAACTTCTGTAAACACCCGCTTTGGTGTTGAAAGGGCAGTTCGTTACGCATTTGAACTTGCCGCTAGCCGTGACCGTAAGAAACTAACTCTTGTTCACAAGCACAATGTCTTGGTAAATGCTGGCTGGTTATGGCAAAGAACTGTTGATGAAGTTGCTAAAGAGTTCCCTGCTGTGTCAGTTGATTACCAACACGTTGATGCAGCCACCATATTCATGGTGACTGACCCTTCAAGATTTGATGTCATAGTCACCGATAACCTCTTTGGAGATATCCTGACTGACCTTGCTGCTGCTATCGGTGGCGGTATTGGTATCGCTGCTTCTGGAAACATCAATCCAACTGGAGCTTTCCCTTCAATGTTTGAACCAGTTCATGGATCTGCTCCTGATATTGCCGGCAAGGGGATTGCTGATCCAACAGCAGCAATACTTTCTGCTGCCATGTTGCTTGATCACCTTGGTAACCCAGTTGCTGCAGCAAGAATCGAAAGAGCAGTTGCAGCAGACCTTGCTTCACGCGGTGAATCAAAGCGCACCACAACCGAAATTGCTCAAAGTATTTTCGCTCAACTGTAAAAGAGGATGAACATGGAATTCAAGGTAATTAGATCTAGTAATCCACTTCCTGATGCTGACCGTGAAGCAATCCTTGAGAACCCTGCCTTCGGTGTGAATTTCACCGACCACCAGGTAATAATCGAGTGGACCAAAGCTGATGGTTGGCAGAACGCCAGAGTGGAACCTTACGGCCCTATTCTGATGGACCCATCAAGCGCAGTCCTGCACTATGGTCAAGAGATCTTTGAAGGTATTAAGGCTTACCGTCACCAAGATGGTTCTATTCACACCTTTAGACCAGAGGCTAACGGAGCTAGATTACAAAAGTCTGCTCACCGCATGGCATTACCTGAATTACCAGTTGAACTTTTTGTTGAAAGCCTTCGAGCGCTAATCTCTGTTGATGGTGCTTGGGTGCCAAAGCCAGTTAATGAGAAGACCTTGTATTTCAGACCTTTTGAAATTGCAGCAGAGAACTTCTTAGGTGTTAGAGCAGCTCATCGAGCTGAGTATCGAGTTATCGCATCTCCTGTCGGCCCATACTTCACAGGTGGTCTCAAACCTGTGTCAATCTGGATAGCTCTAGATTCTGCAAGAGCAGCCAAATATGGAACTGGTGAAGCTAAGACCGGTGGTAACTACGCTGCTAGCTTGCTAGCTCAGAACGAAGGCTATGAGAACGGTTGTTCTCAGGT
>CAMDEV010000093.1 GCA_945896925.1 Auritidibacter sp. Marseille-P8566
CTGGCGACCAAGTATTCGTTTGACTCTGGCTTCCATCGACCCATGTCCACTGCAAAACCTGCTTTGTTCTTTTGAATGTCTTTCACACCAGCTCGGGTTCCAACATGGAGAACTTTGCCTTCGGCTAGATCCACTAAACCTTTTTCAGTCAGGTACCTTGCGAAGACTCGGATTCCGTTCCCACACATCTCAGCAACTGAACCATCCGAGTTTCGGTAGTCCATAAACCACTCGGCACTTGATTCTTCGGCAAGGGATTTAGCCCCTTCAGGAAGATTTGCAGACTTGATCACTCTGATTACCCCGTCAGCTCCTATTCCAAACCTGCGGTCACAGAGTTCAACTACCTGACTCACGCTGAGGTCGTTTGAGCCATCAAGATCTAGGTACAGAACAAAATCATTACCTGTTCCTTGACCCTTTGTGAAAGCTAGAGTTTTCATGTCTTTAGACTACTTCCCCAACTTATTTAGTTTCAAAAGAACAAGGTCCATAACATCGTTAACGAGATTCTCGTCCTGATAATCAAACCAGTTGATTCGAGGGTCTCTTCTAAACCAAGACATTTGTCTTCTTGCATAGCGTTGGGTTAGTTGTGCTGTGGCAGCGATGGCTTCCTCTTGAGAGATTTCCCCGTCGAGTTGGCTAAGCGCTTGGGCATAGCCAATAGCTTGGCGAGCAGTCTTTGATTCCCTTAGCCCAGAAGTAATTAACCCCTCTACCTCTGCAACCAGGCCGCTTTCCCACATCTTCTCAACTCGTGTAGCGAGCCTAGCCACCAAGTGCTCGCGATCTGAATTGATGCCTATCTCCAACATCGGCAGGAACGACTCCCATTGCTCAGGTAATGCTGCAGCAAAAGGTTCCCCGGTAATCATCACAATCTCAAGCGCTCTTACGATTCTTCGGCCATTCATCGGTTCGATTCGGCTAGCCGCTCCTTCATCTAGCAGGGAAAGCTTCTTGTGCATGGCGGCTGGCCCAAGCTCTTCAAGTTCAGCCTCTAACTTGGCACGTAAATCTTCATCTCTGCCAGGAAATTCAAAGGTGTTCACTAAAGCAGCAATGTAGAGCATTGAGCCACCTACAACTATCGGCAGAATTCCTGATTCAACCAATTCGCTTATCTTTGCTCTAGCAACAATCTGGTAATTTGCCGCTGTACTCTCTTCTGTTACGTCCAGCCAGTCCAACAGATGATGAGCTATTCCTTGTCTTTCAGACATTGGGAGTTTCGCGGTTCCGATATCCATGCCTCGGTAGCACTGCATTGAATCGGCATTAACTATTTCAGCGGGTATGCCAATCTCTGCAAGTTGCAAAGCAATTTGTAAGGCTAGATCACTCTTTCCTGCTCCTGTAGGGCCAACGACGCAGAGGAAAGCTGGAATCTCCAAATCAGTCATTGCTCTTAAGCGCAACACTGAGGTCAATGACACCTTTGCGCTT
Organism: Auritidibacter sp. Marseille-P8566; assembly: GCA_945896925.1. Taxonomy (GTDB): domain Bacteria; phylum Actinomycetota; class Actinomycetes; order Actinomycetales; family Microbacteriaceae; genus Rhodoluna. The sequence continues at coordinate 1,450 of CAMDEV010000093.1, forward strand.
TTCTTTTGGTTGAGCTGGAACTGCACAACTTGAATCCTCGAGCGCATCAAAGGCATCGCCTGCTCTAGTTCGCTTAACTTCGGGACTAGCACCAGCATCAGCAATTAGGAAGTATGGCTTTGCATCGATGACTTCAGCCCAAACTAAGTCACCTGGTCTTGGTGGAGTTATGCCTTCAGGCCAATCGATATGGACGAGCCTGCTATCTCTAGCCCTTCCAGTTAGTCGATTAGTTCGGTCATCTTTACGACCTTCGCTATTTCCGATCAGAACCTCAACTTGTTTTCCGATTTGAAGTTTGTTCTCCTGCCATGCGATGTCATTAACAACTTCAAGTAATCTTTCGTAGCGCTCTTGAACGATCTTCTTAGGAAGTTGATCAGGTAGTTCGGCTGCTGGCGTACCTGGCCGTTTCGAGTATTGGAAAGTGTAACTGAAAGCAAATCTGCCTTCTCTAACTACACGCAGGGTTTCTTGGAAGTCCTCTTCAGTTTCAGAAGGGAATCCAACAATGATGTCTGTAGAAATAGCTGCATCAGGGATAGCTTTTCTAACGCGATCAAGTATTCCCAAATACTTCTCGCTGCGATAGCTTCGCTTCATCTCTTTTAGAATTCGGTCGCTACCGGACTGCAGTGGCATATGCAGTTGCGGCATCACATTGTGAGTTTCTGCCATCGCAGCTATTACATCATCAGTGAATGCTGCCGGATGCGGACTGGTAAAGCGAACTCGCTCTAAGCCTTCAATCTCTCCACAAGCTCTAAGCAACTTTGCGAAAGCACCTTTATCTCCAAACTCAACACCGTAGGTGTTTACGTTTTGGCCAAGAAGAGTTATTTCGATAACACCCTCACTTACCAACGCTTTGATTTCAGCAATTATCTCTCCCGGTCTGCGATCTTTCTCTTTTCCTCTGAGGCTAGGAACAATGCAGAAAGTACAGGTGTTATTACAGCCAACACTGATTGAAACCCATGCTGCGTAAGTTGAATCCCGCTTGGTCGGTAGATCGCTTGGGAAAGTATCGAGCGACTCCAGAATCTCAACCTGTGCTTCGTGATTGTGCCTTGCTCTATCCAAGAGTGCAGGGAGGGAACCGATATTGTGAGTTCCAAAGACAACGTCGACCCAAGGGGCTTTCTCGATGATCGTCGAGCGGTCCTTCTGGGCAAGACAACCACCCACAGCAATCTGGAAATCAGGGTTCTCTAACTTACGTTCGTAAAGTTGCCCCAAGTTGCCGTATAGCTTGTTATCCGCGTTTTCACGGACTGCACAGGTATTGAAAACCAGAATGTCTGCGTCTTTACCGGTCTCTACTGGCTCATATCCGGCATCTTCAAGAAGCCCAGATAGACGCTCGCTATCGTGAACGTTCATTTGGCAGCCGAAAGTCTTTACTTCGTAGCTGCGGGTCTTGGTCTTCATTTCACCAATTTTACCCTTGCTACCTAGCGAAGGGTTATCTAATTGTCTTCTTGAGCTAAAGCGTGCTTTACAGAAGCCCACACAACTGAGCTGGAGTATCCCTTGCGGGTTAGAAAGCCCGCTAATCTCCTTGAGCGCACATCTGGCTCTAATTTCATAAGTTGTCTTACCCTAGATTCGGCCAGCTTCTTACACGCCTCCAGCTCGCTGTCCTGATCTAAATCGACAAGCGCAGCTTCAATCGCATCTGAACTAAAGCCCT
>CAMDEV010000094.1 GCA_945896925.1 Auritidibacter sp. Marseille-P8566
GGAAGTTCTTTATCTTCAGCCATGGTCGCCGCTGTTCTTGATACCCCTGCAAGTAAGGCCAGTATCGAGCCAAGGCTAGCCCCAACTACAACTAGATCAATGAGCCAAGCGGGGAACCAGGGTGCACTGATGCCAACCATGGCTTCAAAGATTGCAGAAGGAATAGCTTCATTGCTTGGCTGGATTAACCCGATGAAGACGATGGTGATTAGGAGGTAAATGACTAGAACTGCTCCTAAAGATATTGCAATTGCTTTAGGGATGTTCTTCTTTGGATCTCTAACTTCATCTCCAAGTGTTGCCACTCTGGCATAACCTGCGAAGGCAAAAAAGATGATCGATGCTGCTGAAAGAGTTGAGAGGTTTGCTTCAGGCATGAGCATGCCAGCGCTAAAGCTTTGCGAACTTAGTCCATGAGCAAAACCAGTGGTAATGCTAAATGCAATAAAGCTGATGGTGACAATAGCCAGAAGTGCTGCCATCTGTGCTGTTCGGTTGATGCCTAGAAGATTCAGTGCTGTCATCAACAGAATTGATGCAACAGCTGCGGGCCATCCTGGATAGCCAGGGAACAGATAGGTTTCGATAATGATTGCTATTGCCGCAATCGATGCGATCTTGCCAAAGACGAAAGAGAAACCTGCAATAAAACTAAAGTCCTTCGGCAAATAGACTCTGGCGTAGCTATAAACACCGCCAGCTCTAGAGACCTGGCTTGCCAATTGATAAACAGAAGCTGCATTGAGGCTTGCTACCAGAGCAGCAAGAGCTAGAGCAAAGAAGATCTGGTCATTTACTTTTTCCCAAGCCGTTGACCAAACAAAGAAAACGCCGGCTCCGAGCATTGATGCTAAACCAATAGCAACTGCTCCAAATAGAGAAAGTTGTTGTGGTTTAGACGTGGCCATCAAACAGGCTGGTGACGCTGTCGTCGTTAAACACAGATGAGATAGCTCTAGCAATTAGTGGCGCAATTGACAGGACTGTTAGTTTCTCAAACTGCTTAGTGGCATCGATTGGCAAAGTGTTAGTAACGATGACATTGTCAACATCAGGACCTGAGAGTCTTTCAACAGCTGGGTCACTGAAGACAGCGTGAGTTGCTGCAACAATGATTCGACCTGCACCGTTGTCACGAAGTGCTTTAGCTGCTGCAACGATGGTTCCAGCAGTGTCAATCATGTCGTCAACCAAAATACAAACTCGGCCTTCAACTTCACCAACAAGCTCATTTACCTGAACTTGGTTTGGCTTGTTTGGGTCACGACGCTTGTGAATGATGGCTAGTGGTGCACCTAGGCGGTCTGCCCAGATATCAGCAACGCGAACACGTCCTGAGTCAGGAGAAACAACAGTTAGGTTCTCTGCACCAAAGGTTTGCTTCACATAATCAGCAAGAAGCGGGAGGGCCCAAAGGTGGTCTACCGGACCATCAAAGAAACCTTGGATCTGAGGTGAGTGGAGATCAACAGACATTAGACGGTCAGCACCAGCAGCTTTGTATAGGTCAGCAACTAGACGAGCTGAGATCGGCTCACGTCCCTTGTGCTTCTTGTCTTGTCTTGCATATGGGAAGAACGGTGAGACAACTGTGATGCGCTTAGCGCTTGCGCGCTTTAGGGCATCAATCATGATTAGCTGTTCCATCAGCTGATCGTTGATAGGAGCTGAGTGAGACTGCAGGACGAAAGCATCAACACCGCGGACGCTCTCTTCGAAACGAACAAAGATTTCACCATTGGCAAAGTCGTATGAGGTTGTTGGCACTGTTTCGATGCCCAACAGAGTTGCCACTTCTTGAGCTAACTCAGGGTGTGCTCTTCCGCTGGCTAATACCAAACGCTTCTGTCCGGTTGCTCTAATCTGCACTGCGGTCTCCTGTTTTCTTATTCTTTTGCTTTTTGAGCAGCTTTCGCTGCTGCTGTATTACTTCTTTTAGCTAGAACCCAGTCGGCTAGGTTACGTTGCGGAGCAACATTCATAGCTAAATCTCCTGGGTTCACATCTTTACGAACAACAGTTCCAGCTGCAGTGTATGCACCATCACCTATCGTAATTGGAGAAACAAAGACGTTGTGCGCACCGGTTCTAACGTGGGAACCAATCTTGCTGTGATGCTTCTCAACACCGTCGTAGTTTGCAAAGATGGTGCCGGCACCGATGTTGCTGTGCTCACCGATGGTGGTATCTCCAACATAGGACAGGTGAGGAACCTTTGAGCCAGCGCCGATTTTGGCGTTCTTGGTTTCAACGAAGGTCCCAATCTTGCCTCCAGCACCTAGGTGAGTGCCTGGTCTGATGTATGAGTATGGACCAACGGTAGCTTCTGATTCGATTACTGAACCTGAGATGTGAGCCTTGATGATGCTGACATCTTCACCAATTTGAGTATCTTCGATGGATACTTCTGGACCGATGGTCGAACCTCTTCCGATACTGGTTATGCCTTTTAGATGAGTACCAGGTAGCAGAGTGACGTCTTCTCCTAAGGAGACAGTGATGTCGATGAAAGTAGTTTGAGGATCTGAGATGGTGACCCCTGAGAGCATCCAACCTTCACAGATTCTTCGATTAAGTTCTGCACTAACTTCCTGAAGTTGAACTCTGTTGTTTACGCCAGCCACCAGCCAGTTGTCGGAAACCTGAAGGGCTTGAACAGCTCTACCTGACTTCAAGATTTCTGTTGCTGCATCGGTCAAATACTTTTCACCAACGGCATTGTGAGTTCCAATTGAACTTAGAGCTTTCTTTAGAGCGTCAAAGTCAAAGACATAAACTCCGGCATTAACTTCGGTAATCTCAAGTTCTTCATCTGTTGCATCACGGTGTTCAACAATTGAAGAGAAAGATCCAGAATCATCTCTTACGATACGGCCATAACCTGAAGAATCAGAGAAAACTGCAGTTAGCAGGGTGGCTCCTGCTCCAGAAGACAGATGAACATCAAGCATGGCTTCGATGGTGTTCACATCCAGAAGTGGGACATCTCCTGAGGTGACAACAACTGCTCCTGAGAAACCATTTGGCAGAACGCCTAGAGCACATTCAACAGCGCGACCAGTGCCTGGAATCTCATCCTGATGTGCGATGTGGGTATTTGGGTAAAAAGCATGAATGTATGACTCGAGAAT
>CAMDEV010000095.1 GCA_945896925.1 Auritidibacter sp. Marseille-P8566
GGCTCGGCAGCGTTGTAGTAGGCGTCTCCAGGGTTTGACGCAACCACAACACATTCACCCATTGCAAGTGGGCGAAGGAACATGTTGTCGATGATGCTGCACTTAGTTGGAGTGGTGGTAGTAAATGTTGTCTCTCCACCGTTAGGAAGGGCGAACAACTGTTGATCTTCATCGCCGACCACCATGTCTTCTGGAGCTCCAAAGAAAATCGAATTATACAGAAGGGAAGGTTTCGCTTTAGTTCTTAGCTTGTATGTCACAGCAGCGCCAGCTTTAGAGCCGAAGTATGCGGTAACCGAGAATGTGTAAAGAGTGTATGACTTTAGCTTGGTGAAGAAGTGACTTGTCGCTGAGTTTGGTAGAGACTTGGTCACTTTAGCAGCGCCAGCTGATGCAGTTACCTTGATTGAGGTGACCTTAGACTTCGCAAAAGCTGGCCAAGAGACCTTAGCTGTTGTGCTTGTTGTCGAAACAACCACACGAGTGGCCTTAGGGACAACGGTAACTGCGTTCGCCTGAGCAGTTCCAAGTAGGAAGCTGGATAGCAGTAATGCAGCAGCAATACGAAGTTTCAAGAGATGCCTAACTAGTAACGAATCAGGGTGCCGTAACCATCGAGGCTGGAATACCTGATGTAGTCGACTTCCATGGTCTTTGTGTCAGTGTTTATGTCAGTCAATCGGACTGGGAGATTGTTGTTACCAATAATCTTTCCACCGATTGCCAAGTTCAAAATAGCGAACTGAGGCTTGTTGAATTCCCAAGCATTCTTAGTCAGATCCAAATTCCAAGGAGCTGTTTTTAAGTCATTGTGTGTGATGGTTTTGTAGATTTCACCATCAACTGAAAACGCGAGGTAATTTGGTTTCCAGTCGATAGCGTACACGTGCCAATCCTCAAGGATGCTTGTTTGCTTGTTGACCTGTCCACCCGGCCAGTAGCTATAACCGTGAATAGTTCCCCAGTTAGTTTTAGGGATTGCTCCGTTACCTTCGTGGATGTCAATCTCGCCACAACCGGGCCAGCCAACTTTCTGGTAGTCCTGACCTAGCATCCAGAATGCAGACCAAGTTCCAGCTGTTCCTGTTGTCTTGATGCGTGCCTCAAGGTGGCCGTAGAGGAAACCGATTCTATCTTCGGTCGTGATCTTTCCGCTTACCCATTCACAGTCCTTGCGAGGGTTATAGCGTTCACCCTTCCAGTTGTATGAGTACCAGCAGTCAAAAGGACCTTGTGCATGTGGGTTCACGCTCTGATTAGTTGCAGTGAACTTTAGTGCTTTGCCGTCAGTGGCAGCATCTGATTCTGAAACAATGGCTGCACCAGGTAGGTAGTACTGGCGTTCTAGGTTTCCCCATCCGGTAGCTACCGGAGTGTATGGGTCGGCGGTGGTACGGCCATTACCTGTGACATCATGCCAGTCAGTTGAATCTGGTGATGCACCAAGTTCGCCATCGAACTCATCAGACCAGATCAATGCGTTTTCGCTGAGGCCAGCAGCATCAAAGGAGACACTGTTTGAGGTGAGTGTCAAAGGAAGGTAACCAGCTAGCGAATATGTTGCTCTGGCGTAGAGACTCAAAGACTCAAATCTCTTGTCAACTGGTAGCTCAGCGTTGTTCTCACCTTCAACCAAAGATTCTCCAGCAATCCAAGTTATCTTCTTGGCTACTGCAATATTGCTGGAGTTAGGAGATGTGAAAACTAGAGCAGACTTCTGAGCGTCCTTGAAGGCAATTGTTGCGGTTCCTGAAATGGCAAGTTTGCCAACTTTTCTTGAAATGGAATTCGCAAACAGTGACTTTCCGTCGGAGAACTTTGCTGTCTCGACTACGCTCAGCATTTTGTTCATCGCTGTTACAGGAACTGTGTATGCAGACTTAGTTGCGCTCTTTATTGGCTTACCATCTAGAAGCCACTGGTATGAGAGTTTTGCACTCGCGCTCCACTTACCGGCTGTGACTTTAACAATTTCACCGGTGCCAACCATGGCAGGAAGCTTTGGGAGAAGAACGTTCTTTTTTGCAGCGGCTTCGGCAGAACTGCCAACCAGCACAGACACGAGCAAAGCTATAACAATAGCAAACGCTGGAACTCGATTGCGAAACATCTAATACCTTTCGAAACTAGCGTTTCGCACAAAACGCATGAACTATTAGAAGTCTAACCTGTAAGGCCAGTTAGGCAAGATTAGCGTTTGAACACAAACTTAAAGAATGCTGTGAAAGTTAAACCTTTCCCAATCTTCCTCATGCCGAAGGCGATCCTGACTAGGTAGGGAAGGGTTCGGTTGCCCTTGAAAGCGCGGTCAAAGATCAGGGCTCTAGCCACTCTGTCCTTCTTTGTTCCCCAACCGCTACCTGAGCTAACTGTCGGGTGGGTGGCTAGGACAACAGGAAGGTATTCGCAGCGAAGACCTGCTGAGATCAGGTCACAGATAAAGATGTATTCATCACCTAGGTAGGTCTTCTTTACCCCAGCACCAAAGTTTTCATCAAAGGTGATTCCAGCTTTAGTTACAAGTTCCCTGCGGACAATCATTTCGTAGGTAGCTGCTCTGGCTGAGTTGAGCTTGGTTAGTTTCTCAGGGGAGCTCGGGTAGTTCTTCCTGAGTGTTCCGGAATCATCGACTGCTTGCCCTAGGGCCAGAGCGATGGCGGGATTCGCTTCCATGTGCTCGATGGCTTTAGCGATGCCCTCTGGGTGAAAGACGATGTCGTCGTCAGCGAAGATTACGTAATCACCCGTTGCTAGGGCGAGTACCTGGTTTCTGAGCTTGGCAACACCTTTACCGGCGAAGGCTTTGGTTGTTACTCGGTCGCCTGTTGGGGATTGGAGTAACTGCTCGACGGTTGGGGGTTTCTTATCTCCACTCTGAACAGTGATTAGAGCATCCCAGTTAGGGTTATTGGCTAGATCAGGTAGAACGATATTGCCTAGACGACTTGCTAGGGTGCTGTATCCAAATGTAAGGGTTGGTTTGCTCATGTTGAGCTACATCATCTCGTCTTCGTCTTTGTCAGGCTTAATGCCTTTGTATTTCTTGGGAGCTTCGCTCATCGCTTTAGCTCTAGCGAATCGCAT
>CAMDEV010000096.1 GCA_945896925.1 Auritidibacter sp. Marseille-P8566
GTGTTCTGGAGGATTACTTTCCCACTACTACTTCCAGGTATCTCAGCTGCAGCGCTACTTTCGTTTGCATTGAGCTTTGATGACTTCATCATCACCAACTTCAACGCTGGTGCGGATATGACTTTCCCTAGGTATGTGTATACGGCAGCAGCGCGCGGTGTTCCTGCTGAAGCTAACGTAATTGGCTGTGCTGTCTTCTTACTTGCCATCTTTATTGTGTTGGCAACTCAGATCAACTCTGAGGTAAAGCGCAAGCGTCTAGCTAAGAAGCACTAAGCAAAAAGCGAAGTTAATGCTTCTTCGAAGTGTGCTGTGTGACGAGCCACATCTTCCTTAGTATGTGCTGGAGACATCAAAGCCATGTTGTGGAATGGCGTCATCAAGATTCCACGGTTTAGTGCATGCAGGTGAAGATACTGCTGTAATTCAAAGTCATCTGCATCTGCTGCTTCTCGACCATTCTTTGGTGCGGTTTGTCTGAATGAGTATTCAGCACGGCAACCCAGCTGACTTACCTGCCAAGGAGCAGAGTATTTATCAATAAGTCTTTGCACATCAGCTGTCCAGATATCACAGAGAGCTTCCATTCCAACGAAGGCCTCTGGGGTTAGAACCTCAGTCAAGGTTGCTCTGATCGCAGCCATGGAGAGTGCGTTGCCAGCAAGAGTTCCACCAACACCACCTACGTCAATGTGCTCAAGGTGAAGACTGTCTTGAACTCTCTTAGTTAGTTCTGCTGACATTCCAAATGCACCGGCAGGAATACCTGCACCAATTGTCTTACCCATCACAACTGCGTCAGGTTCTAAGTGGCGTCTAGCGGTCATTCCGCCAGGGCCTTCACTTAGAGTGTGGGTTTCATCGATGATTAGGATCACATCGTATTTAGAGCACAGTGCTCTAAGTCCTTCCAAATAGCCAGGTTCTGGAAGCACGATGCCGATGTTGGTCATTGCTGGTTCAATTAGCATTGCTGCAACTTCACCGGTTTCAAAGGCCTGCTCAGCTGCATCCAAATCATTGAATGGGACAACAATAGTTGTCTGTGCTGGGTCTACCTGAGGGCCAATGTTGTTCTCTCTGCTGACTGTATTTCCTTGGTCATCCAGTACTGCAAATGTTTCATCAACTGTTCCGTGGTAGCAGTAGTCGTGCACAACAACTTTTGATCTGCCGGTGACGTGTCTGGCGTATCTCAGGATATGTCGGTTGGCATCGGTTGCAGTCAAAGTGAACTGCCACTTCGGTAAACCAAAACGATCTGAGAGGGTCTGTCCGACAACCGCTGCGTCTTCCGTTGGCAACATGAAGGTAATGCCTTTGGTTAGCTGCTTGGCAATTGCATTGATGGCCGCATCAGGGGAGTGGCCAACCATCGCACCAGTATCTCCGAGACAGAAGTCAACGTATTCGATTCCATCAACATCTGTGAACCTAGAGCCTTTAGCTGTTGATACATAGACAGGGTGAGGGCCAGGCCATTTAGCCATCCAGGACATTGGCACACCACCCATTAGTGGGCCCATAGCCTTGCTGTGTAATTCAGCTGATTTTGGATGCTTAGATTCGAAGAGAGAAACCTCCTTAGCAAATAATTGAGCTAATCTATCTCTGTCTGCGTAGGAGTGCATTTGAATCCTCTTTGATTCGTTGTTGGGTTTAGAGCGAAGCGATACCTTGTTCGATGACTGTCAAAGCCTCAAAAATTAGCTCGTCGCTAATTGCAAGTGAAGGCAAGAATCTGATTACGTTTCCGTAGGTGCCAGCATTGAGAATTAGTACACCGTTGGTGTGAGCGTGCTTGACGATTGCATCGACAGCTGCTGAGTTAGGGGTTCTAGTTCCTGGCACTACAAACTCAATAGCCAACATTGCACCACGGCCACGGATTTCACCGATCACTGGATACTTAGCCTTTAGGTCTAGAAGTCTTGGCTTCATGATGTTCTCAATGTGAATTGCCTTCTCAAGGACTCCACCAGCTTCAATCTGCTTTAGAACTGAAACAGCGGCTGCTGCAGCGACTGGGTTACCACCGAAGGTTCCACCGATACCACCAGGGTGAGATGAGTCCATGATCTCAGCTCGACCAGTGACTGCAGAAATAGGCATACCACCAGCGATACCCTTAGCGATTGTCATTAGGTCTGGTTCGAAACCTTCTTCATACTCGCTTGCAAACCATTTACCAGTTCTAGCGATACCAGCCTGAACCTCATCCGCTACAAGAACAATTCCGTTTGAGTGAGTCCACTCGCTCAAAGTCTTTAGGAAACCAGGTGCTGGAACGATGAAGCCACCTTCACCTTGGATTGGTTCAATAACAACTGCAGCTAGGTTCTTGCCGCCAATGCGCTTCTCCATGTAGTTGATGGCGCGTTGAGCAGCCTCTTCTCCAGTCATTCCTTCTGGGTCATGGAATGGGTAAGACATAGGTACGTGAGTAACAGAGCCTGCGAATGGACCAAAGCCATCTGCGTAAGGCATGTTCTTGAAGTTCATCGCCATAGTTAGGTTTGTTCTACCGTGGTAAGCGTGGTCGAAGACTGCAATTTCATTGCGCTTAGTGAACTTGCGGGCAAGCTTGATTGCGTTTTCAACTGCTTCAGCACCTGAATTGAATAGCGCTGAACGCTTTACAAAGTTTCCTGGCATGTGTCTGTTGAGGATTTCACAAACCTCAACATAAGGAACGTAGGGAGTGACAGTGAATAGAGTGTGGGTTAGCTTTGCTACTTGTTCGCTAACTGCCTTTACGACACCCTCATTGGTGTGTCCGATAGTGGTAACACCGATACCTGATCCCATGTCAATGAACTGGTTGCCATCAACATCAACAAGGATCGCTCCATGAGCTGAATCGATGTATACCGGGAGAGTTGCACCAACACCGTGGCCAACATGCTGCAGCCTGTTCTGGTGCAGAGCCTGAGACTTAGGTCCAGGAATCGAAGTAACAAGTTTGCGAGTCTGTTCAATCGTCATGTCTCTAATTCTACGCCTGCCCCTTTTACCTTAGGGAGTGCCCCGCATAGATAAGTCAATGGCAAGAT